>CP166960.1:2056775-2394904 GCA_041447175.1 Candidatus Bathyarchaeia archaeon | reverse complement strand
GTCTAGGGCTTACTGGGGCGAAATCAAGGACCCCGTTCACGGGTACGTTTACATCACTCAGGCAGAAAAAAACATAATTGACTCCTACCCCATGCAGCGGCTTCGTCGACTGCGACAGCTTGCTGGCTCCGAATACGTGTATCCCGGAGCAAATCACACGCGGTTTGAGCACTGTGTGGGCGTTATGTACCTTGCTGGCAAAGTTTTGGAGAACCCCAACATTGGCCACGTTGTAAACGACGAGGACACGCAGGGCACACGGCTAGCTGCGTTACTGCACGACGTGGGGCATGGACCATTCTCGCATGTGTTTGAGCATCTGCTTGTCAGGGACTTAGACCAAACTCACGAAGACATAACCTCGTGGATTGTTGAAAAAAGTGAAGTAGCCGACAAACTTGGCAAGATGGGCTATCGACCTGAAGAAATCGGCAAACTGGCCGTGGGCAAACTGCATACTCAGGGAAAAGCATTTTTAGACCAAATAATTAGCAGCGCCGTCGACGTTGATAAACAAGACTTCATCGTGCGGGACACTTACCACACTGGTGCCGAGTACGGTTTCATAGACGTTTTCAGGCTCATCCACGCTTTGGACGTTTTTGGGGAAAACTTGGCGGTGGAGCTTGGTGCGCTTTCGGCATTGGAATCCTTCATCATTGCGCGGATTGAATCGTTCAAAAGCATATATTTCCACCGCGTAGGCAGAGCAGCACAGATAATGTTAGCCACCGCCATGGAGAAAGCCAACGAGGAGCTTGGGTTGACCTCGTTTAAAACGCCTGAAGAGTATTTGGCGATGGATGACTACACGGTTTGGGCTGCCGTCAAGAAATGCGCAAAATCTAAGGGGATAATCGAGAATTTGGAGCGGCGAAGCATGCTTAAATGCGCTTACGAACGCACTTTCTACGATAAAGACACCATGATTTCAAACATATTTAGCCGCGACGCGTACCGTCAGCAAATTCAAGCAGAGATAGCCCAAGAAGCAGGAGTTGAAGCAGAAGCGGTTATCATTGATGTGCCCACGGTGCCGTCGGTGCCCTATCATCACAGCGCGTTAATGGAGAACATGGAAATACCGGTCTTTAGCAGGAATAGCAGAGGAGCAAAAACACTTTACCGCATGAGCGACATCTCAAAAATTTTTGAAACACTGAAAGGATTCATCAACATCCTGAGGGTCTACACTGACCTGCAGAACCGCGAACGCGTAGAAAAAGCCACCGCAAAAATTCTGGGAAAAATACCCTCAACAGCCAAAATATCCTATTAACAGGTTGTTAAGCATCGAAAACATTTAATTCACGGTTAGACGGAAAGAACACCAGAACAAAGACTTCAACGTGGGGGCGCATAAAGTGGAAAAAAAAGGCATAGAAAACGTGGAAAAAAATAAAATCATTAGAGTAAAAATCCGCAAAAGCAAGCAAAGTCAAGGCTCCGCCGCGTTGTTTTCGCCCAAAGATGTGCGCCGCACCGTAACCGAATTTGTTTCCGCCTGGATAAGAGGAGACATCATTATTCATTTTCCCACAGCCGCGGAACTTAGCAAAAAAAACCCGTTGGCAATTGGTTTCCCCACGGATCCCTCTGTAAATCAGGAACTGAAAATCAAAGAACACTATGTCGATTTACTTTTAATTTGCGCAGGGATTAAGCCTGCATCAGCCGAAGAGCAGGAAAAAGCCATAACTGACGTCTACAGGGTGATGCTTATGTTCCGCTCCGCCAACCGCATTGAAGGCAAAATCATATCCAACGACTTAGAAAAACGCGTAATCAACGTGGAAGATAAACTGCAGTCAACAAGCAAGTTGGTTGAGCAGATAACAGGGTTTCTGTTTAAGGAAAAAGAAGCACCCAAATGACCTGTTTAGGATTTAATTTTGCGGTTGGTAGTGTACAAAAATGGTTTTCTGGGCTCAAACGTTCATAGAAAGAAGAAAGCTTAACATGAGTTGAAGATAGCCGGTTCAGCCCTTTTCGGTCTTTTTGGCGGCACGTTTCTTCAAAAAAGGAAAAAAAAGGGTGTTTATTTACGGCGCCGCAGAACCAGAACCGCTACTAACGCAACGATTATGACCACGGCTACACCAATGGCTATGTAGGTTGTTGTAGGTTCACCGTCACTTGTTGGCTGGGGCGCCTCACTAGGTGAGGGGGAAACGGGTTGTGTTGGAGTTGAAGTTGGCGGTGTCGTTTGTCCTGGAATTGTTGGTGTTGGGGTGACGAGTGGGGCGGCAGATGCGGGAGTTACGCCGACGTATGTTGTTGCCTCTGAGCCATAGTATGCCGCGGAGCCGCAAAACGTTGCTGTAACCGTGTATTCTCCGGGGACATCAGGGGTCCATAGGTATTTGAAGCCGCCGCTGGCGTCGCTGATTACGTCTGCTATATGGATATCGTTGCCGTTAGGGTCTAAAGTGTACAAAGACACTGGAACACCAGTAGCGTCTTTGGGTTTAGCCTGCTGTGCGTAGATGTACTCCATCCAGTCTTCTTGGCTTTCGTCAGAAACTGCGGGAACAGTAGTAAATTCGCCGCTGGCAATCTTGTTCTTGGCTCCAGGCGACACGTCAGTAACTGTACCTGTGATGAGCACGCTGCTGCCTAAGCTGACAACATCGTTTTGCACGTTAACAGAGGTCGCACTGGAACCTTTGCCGTAACAGTAAATCTGGTTGTCGTAGAGGTTAAGCCCCACCACGTAGCTGTCTGCCATGTAAACGCATACACCAGTCAGGTGTGCTCCGCCGATGCCAGCACCCCAATGGAGAATCTTCCAAACCTCCTCACCAGTGTCTGCGTCAATGCAACGGATGTAGGAGCCGCGCCACAAAGGCTGACTAGGCGAGTGTTCACCCGAAACCGTGAAGATTTTACCGTCAGCAATTGCAGCAATATACAAGGGGAAGTTGCCGTAGGGTGATTCAAAGCCTTCCTGTTCAGCGGTGTACTTCCAGAGGACGTCGCCGTTGGTGATGTTGTAGCAGGTTACTACGCCGCTGTAGCCTGTAGAGAGGAGTTTTCCTTCGTATATGTTGCTGTACATGCCATAGAAGTTGAAGTCGCCTTCGGGTTCACTTGTCCAGATGGGTTCCCCTGTCGTCAAGTTGTATACGTACCAAGTCAGCAGGATTCTGTTGTTAAAGATGAATACGCCGTCTTCAGGGTCTACGGTGGGGGAGCTGACGCCAGAGGCAAAGAAGCCTGTGCCTGCAGCTAAATCGGGCACGTTCTTTGGTGGTAGATAGGTTATGTTCCATAGCAAAGAGCCGATTTCGCCTTTTGTTGGATCAAGGTTTAGTGCCCACAGGTTGCCTTCCTGAGTGTAGGTGTCGTTGACTTTGCCGTTAACTCCACCGATTACGTATTGGCCTTCGCGTACGGTGATTAGGCTGCCTTGCACGTTGGGTATTGACACGTTTAGGGTGTAGCCATAGTTGCCGTCGAAAGTGAAGTTTAAGGTGGGTCTCCACATCCAGTAAGCGTTAGATGCCGTGATGACTTGGCTGGTGTTACCGTAGGTTGGGTAAATTATTGCTTGGCTGGTGTTCCAGACTTGCAGGTAAAGGTTGGGGTCTGCAGGTGTGCCAAGATTTGCAATGTAGTATCGGAGTATGCTTCCGTCTTGCCCATAGACTGCTGCGCTGCTGGCAAAGAAGCCTCCGCTTGCAGCCCAAGAGGGCACGTTGTTTATGCTGCAGATGTAGTTACCAGTGTAGCCGTCAAACATACTCCAGGTGTTAGGCTGAATTTGCCCTGTCGTAGCGTTGTAGTAGGTGGTGCTCCACAGGTAGGGAAAGCCCCCGTGCTGGTTAGGCGACTCGTACGCATAGACTTGTCCAAAAGCCAAAGATTCGCCCGCAACCGACCCCGCAGAGTCAAAACCTCCACCCATACCAGTTACGGGTCCAGTGGTGTTGTGGAAGAATAGCTGCTCGCCAGTGTATAGGTCAAGTGCAACCCAACCCTCTTTGGGGTAGGTGTTGACGTTGTAGAAGATTTTACCGTCGAGGATAATCGGCGGACTGAATTGTATGCCTTCATAGTGGCCTCCGTTGAAGCCTTCGTCGTTGAACCGTTGGTCCATGATTCCGCCAGACCACATAGGAGTAGCCCACAGTACGTGTGCGCTTTCTGTAGCGGAGCCATAGCAGAAGTTTGTGGTTGGTCCGTTTGTTTGGGCTGCGCCTGAGAGCCAGTTGCCCAAGAGCACGTTCCAGCCGCGGTTTATGTTGTTAACTGGTCTTGTCCAGTAACGGTCTGGTAGAGGTGTCTCACTCCATGAGGTGATTTCTTCCTGTTGCACCGTAACAGTGAGAGGATTGCTTTGGCTGGCTAAGTAAATGTCTCCCCAGTAAGCATAGTTGTACTGCTCAGTAGTGTTGAGCCTTGGATCCAGAGGTTGACCAGTAATGGTGTGTTCAAGGAAGTTAGCCACAAAAGTGTACTCACCCAATTGGTCAGGGGTGTACAGGGCATAAGAACCACCCACGGGGTCCGAGTCAAATGGCCCCAAAGTCTCAATTGAGCCGTCAGGTTTGGTGACATCCACGTCAAAAGTCCAGAAGTCTCCGTACGTCCCTTGAGCCGTCACTGGAACAGCATTTGCCCAGAAGACAAGGACAAGCGTTTGTCCTGCACCAATCGGGTTGTTACTTGCAGAAATGTAAGTGTACGTTGGAATTTCCCAGGGTGGGTCATGCGCGGTGGCTGTTTGTATGCCC
Organism: Candidatus Bathyarchaeia archaeon; assembly: GCA_041447175.1. Taxonomy (NCBI): domain Archaea; kingdom Thermoproteati; phylum Candidatus Bathyarchaeota; class Bathyarchaeia (SeqCode); species Bathyarchaeia archaeon. The sequence continues at coordinate 2,390,168 of CP166960.1, read as the reverse complement.
GCCATCATGCCCGAGATGGTTAGAAGCAATATCAGGGCAAGGACAGGAATTGTTTTTTGTTTGATTTTCATCGTCTAACTCTCCTAACTTATGGTTAGAAAGACTACTTTTATTGCTTAAAACATCTTGTTAGTGTAAACCCTACCCACAAAACCCCCATATATTAAGCAACAATCAACACAAATTGTTTTATCCAAAACATAGTTTCTAAAACAGTAAGCGTCATAAGACCTACAATGAACACTTCACCGCCGAACATATGGGTGGGGGTACGCAAAAGCATGAAGTATAAATACGCAGTTGAAGTTTCAATGTTGAAACTGAGTCGTCAAGCGAGAAGGGCAGAAAAACGGAGCCGCAAAATTTCCCGTTACGGAAGGGGAAGGTAAATTAACAGAAGCAGGATTTGAATATGTGTACTCCGACAAAAAAGACTCAGTAGCTATATATAGAAAGAGAAAGTAGCATTTGAAGGCTTGGCGTAACAGTGGCAACATGAGCTCCGGTAGTATAGTCCGGTCAAGTATTCCGGCCTTTCGAGCCGAAGACCCGGGTCCGAATCCCGGCCGGAGCACCACAAACATTCTTTCAGGAATGTTTGAAGAAAACTAACTTTTTTTAAAACGGGTCACAAAGACTCCACAGAACTATTTATTGACCATTAAGTTTGAATTGAACATGATGTGGCAAGACTAATATAGAGTTATTTTGCAATAATTGCAATATATGAAGATTGCAGTTGGAATTACGGGATCATTTGGTAGTGGTTGTAGCACAGTGACTGGAATTCTAAGAAGGTCTTTTGGATTCGAATCATATTCTCTTTCAGAAACCTTACGAGAAAAATATAATGAAGCGAAACATGACCCAAAGGCAGCAGAAAACGCAAACCGATATGATCTGCAAGAATTTGGAAACGAACTGAGAAAAACCAAAACACTTCAAATTTTAGCCGAAGAGACTTACAGAAAAGTTGTCGGAGAAAATAAACAGAGCGAGAACATTGTTTTTGATAGTATTAGAAACTTGTCAGAAGTAGCGTTTTTAAGAGAGACTTTTCGGGAGTTCTATCTAATTGCAGTTGACTGTACGGAAGACGATAGATGGAAACGAATAAAGAAGAACCCCAAAAACAAAACCATTTCGCATGACGAGTTTAGGATGCTAGATCAGAGAGACAAAAATCAAAATGATATTGAATATGGACAACAAGTCGCTATGTGTGTCGACGAAGCGGACTTCTTAATCAGGAATGACAACGAGTCTAAGAAATCCCAGATCGAATTTGCCGAAAGACTTGAAGGAAAACTCAAAGATGCTATAAGTCTTTTTCAAAAAGAAAAACTTCGTTCACCAAGCAAAAAAGAAGCGTATATGAGTATTGCTTACGCAGCGTCTCTTAGATCAAATTGCTTCAAGAGGCAAGTTGGGGCAGTTATAATTGACCAGAATGAGAATGTTGTGAGCATAGGATATAATGAGAATAGTGATCCGCTCAAACCGTGCTATATACAATTCGGAGATTGCTTCAGGGACCAGTATATCGAAAGCGTAATGATAAAATTCAAAGCTTGTCCGCTGTGCACTAAGAAGCTAGAGGCCCCACTCACATTTCCGTATAAATGTCCTCACTGCGGAAAGAACCTAGCCAAAGAAATCATAAAGGACCGAGCAATGGGAAGATGTACGGCTTTGCATGCTGAGGAAAAAGCCTTGCTGAGCGCCCAGAAAGCGGATTTGTCAGGGTGTATGCTTTACGTTACGACTTTTCCATGTTTAACTTGCACTGAGAAGATTCTTAACTCAAGAATAGGGAGTTTCTGCTACGTAGAATCGTATCCCGATACGGCAGCCCTAAAACTATTAAAGAGTGCAAAAGAGGAAGGTAGAGAAATTTTAGCAGACAAATTTGAAGGAGTAAAGGCAAAAGCATACTTCAAGCTTTTTGGTTCGTGGCGCAGCGAAAAAGAAAGTGAAATGAAAAAAAGTAAAAAAGCCAATTCACAGACCAAAAAATAAGGGGCGTTTCTGATTTACACAAAACAGATTAAAGTACACAAGTTTCATTTATGAAAAACAATACTTTTGTCAATTAATCTTGTTTTTCAGGGTTTCAGACGGTTTGTTCCTCGTTAAAGAATCATTGATTCATTAATACTACTCTAGAAAATACTTAAAAATTCAACTAACAATACTTAACAAGTGGAGTGGAAAATATGGAAAAATGCCCAAAATGCGGATGCTGGACCCTTGACTTATGTCCCAACCGGGAAAAAGCAACATGCCTAACCTGCGGTTATGTCACAAAAATCACTGCAAAACAGTACCGCGAAATAAACGATTTAACTCCAAAATTGATAAAAGCAGTCGAATTAAGAAGCAGGACTCGGTAGAAGAAATAAGAACTAAATAAGTTATGATTAACAGTTTTAGGCTTCCTGATATGGAAATTACAGTTTCAACTTCTGTACGATTTATAGTTGACCTGTCTCCTGCTTTTTCCTCAGGGTTTTTTACTTCCGAATCAGTCTAGTAGTCTAGACTTTCGAGCCAAAGACTATGCTCCGAAGCCTAGCCGGAGCACCACACTCCAATCACACTCTGCATCCGGGTTTGTTTTTGGCAGCATTTTGGCTGAAGACAACAAAGTTAAAGTGGGTTCATTTTTCCTGTTTTCATGAACGGGAGGCGAATGCATCAGTTACCTAAACATTCCCGCCTACGCTTTGTACGCGTTACTTGCAGCCACAGCGTTTGCCCTCGTTAACCTTTTCGCCTACAAACTTCACCACGCCACCGAAAACTACCGCGCAAAAACACTATCCTTTTTCGGAGGCATAGCCGCAGCCTACGTTTTCTTAGACTTACTACCTAACCTGCTACAAGCTGGAGAATACCTCAAGCAAATCACCGGAGGCAGTCAACTGGTTGCCTTCTATGAGGATGCGATTTTTCTTTTGGTCTTTGTGGGTTTTTTGATTTTCTTTGTCTTGGAGCATTTGGCAAAGCAGTCACGTGGAAAAATTCAGGCATCAACTAAGCAGCAATTTCGAGAAGTTCAAGGAACAAAAAGCCTTTTTGTTATTCACTTTGCAATTTTTGCGTTCCTTAATTCCATATTGAGTTTTGTGTTGATTTTTGAGTTTCAAGCAGGGCTTGTTGGAGGTTTGCTTTACACGTTTGCGGTTTCCTTGCACTTGTTTATCGCCAATGACTCCATGGTTGAACACTACAAACGATTGCAGCTAAAAGGAGGACGTTATGTAGCAGCAGTGATTCCCTTCATTGGCTGGGCGATTTCGCTGCTCTACCCAGAAAGGCTCTCGGAAGCCTACGTGCTGTTAGCCCTAATCTCGGGGGTAATATTGTATGATTCAGTGAAAAATGAGGTCCCATCCGCCTTAAAAAAGCAAAGCTTAGCCCTCTTCTTGGCGGGTGCGGGAATCTACACCTTGCTGCTTTTAGTTCACACATTAATAACGTAAACGTCCAAGCTAAAGAGCCAGACACAACACACAAAGCAATAGCCACAGACAGGGCGAAGCAAGAAGGGGAACTATAGACCCCAGCTTTGGGGGAGCGTTTGGTGGGGTGCATTTTTCTTTTTTTCGTGCTTCTCTGTTTTGTCGGGTTTTTTGACTCCTTTGAACCTGTTGATTTTAACGGTTTTCCCGTCAACCGAAACCCAGTGGGAAACGTTTAGGTTTTGATGATAAATGAATTTGGTCACTACACGCTGCAGCTCTGCGGTTTCGGTTGTTTCTGGCTGGATAAGAAGCTTGTTTTGTTTGGGGACAGAGTCCACCTTGAGATGTGCCCTCAAAAACGTTGCTAGGTTTTCGCTTTGCCCTTCTAAATCGCCTAAGTCAACCTGCAATTTGCTGCTTTTGTGTCCAAACAGCAAGGGTGCCACCACAGATTACAGGGTGTTCTTTCCTTTTAAAACATACGATTCCGCTGTTTACTCGGCTCGGAAAGCCACTGTTAAGCTCAGGTTAAACTTTGCCTTAACCTTTAATAACTAAACCAAAAAAGTAGCTTTAGCTTAAAGTGACCGTATGACCAGATACTACGCCCTACCTTTAACCACCAAGTATTGGAAACCGAACACCGACTACCTGCCAGAAATTATCAAAGCCTTAGAACATAAAGTCTCAGACGGCGACTTTGTTGTGGTTTCTGAAAAGGCGGTTTCAACTGCAACGAACAACATTTTAGACGAAAGCATCGTGAAACCCGGCATCACCGCGAAAGTTTTGGCGACCGTTTGGATGCATTTGGCGTGGGGTTACTTCATTGGGGTAGTCTGCAACTTTGGGCAGAGGCTATTGCGCAGACTACGAGAGTATCCGTCAGAGGAGGGCAGTCGACACAAACAAGTCGCCCTTCAATATGGGGGGTTTGCTCAAGCGTTGATGTTTGGCTCAGAAGGCGGAATAGACGGCTCAAACCTGCCCTACTCCTTGGTTTGTCTGCCCCTGAAAAACGCCAATCAGGTAGCAGAAGAAATTCAGCAGCAAATTTTCCAGAAACTGGGCAAAAAAGTAGCGGTGGTAATAACAGACACAGACAAAACGTACACGTTTAAAAATTTTCATTTCACCCCTCGTCCAAGCCCTATGCAAGGCATCCAAAGCCGTGGCGACACCGTTGCCTATGTTTTAGGCAGGTTTTTTAGGCTTAGAAGAAGACCAACTCCTCTTGCGGTTGCTGGAGGGAAGCTTTCGGCTGAGGATGCATTGACAATTGCGAATGTGGCTGACCGCGCGCGGGGTCCTGGTTCGGGAGCTACGGTTTGGGATATGGCGGCTAGATTCAAAGTTTCTGAGACCGACGTGACGTGGGATATGCTTGGGCGGGTGAAGCATAAGCCGATTGTGATTGTAAGGTTAGCACGCAGTCAGAATAGAATAAAGCGACAGCAGAATCGGTAGAATTAACACTAAGCATTAACATAGTAGATTTTTGAAGGGTAAAGCATAAAAAACAGAGCCTAATTTCTAACCGACCAGCGGGGATAGCCATGGAAGAAATGACAAAGAAGTTAGACGCATTTTTCAACCCTTGTTCAGTAGCCGTTATAGGAGCAACCAAAAAAGCGGACAAAGCTGGACATGTCATATTTAAGAACTTTGCCACAAACAAGCTACGGGGCGTTTTCAAAGGAGACTTATACCCCGTTAACCCTGGGGAAGACTCCATCTTGGGCTTTAGGTGCTACCCCACACTAAAACACATCCCAAGTGACATCGAATTAATTGTTGTTATCGTTCCCGCAAAAGCCGTCCCAAGCATCATGGAAGAAGCCGCAAGCAAAAAAGTAAAAGCCGCCATCATTGTAAGTGCAGGCTTCAAAGAGGTCGGCAACAAAGAGCTTGAAGACCAAGTTGTCGCTGCAGCAAAAAAAGGCGGCATACGGCTTTTAGGTCCCAACTGTTTGGGCGTTTACTACTCCAAAACCGGAGTGGACTCACTTTTCCTTCCTGAAACCAAAGTCCTCACCACCGGCGAAGACGTCGTAGCTACACCTCGCCCCATGCCAGGCAACATAGCCATGCTCACCCAAAGCGGCGCTTTTGGTGTTGCCGCATTAGACTATTTAACAGGGCGCCAAATGGGGGTTAGCAAATTTGTCAGTTTCGGCAACAAATGCGATGTCACAGACTACGAAATTCTCTACTACATGCTTCACGACAAAGAAACCCACGTCATCCTTTCATATGTGGAAGATATCAAACACGGCAGAGAATTCCTCAAAGTCGCCAAAAAAGTAACCACCAAAAAGCCCGTGGTCGTGATTAAATCAGGCAAAAGCGAAGCCGGCGCCCGCGCAGCAAGCTCACACACGGGAGCCATCGCAGGCGCAGACAAAATATACGCTGCAGCCTTTGAACAAGCAGGAGTTATTCGCGCCCGAGATATGGAAGAATTTTTCGATGCAGGCAAAGTCCTCGCCATGCAGCCACCGGCATTAGGCAAAAACATTGGCATACTTACCGATGCAGGAGGCCCGGGAGTCATGACGGTGGACGAGCTGGAAATTCAGGGATTAACAGTTGACACCTTCTCAGAGGAAACCCTTGAGAAATTTGAGCAACTCAAAGCCAACGGCTCCATTCTAAAAATTGCCGCAACACACAACCCCGTTGACCTCACAGGCTCAGTCACTGATGAACAATTTGTGGTTTCTGCGGACCTTATGTTCCAAGACCCCAAAATTGATGGTATAATCTTTTTAGGGCTTCACCACATGCCGGGGCTGCGTGAGAAATACATTGATGACGTGGCAAAAGTTGCCAGCAAATACACTAAACCGTTGGTTATGTGCGACATCGGCGAAACAGAAATGGCGCTATACACTCGCAGTCGATTTGACCGTTTAGGCATACCCGCGTATTCGTCTCCTGAGGATGCTGCTCGCGCCATGAGAGCCCTTGTCAGCTACGGCACCTACCTGCAAAGAAACGATGCTGCGGAAGAATACATAGAAGAGTTTCTGCAAAGGAAAAACAAATAACTCTTTTTTAAACCTGAACAGACACGGCGACCTCGTCGCCATCTTTAAGATTTAATTTTTCCCGCAGGTTCACGGGGGCGATAAGTTCCAAAACGTTTTCGGGGTAACTGTCAACCTGAGGAACCACAACGGCACAGGGAGTCCCGTGGATTGAAGCATGAAACAGCAACCCCAAGCAGTATCCCTCTGCGGGATGGATTTTGAGTTCGCTTCTTTTGAGCAGTTTCTTGTTTGCGAGACTTGCCCTTGTTAAGGTGAGGTTTAAGGTGCCAAGGTAGGGAGAAAAACCTAAGGTTTGATTTATCTGTTCTTTAACCCAGGGAAGGGCGAGGTATTTTTTGCCTTCACCTGCGCCAGTGGTAGCTTTTCCGTTAAAAGTGAGAATACCCAAGAGCGATGCCTATGGTTGTTCTTTTAGCCAACGGGCAACTTTGCTAAGCAGGGGGTTGGTGGAGATGTTGATTACGGGAACAATCATTTTCTCTTTGGTTTCAATCGTTGAAAGGTAATGAGGCATCAAAGCGAAACCTACAAAGGTCCAGTAGACCTTGCCGCTTTCGATGAGCATACGAGCGACGGCTGTATTGGAGGGGGGCAGGGGAAAATACAGGAAAACGACGCCTTCCGCCCAGTAAAGCCCTGCAAGTTTGCCGCCTGCAATCACGGAAGTAAAGCGGGCCATGTCATCGGGGGAAGTGAAACGGGTCTGCTCCATTATCACAATTTCTTTGAAAGGTTCATACTTGATTGTTACGTTGCTTTCGTTTAGGCTCATAAGAATCCAATCAACCTACAAACTAGTTAAATGGATTCTCCCTTTTAACCTTGTCATGCGTTTTGAGAGATAACCAAAATTCAGGTTTCTTTTTCCTCTTTAGCTGACTTAAGGTTAAGGACTTAACACGGCAAGAATAATGCCGAAAAATGAAGAACGACAAGCCCCTGCCTGCAGTTGGACAGCACTGTTATTTTGGAAGAACGATGTGTTCTTTGGGGAGAGCTAAAAGCACACACTTCATAGGTACAGATACAGAGCCACGAGCTACGACAGAAATACAACCTGTCAATGGGCGACAGCATGATTGCCGCCATCGCAGCCCAGTTAAATGCAGTCTGCATATCAGATGCCCCGCATTTTAAGCAAATTAAAGAAATCCAAACCACATGGACTCTAACTTTTGTTCCAACTATAAAGAGGAAACAACAGAGAACAGAAAGCTGCAATAGGAAAAAGTTATAGCGTAGACCTACGTTAGCCATCAACACAGAAGGTAAACTCCCTTGCCCGAAATCCGCGTAGCACTCATAGGCGTAGGCAACAGTGCGTGCGCCCTCACTCAAGGAACCCAATACTACAAAGACGCTAAAGAGTCCGAAACCGTCCCCGGCTTAATGCACGTCAACTACGGCGGCTACCACATCAGCGACCTCAAGTTCGTCGCGGCTTTTGAAGTGAACAAAGATAAAATCGGCAAAGACCTCTCCGAAGCCATTTGGATGAAGCCAAACGTGTGCGAAAAATTCAGCGACGTACCCCACTTAGGCGTCACGGTTTCGCCGGGCATAATCTTGGATGGGGTAGCACCGCACATGCGGGAAACCTTCAACGTCTACGACGACAGCCAAACCACCAAAGAAAGCATCGTTCAAACCCTCAAAGACACCAAAACCCAAGTCCTAGTTAATTACCTTCCAGTCGGCAGTCATGACGCCGTCCGTTTCTACGCACAATGCGCCATAGACGCGGGATGCGCGTTTGTGAACTGCATGCCTGAATTCATTGGCTCAGACAAAACGGGGGAGTGGCCAAAGAAGTTTGAGCAGGCAGGCTTACCCGTGTTGGGCGATGATATTAAAAGCCAAGTCGGCGCCACTATCCTGCACCGTAACCTTGTGCGGCTTTGCCTTGACCGCGGAGTCATCGTGGACGAAACCTACCAACTCAACTTAGGCGGAGACACAGACTTCCAAAACATGACTGTCGAAGGCCGCCTCAAAAGCAAGCGCATCAGTAAAACCGAAGCCGTCACCAGCCTTGTGCCCTATGCGTTGCCGACAAGGATTGGCCCTTCGGATTATGTGCCGTTTCTGCGTAACAAGAAAATCTGCTACATTAGCCTTAAGGGCAGAAAGTTTGGCGACCGCCCCATAAACATCAGCGTGAAGCTGGAAGTGGAGGATTCTCCAAACAGCGCTGGCGTCGTCATTGATTTGATTCGGGCGGCAAAAATTGCGTTGGATCGCAAAATCAGCGGTGCCCTGCTGAGCATGCCGGCTTACGCGTTTAAGCATCCGCCGATTCAGGTGCCTGACTCCGTGGCGCGGCAGATGACCGAGGACTGGATAGCAGGCAAACGAGAACGTTAAACGCCAGATTTCTTTTCGTTTTCTTACTTGTGAAGACTTTTAAGCGTCGAAGCATTCCAGAGTATCTACTAGTTAGAAGGTGCAATACATGGTTAAAGTTGGAGCATACGAAGTGCCAGAAGGCCTCTACTACTCAAAAGATTTTGAATGGATCAAAATTGAAGGCGACAAAGTCCGCATGGGCATAACCGACTACGCACAGAAATCTTTGCGAGAAATCGTCTATGCCGAACTCCCCGGCGCCGGTGGCGACGTCAAACAAGGCGAACCCTACGGCACTGTAGAGTCCGTGAAAGCCGTCTCCGACCTTGTTGCAGCAATCACTGGAACCATCGAGGAAGTTAACGAGGAAGTCCAGTCTAAACCTGAATTGCTCAACGAAGACCCCTACGAAAAAGGCTGGCTGGTTGTAGTGAAGCCCGCGAATTTGCAGGCAGAGCTTGCCAACCTGATGGACTTTAACGCCGCGGTTGAGTGGCACAAGAACCAGAGTTAAATGAAGGCTTCTAGATGGTTAAACGCATCATAGTCATAGGTGCAAATGCTTCAGGTGTAGAAGCAGCTTCTGCCGCACGCAAAAAAGACCGCACAGCCGAAATCGTTCTCATAAACCAAGAGAAAAACGCGGGCTACAGCCGATGTGGCTTGCCTTTTGTTATCGGGGGACAAATTGCCAAATTCGCTGACTTAACTGTTTATCCACCCGCATACTTCCAGATGCTAAAGCTCACACTCAAATGCGAAACCAAAGTCACCGCTATAAACACCAAAGAGAAAACTGTCACCTACACCACCAAAGAAGGCTCAACCGAAACCCTAACCTACGATAGCTTAGTTTTAGCCACAGGTGCAGACCCATTCCTGCCACCCATCAAAGGACGCGAAAAACAAGGCATTCTAAGCCTTCGCACCATTGAAGATGGAGAAGCAATTCAAGCCGCCGTTAAGGCAGGTGCAAAAGCCGCCGTCATCATGGGCGCAGGTTTAATCGGCTTAGAAGTCGGTGTGGGCTTGATTGAACAGGGTCTCAAAGTGACCTTGGTTGAAATGTTACCACAGATTTTGCCCCAACTGCTTGATGCAGACATGGCAAAGCTTGTACAGGAACATCTTGAAGAGAAGGGCATGCGCATCCTAACCAGCAAAGGCGTCGAAGAATTCCTTGGCGAGGACAAAGTCACGGCAATTATGGCGGGCGGAGAAAAAATTGAAGCTGACCTATTCATAAGCGCCTTTGGTGTCCGCGCAAACACAAAACTTGCAGCCGACGCCGGCATAGTTATGGGCGAAACACGCGCAATCAAAACCAACAGTCGAATGGAAACAAGCGCAAAAGACGTCTACGCCATAGGTGACTGCGCTGAAGCCCCCAACATCATCACGCACCGCCCCATGTGTGCCCAATTGGGAACAATCGCGGTTCGCCACGGCAAAGTTGCAGGCACAAACGCTGCAGGCGGCTACTCACAGTTCACAGGTCTCTTAGCCTCAGCCGTCACTCGCCTGTTTGAGATTGAAGCAGGCAACACAGGCTTAACCGAAACCTCCGCAGCACGCAACAGCATCGAAGTCGTCACCGGAGCCATCAGCAGCAAAACCAAGGCAGACTACTTCCCAGGCGCCAAACCCATCAAAGTCAAACTTGTTGTCGAAAAAGAAAGCCAACGCATCATCGGCGGGCAAGTGGTCGGCGGAGAAGAAGTCACCCAACGCATAAACGCATTAAGCTTTGCCATCCAGAAAGGCATGACCGTGCGTGAACTTGCCAAAGCAGACACAGCCTACGCGCCACCGCTGAACGAAACCTGGGAACCCATGGTTCTCGCCGCAGAAATGGTCCTAATGAAACTTAGATAAACCAAATTTTTCTTTCTTTTCTTTTTATTAAACAATTTTTGTTGTTTTTCGGTTACTTTTTATGGCGGGTTACCGCATTATAAGTGATGTCGCTAGGTAAACAACCAAAGTTGAATAACACTGCCTTTGTTTTAGGCTGCTTAGTTATTTTGCTTTCTGCCTCCTTAGCCACGGTTGCTTCTTTTGGGTTATTTGGCAAGGCAACGTCGGAGCGTTTGCCTGAGGACTTCTTTTTAGGCGTCACCGCGGATGGAAGCGTCGCCGAAACCAAACTGCTCATCGACAAAGTGAAAGATTATACCAATTTGATTGCTTTCACGAACTTGGCGGTTACCGAGAACCTGACCCGTCTTGAAGTAGTTGCCGATTACGCTTACCAGCAGGGTTTGAGTTTTTTGGTTTTCACGGTTTACCCCTCGCCGTTCACCAAAAACTTCACCTACAACCCGATAACGTGGATGCCTGAAGCTAAAGCCCGATACGGAGAGAAGTTTGTGGGCTACTATCTGTGGGATGAACCAGGCGGCAACCAGCTGGACCGGGGCAACTTTAGACAGTTTGACAACACCACCATGCCCTACGATTACCGCGACGCCGCCAACACCTACGTTTACTACCTGTACCTGCAGATGCGGGACTTCATAAAAACCGACAAACTATTCACCTCAGATTACGCATTATACTGGTATGATTATGAGGCAGGCTACGATGTTGTGCTGTGCCAGTTTGGCTGGAACAACTCGCGGGCGGTTAACATTGCGCAGTGCCGCGGAGCAGCTGAGATGCATAACAAAACGTGGGGCACCATGATAACTTGGACCTATGAGAACCCGCCCTACATTGAGTCCCCATCTGAACTTTACCAAGATATGGTGACAGCCTACGATGCAGGCGCCAGATACGTGCTTGTCTATAACTTTCCCCAGACAGGACCATATGGACTGCTGACGGAAGAACACTTGGATGTCATCAGGGACTTTAGGGATTACGTGGTGGCTAACCCTCATAATACGTCCTCAAACACTGAACGGGTCGCGTATGTGGTTCCAGACAATTATGGGTGGGGCTTTCGAACCCCGCAGGACACCATCTGGGGCGTCTGGAGCGCCGACGAAGACAGCCAGCGGATATGGGAGGATGTCAACGGCTTAGTGCAGACCTATGGAGACGACTTTGACATTTTAGTCGGCTCACCTTGGACGCAGGTGTTTGGCAGAGACCACTACGACACGCTGATTTGGTGGAACAGCACACGCTAAGCCAGCTTCACTGCGGGGGCCGCACTGCGCCGAACCATTTTGTGAACCATTTAAAGCTGCCGCACTCGTCCTTGGAGGGACAAGAAAGGCAGGGGAACTCAGTACCCGCAGTCGTAATAAGCTGCAGGACTTTAGTTTTTGTTGCGTTGTCCAGCTGGAGGTTGCTGAGTTGTTTTTCAAATTCGCTTTCCATAGCTGTCTTCTCCTTGCGCGGGTTTAGCCTACTGAGTGAGTCCAGGCTGGGTGAAGGGCTCGGTCATGCCTACCAAGAGCTTCCCAAACGTGTTTACGTGGTCTTCCTCTTCGGCAAGAATTTCCTCCAGCAGGCGTCTTGTGGTGTAGTCGCCTTCTTTTGCGGCTTCCTGTATGGCTTGTTTGTAGAGGTTTATGGCTTCTTCCTCATCCTGCTGGTCTTGAGTAAGCATCTCTAGAAGGCTGCCGCCTACAAAAACGGGTTCAGGCTCAGTTGTCGGTAAACCATCAAGAAAGTCTAGGCGTTCGGCAAGTTTTTCGGCGTGTTTCATTTCGGCGATGGCAACTTTGCGGAATATGCCTTCCATGACGGCTCCATCAAGGCTCGTGACTTGGACATGTTGCCACATGTACTGGATGCTAACTTGAAGTTCACGGGCTATTGCTTTGTTTAGAAAATCTAAGAGGTTTTGAGAAGTCACAACAATTCACCTTAGAAGTATAGGTAAAAAATACGCAATTCAGTATATAAGTGAACAGTTAAACAAGCTCAACAGGCAATTTAATTAACCAAAACAAACCAATACAACAAAAGGGAAGCAAGATGAAAACGCTAATTGTTTATGGCACCCGCTACGGAGCCACAGCCGAAAACGCCGAGGAAATCGCCAAAATCCTGCACGAAGAAGGCTTTGACGTCAAAGTTGCCAACGCAAAAAAAGAGAAAATCAAAGACATTACATCATACGAGCTCGTCGTGGTAGGCAGCGGGTTGCAGATGGGTAAATGGACCGGTGAAGCTGAAGACTTCCTCAAAAAACACGCCAAGGAGCTTGCAGAGAAGAAGCTGGCTTTGTTTGTTTCCACAATGAAAATGGTGTCAGAGCGGGAAGGCAAAACCGAGGATGTCGAAAAAATCCACAAGATGGGGCTTGAAGACAAAGTGGACAAGTATAGTTTGCAGCCGATTGCTTTGGGCTTTTTTGGTGGCGTATTAGACTTCAATAAGATGAACATCCTTTTCCGCCGAACATTTGGAATGATTCGGTCAGAGTTAGAGAAGGACGGCTTTAAAGAGGAGCCTGAGGGCGTGTATGAAATTCGGGATTGGGAAGAAATTCGTGTTTGGGCAAAAGAGCTCGCCCAAAAAGCACAACAGTAACTTGATGCGCGGATGTTACACGGTTAGGGTTATCATGTTTCTTTTGTAGTTTTAAGAAAGAGAGTTAGGAAAAACGATGTTTGGGTTTTTGTTTCAGGAAAACCGTATATCCCTCTGCCGATAAGGCGTAGTTTTAATGGCGTTGGTTATGTTTTCGGGCATTCGAACAGAAGTGTTCGGTAAACAGAGCTAAGAGCAGCTTCTAAGAAGTAAAGTTCAGGTGAGACCATGAGATCAAGCGTGGAATTAACTCTTGTAGCGTTTTCAGCGTTGGGCATAGGGGTAGCTTATGCTTCGCCTATGCTTATAGTTCCTATAGACGTGCATACTTATCCTAGAGTTCCAGAAGGCCCCAAGGCGGATTTCAGCGTCAACATCGTCTAAGCCAACTTTACACCCTACGACTACCTACACAACACCACAGAATATCCCAACGCAACAGGATATGACTTAGGCAACCTCGTAAACGTAACGTACCCTTCCAAAAACGTTGACTACACCGTCGTCCTCAACTTCACTAACCTCTCAGACAAACCCGCAACAATATATGATATCGCATTCGCCGCTGCCAAGGAAATCTCGGTGCAGCAGTCAATTCTGGGAGGTGAAATATACGGCACAGTCACATACCCCGACAACTGCTGGTTCCGCACTCACCTCTTCGGCGGCATCGTTGACGGCGTTTATCTCGACGGCAAATGGGTAAACGTTACCTGGATTCCTGAAGGTCGCTATTGGATAGATGGCTCATGGTAGTCTATGCCGTACCCCGATCGCTTGCTTGGCATCACGCAAACCTATTGGGCAACCACTTGGGATGGCGAGGAATACGACAATGTTATGCATGGACCTCTTACTCCTGATGAGGAACACGCCTTTAGCGCAGACCAAACACTCAACAGCACCGTTCCTGCTTTGCCTGATAACGCAAGTGAGACCGGAGTTTGGTTTGAAGGCGTGCCACCGTTCTGTTCCTTGGAGAAGGAATCTGGCTTAGTAAAAAAAACCCGCACCGAAAACGTAAGAAAAAAACCGCAATTACCCAAATAGTTATCCACTTTGTGCCCTTCGATATCGATGGGCATTTGCTTTTTCTTCTCGCAATGTTTATTTTGCAAGTAGCTTATTTGTGGCTTCTTGAAGGGTTCAAAATTTGGCGCACATTAAAGTCACCAGTCGAGCCGCAAACATCGAATATGCCATACGCGACGTGATGCCTTACGCGGAGCAACTAGTTAAAGAGGGCAGAAAAATCTATGGATTAAACATCGGTGACCCCGCCGCATTCGACTTTACCGTTCCGCTACACGTCAAAGAAGCCCTATGCCAAACGGTCCTTGAAAACAACAACTATTACTCACCGTCAGAGGGACTTCCTGAGCTTAGAGAAGCAGTGGTCAATAAAGAAAAACGCGTCAATGAGGTAGACATCACAACCGAAGACGTCCTCATCACCGAAGGCATATCCGAAGGCATCCAAATGACCATGGCAGCCCTCGTGGAGAGAGGCGATGAAATTCTCTTCCCAGGCCCCACTTACCCACCATACATTTCCTACACCCGCTTCTTCGAAGGCACCCCGGTGGCGTATGAAACTGTCGAGGCGGAGGGCTGGCAGCCTAACGTGGATGACCTGCGAAAAAAAATCACTAAGAAAACTCGCGCCTTAGTAATCATCAACCCCAACAACCCCACAGGCGCCGTCTACGGAAGAAAAATGGTCCAAGACATGCTTGACGTCGCGGCAGAACATAACCTGCTGGTGTTGTCAGACGAAATTTACGACATGATAACCTACGAGAATAGCTTTGTCAGCACCGCCAGCCTCGCCAAAGATGTGCCAGTCGTCGGGTTTAACGGCTTCTCCAAAGCCTACCAAATGACGGGTCTTCGCTTAGGCTACGTGTACTTTAAGGGCAAAAACGGCGAACTCGACGAACTTAGGCAAGGCATCGAAAAAGAATGCCGCATCCGCCTATGCGCCAACACGCCCGTGCAAAAGGCAGGCGCTGCAGCCCTAAACGGACCACAAGACCACATCAAGGGTGTGGTTGAGAAACTGCGGGAGCGCCGAGACTATTCGTGGAAGCGTCTTAACGAAATTGAAGGTCTAAGCTGCACCAAACCGCAGGGCGCCTTCTACATTTTCCCCAAGGTCCAGGGCGTCGGCACAAGATGGAAAACTGACCTTGAGTTTGTGATTGAGCTGCTCAGAGAAACGGGTGTGCTCATTGTGAATGGTTCAGGTTTTGACCCGGTTTATGGTGCAGGACATGCGCGGTTAGTGTTCCTTCCGCCCCTTGAGACGCTTGAGTTTGCGTTTAACGAGTTAGAGCGGTTCATGAAAAAGAAGAAATAAAGAAACTGCGCTTGTCGAAGTGGATTTAGCGTTTAGTAGACGGCTACGCCCTGTGCTGGGTCACGAGTTACGTTGCGGAATTCATTCATCAGTTTCTCTGTGACTGGGCCGCGGGTTCCGTTGCCGATTTGGCGCCAGTTCACTTGCCTGATGGGTACGATTTCTGCAGCGGTGCCCGTGAAGAACAGCTCGTCAGCATTAAACAGCATAAAAAGCGTGAGGTTTTCCTCCGTTACGGTGTAACCGAGTTTTTTAGCCAACTCCACAACAACTTTTGCTGTGATACCCTCCAATGCACCAGTTGATGTGGGGGGTGTGGAGATTTTGCCGTTTTTGACGACAAACAGGTTTTCACCTACACCTTCGGCGACGCAACCATTGGGAGCGATACAGATGGCTTCGTCGGCTCCGCTCATGTTAGCTTCGATTTTGGCCATGATGCTGTTGAGGTAGTTGAGGGATTTTGCTTCGTGAGAGGCGCCATCAATGGGGTTTCTTCGGACCCAGGAAGCCATGGTTGTGATGCCTTTGGTTTTGGCTTCGCCGTCGTGGAGCACGATACGGTCAGCTATGATTACTACAGAGGCGTGGGGGCATTTGCGGGGGTCTAAGCCTAAGTCGCCTATACCACGGGTGACGACCAGCCGTATGTAGGAGTCTTTTAGCTGGTTTTTGCGCACCGTCTCAACCACTCCTTGCGTCATCTCTTGGGGCGATAGCGGAATGTTTAACATGAGGGCGTGGGCGGAATCGTATAGCCGTTGGATGTGTTCGGTTAGTTTAAAGACTACACCGTTGTAGACGCGGATGCCTTCGAAGACGCCGTCGCCGTAGAGGAAGCCGTGGTCGTAGACGCTGACTTTTGCTTGGGATTTTGGGTAGTATTTTCCGTCTATGTAGATTTGCAATTCTTGCTCCATTGTTGTTCACTCGGAACTGGGGGTTTCCCATATGGGATACTGATTTCTTATAGCTTTTGTCAATGAACTATAGAAATCGTTTACTTAACCGTGAAACAGTGGACGCTTGCTAAGGTTTCGTGGCAACGGCAAAGGCTTAAACGGCTTATCCGTAGTCTTCGCCGAAACTTTTGCGATAAGCTCCTCAACCGTCAAGGTCTGCTGGGAGCCCCGCACTTCGCGGTCCCGGACTGAAAGGTTTCCAGACTCCACTTCTTTCTCGCCAACGACAACGATGTAAGGCACCCATTCCTGCTCTGCCGCGCGGATTTTCTTCTGCAGCGTCGAAGCGCTATCATCAATGTCTACGCGGACGTTGGCTGCTTCGATTTTCTGGGCAAGTTCCTCAACCTTGTCTAAGAACTTGTCGGATATGGGGATTATTCTTACCTGTGTTGGTGATAGCCACACGGGCAGCATTGGGGCTTTGCCTTTCATTTGTTCGCGGTAAGCTTTCTCCAGCAGTGCGTAGATGTCGCGTTCGATGGCGCCGCTTGGGCTGCAGTGCAAAATCAGCGGGAACTGTTTTTCGCCTTTCTCGTCAACGTAAGTGATGCCGTAGCGTTTGGCGTTTTCTACGTCGATTTGGTCGGTGGATAGTGCGGCGGCTTTGTCTTGATTATCCACGAAGTTGAGGTCCCATTTGAGGGCGAAATAGAAGAACCGCTCGTTCCAAACCTCTGCCAACATGGGTTTGCCGAACTTAGCGGCGATTTCGGCTATGAAGTCTTTGTGTTCGGCGTAGAAGTCCTTGGTGAAGCGCATGGCGATCTCGTAGTCGTCCTTGACCAGACCAATGTTTTCTAGCACGCTCATGCATAAGTCAAAGCGGATTTTGAATTCCTGTTTGGCTTGCTCGAGGTCGGCGCAAATGGCGTGACAGTCGGGCATGGTGAAGGCTCGGAGGCGTTTTAAGCCGACGATTTCGCCGCTTTTTTCTCGGCGGAAGCTGTAGCGAGTTAACTCATAGAGTTTGATGGGGAGCTGTTTGTAGCTGAACTGGGCGTCATGCGCCATGAGGAATTGACCAAAGCAGGCGGCGAACCGCAGGAAGAGCTCTTTGTCTTCAGATTTGAGTATGTACTGGCGGGCGGGGAAACGGTTCAAGTAACTCGCGAGGCTTGGGTGGTTGAGGTCATACATTATTGGAGTTTCCACTTCCATTCCACCGTAAGCAGCCACACGCTGAGTCACGTACATCTCCAACAGTGACTTTATCATGCGCCCTTTCGGGTACCAGCGGATGTTGCCGGGGTCACTGCCTGGCTCATAGTCGGCAATTTCCAGCCTCTTCATCAACGGTACATGAGGAGGCATCTGGCTAACAGCACGGGCTTTCTTGATTTCGTATGTGGCAAATTTTTGCAAGTTTGCGTGTCCTTTGAATTTGAACTCTTCAACGGGCACCAAGGAGCCATCTGTCAAGAGAACATGCCAGAAGGACTGCATTTTGTCTTCGGCTTTCAACGCTGCTGAAACGGGTTCCTCTTTCTTCGTTGCGGGGGCGCTCTCAGGCTGCATTTGCACCGTAGCGGGGGTTGTTTTGTATGTCCGCGCCATCTCCGCTAGGGGATGCCCTTTGATTGAGATGGTGAATTGTTTGTTCCAGCCAAAAGGAGCCCGATAAGTTTCAATGCCTTTTTCTTTGGCGTTGGCTTCCATGGCTTTTATGATTTTGAGGGCTTCGTTGGGGTTACTTAAGTTGCTGCTTAAGTGCGCAAACGGATAAATCAGGATGCGGTTGGTTTTCTGTTTTCCCAAAAACGCGCGGACATCATCGATTGCTTTTTGCCCAAGGTCAACTGTGTCGCCTTCTTCGATGGCAGTGAAAAGCACTACGACTTCTTCCACGCGGCTTTCTTTTTTTTCAGCTTCTTCAGCGGTCTGGATTTCTTTTTGAACAGGAGTGTAAGTAATAAAATTAGAGTGCAACTGCAAAATGCGCATTTTTGTTCACGTCCTTATGCGCCATAGCGCCATTTTTCAAGAGTCTTATCTTTCTTTGATTTTTTCTTGTATTCTTTATAGTGTTCGTGGCAAAGGTAAGCGCGTTTTTCGGCTGTATTCACCTTTAAGCCTGCAGACTTGGCTTTATCAACCGGAATTGACCTCTCTGCGTCTCGGCTGCAGCCGCCAATGCTGCATTTCATGCCTTTATCGATACGACCCAACGTTTAACACCTAGCTCAACATAAGTGAGACTGTTTACCAATATAGCCATAATCCTAATAGGTCTTGCGAATCCACCGCGCCCAAAGCAGGATAAAAAAACACGGCAAATGGAAAACAATGAATACTCTAATAAATAGTTAAAATTTTTAAGCAAAAAGATATGAAGACGAATCCCGACTCTTTGTTGGAACCTAATGGAGGGTCTGCTGGGGCTCTGCCCTAAATAGGAGATTGAAAACCCGACAAGCAAGATCAGGTAACCGCTCCCAGAGCCCACTCAGCCCCTGTTAGGTCTCCCTTTCTGGCATTACGCCAAAAAAGGAGACTTTCACCTCGTCTCTCTCCAAATTTGGTGGAATGAAAATGAATAAAATTTTGAATATAAGGGTTGTGAAGAAAAACTCAGGTAGCCGACAAAATGTTTAAAATCAAGCCAAAAATGGCTAAATTGTCGGAAAGCTTAAATCGCAAGTGCACATAAATTTCTAACCAGATGAGCTTTGTTAAAAATTGACGACATAGACGCCAAAATTCTCAAAGACCTGCTCAGGGACGGACGGAAAAGCTTTGACGAAATAGCCCAAGAATGTGACGTTTCAAAAAACAAAATTTGGAAATGTTACACAAAAATGGAGAAAGCAGGCATCATTGCGGGGGCAACAACGCAAGTTGACTCTGCGGCTTTTGGAAACCTCGCAGTTACGACGGTGCTGCTAAATGTTGAATCGCAGCATGTTGAAAGTATTTTTGAGCGGGTTAGAAAAATCCCTAATTTGGCGCCCATTCGACAGTATAATTCAAGATATAACATAAGGCTTATTGCAAGCTTAAAAAACCTCAA
Source organism: Candidatus Bathyarchaeia archaeon (assembly GCA_041447175.1). Taxonomy (NCBI): domain Archaea; kingdom Thermoproteati; phylum Candidatus Bathyarchaeota; class Bathyarchaeia (SeqCode); species Bathyarchaeia archaeon. The sequence goes on along the minus strand of CP166960.1, from coordinate 2,370,483 downwards.
AGATTTAGACCAAATCAAGGAAACGGTTAGGCTCCATAGTTCAGTTATTGAACTGCGTTCAGACCTTTGGTTAGATGTGAAAAACAACCCTGAAAACCTGCGGTTATACACCCCAAAGGAGGGGCAACCCGTTTTTGAGTCTCCACCACAAGAAATCCCCCACAATCAGAAATCCTTTGTCGCTGACGATATAGACAAGCAGATAACAGACAAACTTTCTCAAGACGGCCGAATGTCGTTTAGAAAAATCGCCCAATCGCTGGGGCTTTCCACCGACACGGTAATTCGAAGATACCAAAAGCTAGTTGAAAGCGGAGCCATGAAGGTTTCAATCCAGATAAACCCTGAAAAGTTGGGGTATCAGGCAAACCTTGATTTCAGCATAGCCTTTGCCTTCCAAAAACAAAACGCCGACGTGATAGACATCTTAACTAAAATTCCCGATGTTATCATAATCATAAAGACAAGCGGAGACTTTGACCTCCACGTAACCGCCATGGTCAGAGACACCAAACAGCAGTTTGAAATCCAAGAAGAAATTGCCAAAATCCCCAACATCGCCAAAATGGAAACTGCAACACGCCGGGTTCCGCCGAAGTGGCCAACAAGCGGGCAACATATATCAACCTTCTAAACCGCATAAAAGCAGTATTGAGCTTACAGGGCACTACGTGCAGGTCTCTTTTCTTGAATTGTGTGAACTCGTTGATTTACCTGAGTCGGGTCTAAGGAAAAGTTTGTTCCAACGCCTTCAACCACCAGCGAAGACGCAGCAGAACCCACAGATGCGCTCCAAAACGGGGTTTTTTGTCGGATGTGCTGCGAGAGAAAGGCGCCAATGAAGGCATCTCCCGCTCCTGTCGGGTCCACTGCCGACTTTGACCCATACGCTGCAACAGACGAGATTCTGCCGTGTACTGATAGCACTGCGCCCTGCGAACCCAAAGTAACAACGACCAGTTCGGGACCTAAGGTATGCATCTTTTTTACGGCGGCTACAAGGTCGGATTCTTGGGTCAAAGCCGTAAGCTCCTCAAAAGATGACTTGTAAACATCAACTAGGGGCAGGATGCGCGGGTCTATCTGTGCGGCGCAGGTGACGTTTCCGTTTTGGTCAAAGCGTCGGGTCATGCCTTGCGGGTCAATGGATAGGCAGGTACAGCATTGCCTCAGATGCGCCACGACGGGGTAGGAGATTTCTGCGGCTATGGGTGCTAAGTGAATCACTTTCGCGTATAAGGCGCGGGGGAGGTCATTGAGGGTGATGGGGGGTCCTTGGCGGGTTAGTTTTAGCGTTCGGCTTGACAAGTCTGCATTGTAGGTGAGCTCAAAACTTGTTGTGCGCGCCTCTTCTGCAGTGGTGACTCCTGAGAGGTCTATGCCTTCGCTAAGAAGTTGGCTTTGATATGCAGGAGGAAAATCTGAGCCTACCTTAGAAATCACCAAAACCTGTGTGCCTAATCGTTGAGCCACAATAGAAGAGTAAGCAACAGCGCCGCCTAGCACGGTGTAAGGTTCCAGTCTGGAGGGAAGCTTGAGAAGGTCGTTTGAGAAGTGTCCAACAACTGCAAGTTCAGGTTTGTTTGTGGTCATGTTTTCGCCTAAATTTGCAGCGTGTGCTTGTGGATAAAACCGCGTTAGCGGTTAGGACTGCAGCAGCAGTATGGCTTTTGCCAAGTCACCTTCGCTTTCTATGAGGGCTTTGCGGGCTTCCTCAAGGCTTTTGCCCGTTTGTCCTGAGACCAGCTGCACGTCTTCTTCAGAGACTACAGCAGCTTGGGTTTGGTGTTGGGGTGCACGTTCAGAGACTTTTCCGCCGGCTACTTGGAAGATTTTTTGTCCCTGCAGGTTTACTATGGCAACTTCCGGGGCTTCGATAACGATTTCTTTTGAGGGGGTACGGATGATTACTTCTTCAACGTCTTCGACACCCTGCATGTTCATGCCCATGCGTTGCATCATGCGTTTTGTGTCTCTAGGGTTCATGCGTCGCTGCATATAGTTGCCTCAACAGAAGTGTATTTTGGATATTCATATACTTAACTTTAGCTGTAAACTCAATTGTTGTTTCGGCAAACTTCCTAAGGCAGCAATACGTAAACAGCACAAAACACCATGAGATATGCCTTGTTTGTGGAAGGACAAGTAGCGAGTCCCTTTGGGGAAACCCGCTTTGTTATTCAGCACACTTTTATTTCCCCACATCCCTTAACTGTCAAGGGACCTTTTGAGGCAACGTACATGTTTGGATGGAACGGCAAATTCCTACGCGTCAACCTAAGTAACAGTACCCACTTAGTGGAAACTTACAGCAACAGCTTTGCTTCTGACTACATGGGCGGCAGAGGCTTTGCAGCCAAAATCCTTTGGGACACCCTTCCCCCCGGAACACCACCCCTCTCACCCACAAACAAACTCATCTTCGCCACTGGACCCCTAACGGGGTTTCCGTTGCCCAACAGCGGCAAACTGATTGTAGCATCAAAAAGCCCTTTGACAGGCGGGTACGGCGATGGCAACTTGGGCACATTTGCCGCAGTTCAAATTCGCAAGGCAGGCTACGACGCCATCATCGCCGAGGGTAAAGCCGAAAAACCCACCATCCTGCACGTCTGTGATGACGATGTGGAGTTTTTAGATGCCGCAGAGCTTTGGGGAAAGAACAGTTTTGAAACCGAAGGTCAGCTAAGGCAGACTTACGGTAGGACAGGGGGCATTGTTTCGATTGGTCAGGGCGGAGAGAACCTTGTCAAGTTTGCCTGTGTTGTTTCGCAGGAGGGCAGGGCTGGCGGCAGACCGGGCATCGGCGCGGTTATGGGTTCAAAAAACCTTAAAGCACTGGTCATAGAAGGCTCAAGGACGCTTCAGGCGGCTTATCCTGATGAGCTTAAGGCTCAGGGGAGGGCGGGGTTTAAGGAAATTCTCACCAGACCCAACTATAAAACGTGGAAACGCGTGGGAACGTTGGGCACGATGGATTGGGCAAACATCAACAGTGCCTTGCCAACCCGCAACTACCAAAAGGGCACGTTTGCTGAAGCTGAGAAAATCAACGGTTACGCCGCTGAAGCAATTAAGGTAGCGAATCGTGGGTGCCCCAATTGTAACATGACTTGTGGCAACGTCGTCAAAGACGCCCAAAACTGCGAGTCCGAGCTGGATTACGAGAACATTGCGATGCTGGGTAGCAACATCGGTTTAGGCAACTTGGCGCAGGTTTCCGCCTTAAACCGCATCGCAGATGAGTTTGGGTTAGACACGATTTCTTTGGGCAGCGTAATTGGGTTTGCCATGGAAGCCTCACAGAAAGGCTTAATCCCCCAGAATTATAGGTGGGGCAACTTTGAGCACGCAAAAACCCTCTGCGAAGACATAGCATTTCGGCGCGGCTTAGGAGAGGTTCTGGCTGAAGGCGTGCGGGCAGCCGCAGCAAAAATCGGCGGAGACTCCGCGCGGTGGGCGATGCATGTGAAGGGGTTAGAAGTGAGCGCATATGACTGCCGCGCCGCGCCTGAGATGGCTTTAGCGTACGGAACCAGCCCCATCGGAGCGCACCACAAGGACGCTTGGGTTTTGGCTTGGGAGACGCAACATGACCGTTTGGGTTATGGGGAAGAGAAAGCTGAACATTTAGTTGCCACCCAGAACCTGCGAGGTATCTTTGAGTGCCTTGGCGTTTGCCGTTTTCCGATGATTAACTTGGGGCTTGACCGCGAATGGTACCCCAAATTCCTTCACTCCGCCACAGGGCAAGACTACTCATGGGAGAAGTTCATTTTGATTTCGGAGCGGGTTTTTAACTTGGTTCGGGCTTTTTGGATACGCGAACACAACGGGGAATGGTCAAGCCAGATGGATGTTCCGCCTGCAAGGTGGTTCGAGGAAGCCTTGACAGAAGGTGAACTGGCGGGCGAAAAGCTGAACCGACAAAAATATGATGCACTGCTGCAAAACTACTATGCCAAACGGGGCTGGAACGAAAAGGGGGTTCCGAAAGAGGCGACTTTGGAGAGGCTGGGTTTGTCGGAGGTAGCCCAGCAACTCACCCATTAAAAGGGTTTTAGTAGCTTCGGGCAAAGTAAGCTACATCTTTGGCTTTCTGCCCGCAGTATATGCAGTCCGTCTGGGGCGTTTCTTTCTCGAAGGGAATCACCCTGACCGTGGCGCCTGTTTCCTCCTTGATTTTTGCTTCGCAGTTTGCGTTGCCACACCACGCCGCCTTAACAAAACCGCCTTTGCCAGCGACCGTGGCTTTGAATTCCTCGTAGGTTTTGACGGCGGTGGTTTGCTGCTTAAGATTTGCCTGAGCTTTTTCGAAGAGGTTTTGCTGGATGTCCTGTAGCAGGGTTTGCACGGCTGAGATGGCTTCGGCTTCTTTGACAAAGCTTTTTTGGTAGGTGTCGCGCCTTGCCAGAGTAACTTGGCCTTGTTTGAGGTCGCGGGGACCAATCTCGATGCGGACGGGTACGCCTTTAAGTTCCCACTGGTTGAATTTCCAGCCCGGCGTGTACTCCTGTCGGTCATCCACAATTACCGTTAAGCCAGCTTGGGTAAGTTTGTCGGCGACTTCTTTGGCTTTAGCCACTATCGCGGCAGGTTCAGCGCCCTTGTAGGGGATAGGCACAACAACCACATGAATAGGGGCGATTTTGGGCGGGAGCACCAGTCCACGGTCATCACCGTGAATCATGACCAAGGCACCGATGGTTCGAGTAGTGATGCCCCAGCTAGTCTGCCAGACCAAGTGGTCGTTTTCGTCCTCGCCGATGTATTTGATGTCGAAAACGTGCGCGAAATGCTGTCCAAGGTTGTGGCTGGTTCCCATCTGCAACGCTTTGCCGTCGGGCATCATAGCTTCTAATGCGGTGGTGTAGTCGGCACCGGCAAATTTTTCGCTTTCACTTTTCACTCCGACAAGCACGGGGATTGCAAGGTAGTTTTCCATGATGTCGCGGTATTCTTGGAGGGCATACAGGACTTCGGCTTCGGCTTCCTCTTTGCTGGCGTGGGCAGTGTGGCCTTCTTGCCAGAGAAACTCGCGGGTGCGCAGAAACAGTTTGGTGGCTTTGGTTTCCCACCGCACAATATTACACCATTGATTAATTTTGAGAGGCAGGTCACGCCAGCTACGGATCCACTTGGCGAAGGTTGCGTACATGATGGTTTCAGACGTGGGTCGCACTGCCAGCTTCTCCTCCAGTGGGCTGTCGCCGCCTTGCGTGACCCAAGCAACTTCGGGTGTGAAGCCTTCGAAGTGTTCGGCTTCTTTTTTAAGGAAGCCCTCAGGGATGAACAGGGGGAAGTACACGTTGCGGTGCCCTGTGGCGCGGATTTTTTTGTTGAGGATTTCTTGGATGTTCTCCCACATGGCGATGGCGTCTTCGCGGATAATCATGCAGCCCTTGATGGGGGCGTAGTCAGCTAAGCCTGACTTTAGAATGACTTCTGTGTACCATTCTGAGAAGTCTTCGCTTTTTTTGACTGTAACTCCAACGTCTGACATTTTAGGTCTCAGAGTTGATTCGTTTAGCAGCAATATAACCCTAACGCAGCAACACTCCAAACTGCTGCCATAAGTTATTGGATTGGGATTTGTACGCCCATCTGGTAATCGGTTATCACGCGAATGTTGCCCTTGAGCAGGCTGTCCACTTCTGTGTTGCCCGTGTCAACTCTAAGCGCCTTGCCTTCGATGCCCCGCAATTTGCCTATTGTTGCCACTACGAGCATCTTGTTCTTGCCAACCTTTTTGATTACTTGGGGGCTGATTTGCTGGTTGCCCCTGCCCAGCAAGATGCCTTGATGCCCTATTGGCGACAAAACAAGCCAAGTTTTATCCCAATCAGGGACGGCTTCCAGCAGGGTTTTCTCGTCAGCATCCAAAACAACCTTGCCATCATGGTAAATGTCTACGCCCAGAACCGTCTTTTTCACACCTAACTCTTGGGCGATGGATTCCACGGTTGTTCCTGGTCCAAGAATTAAGATGGCGTCTTTGGGCATTTCCTCGGCGATGTATCGGGCTATGGCTTTTTGCTGCGCCTTTTCATCAACCGTTTCGGGCGAAACCTCTTTACTGCCCTGCACTAATGCAGGAATCGAAAGCCCCTTCAGATAACCGTACAGTTTCACGTCAAAAACATCATTGCGGATAGCTTCCTCGTCGGCATCCATGATCTCAAAATCCACAAGTTCGGCGCGGTGCTCTACAAACGCCACAACGGCTTCTGCCGCGTCTTTTGGGTTTACGGCGAATATGCCGCTGTACATTTTCACGCCCGAAGGAACGCCCAGCACGGGAACTGTGTTGTGAGAGGCGTTTAGGATGTCTCGGGCTGTTCCGTCTCCACCAACAAAAACAATGAGGTCTACGTTTGCCAGGTGTAGCTGTTTGACCGCGGTTTCCGTGTCACATGCATTGGTCTCTTCACCAAGAGTCATAGGTAAAATTTGAAAGGACAAGTCTGCGGCTTGAGCTTCGTCTGCGCCCATGTTTGCGGGACAGCAGAACACATCAATTTGGTAGTTGCCCATGCGCTGTTTGAGCGCCTCCAAAAACTCCTTTGCCCGTTGAGGTGCAACAGGCTGAGCCCCCTTAGCGAGCGCTTTTTGAAGAACCCCGTCGGTGCCTTTCAAGCCGACTCTGCCGCCCATACCCGCAATGGGGTTTACGATAAAGCCTATACGCATCTGTTGCTCACTTGAAGATTTGCAAGTTAACTTTTAACCATTTTGACCCAACCAACCTATAACTCTGGGGCATGGTTGTTGAGTCTTAAACAAGAGTTTGCTTCTCGAGTTTTCGGAGCACAAACTCTACAGGAAAAACCCTCAAAACCCCACCACCATCAACCACAACCTCAGCCGGCTGGGCAAACCCGCGCCTTTCCCGCATCAAAAGCTCCACTTTCGCCCGCAAACCTCCTCCATAACCACCAAGCCCCAAACTTGAGGTTACAACTCTGTGGCAGGGAATAAGAGGCGCAAAGGGGTTTGAAGCCATAACGTTTCCAACAGCGCGTGCACCTCCACCCACAGCCTCAGCCACACCACCATAAGAAGCAACATACCCCGCGGGAATTCGGTTAACGGCTCGAAGCACACGTTGCGTGTATTCGGGCAAACGCTCCAACGACAAAGCAAGGTCTTCTGCGGTTGATTTACCGTCGTAGACCTGCTCCATGGCTGCCAAGACTTTTCCTGCCAACCCACAAACGCCAGAGGTAACGTGCAGCTGCGTGCTTTTGGGTAAACTTTGAGCCAATTTTTGCAGGGTCTTGGTTTTGTCGTGGCTAAAGCTTGTGGCTAAAACATGCTGCCTGTCCAGTGCCGCCGCAAACCAGACGCCATCAATTTCAAGAATGCTTAGGTCTACAGGCATAGTAGCCATACATAAACAAACAGAAATCAGGTTCATTACTTTTGTGCAGAAAAACCCCAAATTTTAAAACCCACCTAAACTAAAGAAGCATAAAGAACGGGGATTTTTAGCAACGCCAGCAGCAAACGTTAAAAACCGAATAGAACGAATAGAACGCATAAGAGAGGAGCTCAAGTTGACACTGAGGGATTTGAGGGAAAAAATTAAGGCGTTAGAAGCGGAAAGGGCACGTTTAATGGTTGAAATTGAAGGAATGCGCAAAACTGCCGAATCACGCCTCGCAACCTTAGAAATGGAAGTTGGTCAAATGCGGGAAGAAGCAAAGGCACTGCATGAACTTTTAGAGGACCTCCCAAAAGAAAAAGTTTCCCTACAAAATGTGCAGAAAACGCAGCTTTCAACGAATCCAAATTAAGAACACAAAGCTACAGAGATATTTTTAAACCCGAGAAATCATTCTTTAAATATGCCCTACAAGTTCACTTTTGACATCTCAAAAACGCCACATCGCTTTTTTGCAGAAATAGCCTTAGCCAGCTATGAGCGAGGGGTTCACAAGGTTTTCATCAATACCCTCAAAGATATCATCGGCAAATTTAAAATCCAAGAAGCAACGGGGCTTGACTTTCAAGACTCACTGGTTCTCATTCAGGACCTCATTGACATTCAAGCATTGAACCTGATGCAAAGAACCAAGTTTCTTCAAACTAAAAAGAGGGCACTTTTCCTACCGCATTGCAGCCGTAAATACATGGATAGCCGCTGCAAAGCCACTTTTGACAGCAGCATACCCAGTTACGTCTGTGCACAATGCAGCCCAGACTGCGACGTAAACCAAGCCAGCCAAATCGCCAAGGAGAAAGGCTACGACGTTTATGTTTTGCCTGGGGGTTCCTGTGTGCCCAAAATTCTAAAGACACATAAGTATGAAGGTGTTGTGGGTGTGGCGTGTGGAGAAGAGGTGAAGATGTCGATGGAGTTATTGACAAGTATGGATGTGACGGGTCAATCAGTTCCGCTGTTGAAGAATGGTTGCTCCAACACCGTTTTCAACTTGAGTACACTAAAGAAGACCCTTTGAACGAACGAGCAATAAACAGAAAACGTGGATTTGAGCTAAAGGTAAAAAGTGTTTTAAGGAGTTGGGGTTAAAACCAGTTTTGTTTGGTTCACGTCCACTTCGGTTATGACGCAGTTTTGGAATTCTTTGGCTTCGCCTAACACGTTTTTGACTACAACGTTGTTGCCTTCAGATTTGGCGTAAACCACATCTTTAAACTCGGTTTTTCCATTTAGGACTACATTAAACTCGCACATGAGGTTCACCACGTTTAGATTTGGACGAACGGCTGTATAAGGGCTTTGCACGAAGATTCCTAAGAGTTTGTTGGGATAAGTAATTATAATTCGGCAAACGCATAAACTCTAACCACGGATAAGCCTAAGGATTAACCAAGATGCCGAAAGATTCTTCCACCATAGACATATTTGACATGCTTTCCGAAAGCACACCAGCCAAGGAAGAAGAAAAACCGCAAACGCCACAGAAAACCCAACGCCAAGAACTGTTGGAAACCACCAAATACAAAGACCAAGACCGCTACCCCGAAGGCACCATAACCATCAACAAATACACCTGTGTGGGCGGTCAATGCAAACTGTGCATAAAAGTGTGCCCCACAAACGCGCTTTACTGGAGCAACAGCGGCGTGGAAGTAATCGAAGACCTATGCCTGCACTGTGACGCGTGCGTTTTAAGCTGCATGGTCGATGACTGCATTAAGGTTACGCGGAAACGGGAAGACGGAAAAACAGAGTCGTTTAGCAAAATCCGAGACATTATGGTTTTGGTTAATGGGGCAAACGCCAAAAAACGTGCCCAACGCGTATGCTCGGTTTTTCCGTCTGGTGACGCTTTTTGTCAGAGGTACGGAAACAAAAAATAACCCAAAACCATAAACAACTTGGAGAACCTAACCAGTGGTCACCGCAAGCCGTAACCTCAAAATTCTTGTCTTCGCAAGCTTTTGTTCCCTGCTTATCTGGGTGGTTTTCCTGTTGCCCTCAAACTTTGAACACCTCTACAATGTCCTCTTAGGAAAACCCGACATCTACAACGGCAACCTAGGCATGTTCATATCCTCCTTTGCAGGGCTCATTTCTCGTTTCTGCGCCGTTATCTTCGCCATGGCTGTCGGCTTCACAGTTTGGGGCGGCGGCATCAACTTATCACAGGTCCAGCTTGAACGCCTAGTGGAAGCAGCCCTGTTCCTGGAGGGAACATATTTTATTTTGCTGTTTCCGTCGGGGTTGTGGTGGCTGGGGTTAGGCTGGAACTTTCTGGGCGCGGCGTACCTGTTGGAGGCAGCGTTTGCGGGGTCAGCGTTGCTGATTTTGAGTTTTAAGGTTCGCGACTACAGCAAAGGCACCCAGATGCTCAAGTGGATAGGCATCGCAGGCGTAGCATACATTGCGGCGTTGTGGTTTAACAGCGTGTTTCGCTGGTTTGACCAAATCGCCGTAATCGGCAGCGAATTCCTTTTGCGAGGCGCAACGTCGTGGGGTTTTCTGGTTTCGTTAACGGCTATGTCTTTGGCAGTTGTGTTTGCGGTTCCAGGGGCGTATTTTCTGGCTAAAAACAAGGGTGAGTCCGTTTGGTGGTTTGGGTTGTCTTTGGTAATGATTGGAGTCTACTATGCAGTTTATGTGGCTTACTCGTTTACCAGCGGCAACTTGGATTCGGCGATGCAGATTGACGTCTGGACCCTGCCCTTCATCGGACTGGGTCTAGCTATGCTGCGCACCAGAATCGGCGACAAAATCAAATAACCCCATCTGTTGTGGCTTTGTCAGTAGCGTAGACCCCTCCCCTCTATCGTTTCTGCATCGAATTACTAATAGCATCCAAATAGGCGGCAAATAGATTCGTCTACCTTCTACACCGCAGTTTTTCTGTCGAAGTATGCATAGTGGAAGTTTGAAGAGGGGTTGCTGGGGCTCTGGAACAATTTAGAAGAGAAGAGTGAAGACCCAACAAGCAAATGGGAAAATATTTTCCAGAGTCTACTCAGCCCCTTTATCAGACACAAATGATGTTTTCAAAAAGGAAAGAAGGGAAGTTGTTTGTTTTACCGTTTATTTTCGGCGTCTTAAGACCAGCACTGCTGCGGCTGCAACAACGATGATGACTGCTGCGCCGATGGCGATGTAGGTCAGGGTTGGGGTGCTTGCGATAGTTGCGGGTTGTGGAGCTTCACTGGGCGAAGGCGAAGTTTGCTGTGTAGGCGCTGAGGTAGGTGCTGAAGTTGGTTGAGTAGGCATAGTTGGTGTTGGCTGTACAGTGACTGCTGGCGAAACAGTGGCGGGTAACACCTCAAACTGAGTTGTGGCATATGAACCACCGTAGGATTTGCTGCCTTCAAAGGTTGCCATGACTTGGTAGGTGCCTTCCACTGGGGGAACCCACGGGAAGCCGAAGCTGCCGCCGAGGTCAGTTGTTGCGTAGCCGATGTCTTGGGTGTTGCCGTTGGGGTCAATTGCCGTCAAGTGCACCTTAACGCCTTTAGCATCTGCGGGCAAAGCCTGTTGCTCGTAGAGGTACTCCATCCATCCTTGCTGGTCAGCGTCGGAAACTGCTGGGACGCCATTTAGGTAGCCGAATGTTGTTGCTGCCTTTACGGCGCCAGGGCTTTGGTCTGTCACTGTACCTTTGATGAAGGCTGTGGCGCCTTTGTTTACGACGTCGTTTTGTACGTTGACTGTGGTGGCGCTAGGTCCAATGCCGACGCAGTAGATTTGATTGTCATAGGCGTTCCATCCTACTAGGTAGCCGTTGGATAAGACGTATCCGCTTCCCCAGCTTGCCAGTTGCCAAAGTTCTGCCCCGTCGGTGGCGTTGATGCATCGTAGGGTTGTGCCTCTCCAGAGGTTGCCGATTTGGTGGTGTTCACGGGAATAGAGGTAAATTTTGCCGTCAGCGATGCATGAGATGCTGATTGGGTACAGACCGTAGGGTGATTCGAAGCCGACTTGGTGAGGTACATATGTCCAAAGAACTTCGCCGGTGGTTATGTTGTAGGCTCTAAGTTCTGAGCCAGCCATGCCGCCTCCTGAAGAAAGCAACATGCCGTTGTAGATGTCAAAACTCATGCCGTAGTAGCTCCATTGGTCTTCAGGTTCACTATGCCAAAGCTCTTCACCTGTTTCGAGGCTGTAGCCCCACCATTGTCTAGTCATTGTCTGCTGGAACAGGAACACGCCGTCTTCGGGGTCCACTCCTGAAGCGCCTCCGAACAATCCTCCACCTGCCAGGGACATGACACCACCTCCGAACATGCCGGTAGCACTAGAGGGTACGCTGCTCACTGGTGGAGTGAAGGTTACGTTCCAGAGCAGTTTGCCTTCCTCGCCTGGCGTAAGGCTTATCGCCCACATTTGTCCTTCCTGAACGAATGTGCCGTTGTTCATCCCCGCGGTTCCGCCTATAACGTATTTGCCTTCACGGACTGTTTGTAAGCTTCCTGCACCAGTCAAATCAACTGTTGGTACGTTCAAAGTGAAGCCTTGGGACCCGTCGAAGGTGTAGTTAAGGAACGGTCGCCACATCCAATACGCGTTGTTGGCGCTTTCTAGTGCATCTTGGTCTGCTTTGTACGAGATAGCTTTGGTGCTGTTCCAGACTTGCAGGAGGTATTGTGGTTCAGCCGCAGTTCCAGCGTTGACGATGTTGTAGTAGCAGATACTTCCATCACTGCCGTAAACTTGGAAACCTGTTGCTCCAACCATTACTGGTGTGGGACCCATCATTCCCATGGTCATTACTGGTTGTCCGTCGACTATAAGTGGTGATGTAATGTTGGCTATGCTGCAGATGTAGTTACCAGAGTAAGCGTCATACATTCTCCAGTCCGTTTGGCTGGTGGCACCTCCGAAGGAGTTGGACGAAGGAGTGCTCCATAAGTATGGGTAGCCACCCATCTGGTTTGGCGACTGATAGTTGAGTATTTGACCGAAACTCAGTGCTCCTTCTTGGATTGCTCCTGTGAGTTCGAATCCTCCGCCTACTCCGCTTATTGGTCCTGTGGTGTTCTGGAAGTATTCTGTCTCGCCAGTGTAGAGATTTAGGCAGTACCAGCCTTCTCGGGGTAGTGACTGTACGTTGTAGTAGATTCTGCCGTCTAGGATGATTGGGCTGAAGCTTAAGCCTTCGTAGTGGATTGTCTCGTAGTTCATGGAGTCGCCAAATCTTGCGTCCATAATTCCGCCTGACCACATGGGTGTTGTCCAGAGGACGTGGGCGCTTTCAGGCGCTTTGCCCCAGCCAAAGTTAGCGGTTGGCCCGTTGTTTTGTGCTGCTCCACCTAGCCAGTTGGCGACTATGGATTCCCAGCCGCGGTTCATGGCGTTAACGGGTGTAGTCCAGTAGCCAGTGGGAATTGGAGGTTCCTGCCATGGCTGGATTGCTTCTTCTTGACAAACGAAGGTTGCGGGGTCGCTGGTGCTAGCAAGGTAGGTGTCGTTTATGCTTGAATAGCCAAAACTCATTGGGTTGTAGCCAGGTGCAAAGCCGTTTGGTGTTCCATCTATCGTTTTTTCTGCAAATCTAGCCACCACGGAATATGTGCCTACCTGATCAGGGGTAAAGTGTGCGTATCCTGAACCTACAGGATCAGAAATGATTGGCCCAAGGGTTGTCTTTGAACCGTCTGGTTTTGTGACGTCCACGTTGAAGGTCCAGCGGTCACCTGATTGTCCTACAGCGGTTGGTGGGTAAGCGTTGAGCCAGAAGACTATGTCCATCTGTTGGCCGATACCGATGGGGTCGTTTGTGACTGCAACGAACGTCCATGTTTGGATACTCTGTGGCGGGTCGCTTGCGTTTGCCGTCTTTAGGTCTGCTGCGAATACAAACATTGATGACAACAGTAACACCGTTACTGCCGCCACCAACAGTTTTCTAAAATTATTTATGTTCATTTAAGTATCTCTCTCTTCAGTAAATCATCGACAATTATTTTTCGATGACTACAATTCAACGTAATAGAAATTTAACACTTGGCATGAATAACATATTCATTCGGCATTTTGAAAAATAATCAAGGTTAGCCAACCAAAGTGAATTAACCATCGGGGGCACACCAAACCAAAAGAAGCAGGTTACAGAGCAGAACGCTAAAGACAGAGAAAGAAAAGGTTTACGGTTTTAAGGCTGCACATATCATCAAACAACCGTACTGGACGCATTTCGGTTAAATCTGTTGGAAAAAAACAACTGAAAACTGCAAACAAGTAACAAAAACAAAAAGGAAAGGTGAGATGGCTTAGGGTTGCCATTTTTCTGTGAGGTACTTGGGGATTTCGCTGCTGTCGCGTGGTCCGACCTGCACTTTCCAGCCTGTGAGCTCTTCGATTTCGCCGCTGATTCTGGATGCTTTGCCAGGGATGATGAGTTTCTTGTGTTTGACTTTGTTTTCGACGCCTGATTCTTTGAGGGCTTCGGCTACGCGGTCGGCGGTGAGTTTGCGTCCTGCGACTCCGCTGTCAATGGCTGAGCCTTCGCTTTCCACGACGATAAGGTAAGCGTTGAGCTTGCTGCTTTCAATGTCTGAGGCAACAGTGTAGTAGGTCAGGGCAAAGTTGCTGGTGAACATCACTGGCGAGTTCTCGTCGGGGGTGCCGAACACCTTAAGGCCCGGTGCGACTGCGACGGGTTTGCGTGGGTCGGTGTAGATGTTTTGACGCAGCACTGTAGTAGGCAGCAGAGACCAGCCGTCGTTGCCATGCATTACGACTACATCGGCGTAGCGAACCACCAACATGGAAGCCAAGTATGCTTCTTTCCACTTGATGATTTCGTCTGCGGCGCCGTCTTTGCCAACCCAAGCAACCATTGGAACTCCAATCATGGGGTACCCAGCGAGGGCTTCACCTGCTTTACACGCGGCTCTGCGCAGCATTGTAAAGTTGTTAATAGTGGTGGCTAAGCCTTCATTTGCAAAGGTTCCGGGGTCTAAGACCAAGTCAGTTACGCCGTAGTTAGTGAGGGTATTCACCAAAGAGACAAGCATGTTCAGGTCGTTTGGTGCGGAGACAACCAGCGGGCAATGGTACATCATCGCGAGTTCAGCCATGTCTTTCCAGTTTTCGCTGTTTGCTGCGTACAGAAGCGGGTTAGCTTTGGGAGCAGCCATTAAGCCTGCTTCGGCGATGTTAGCGCTAAGAGTACAGATGATGTAGGGCAGGGCGGTGGTTTCGGAGACTTTCTTGACGGTGGCTTTGAATTTTTCTGCGTCGCCAGAGGTGCATCGGATGGCAATCATGTCAAGTTTTAGAGTGTTGCCGATGTATTCGAAACTGAAGTTCTCGGTGCTTTGGACGCGTTTGATGACTTCGGCTTCAGGCATTTCGTCAGTTACGTCGATGGCAAGGGCGGTGGGGTTTGTGTAGGTGAATTCGTGTCGGTACATGACGAGTTTGCCGCCGAGTTTCTTGGCTTTCTCGCCAACGCCAACAATGACTTCTTTAACTGCGGGTTTAAGCAGGTCTTTGAGTTTGAGGTAGGATTTCTCGTTTTCTTTCTTTAGCAGGGGTTTGCAGGCGTCTAAGGTTACTTCGCGGTTGACCATTTTTGTGGCGAAAGCCATGCAGTTTTCTTGGCCGCATTCTTTGCAGTTGGTTTTTGGCAGGAGTTTGTATACGTCTATTGGGCTGAGTTCTTTTATTGAAGCTTTTTTGCTCATCGTTTGCATCTCCTTATGCCTTGACGGAAAGCCAGTCGGCAAATTTGCTTGCGTCGACTTTTCCGCCGTTTACCAAGTTTTTAGTTACGTCTTTGAGGGTTTTTACTGCGGCTGGATGCATCATCATGAACAGGTCCACACCTGCTAGCAGAAGCGTCAGAGCGGTGGTGACTTCCCAGAGGGGACCTCGAAGTTCGCGGGGTTCCCATTCAGGAGCCATCTTGAGCCAAGCTTCTCTGGCTGCCCAAGCGTTGGTGGTTCCTGAAGACATCGGGTGAGCCAATTCAACGTCGCCCATCAAACCTGCGAGCCTAGCGCGTTCCATGTTTGTGAAAGCATAATCCAAACCGTAGCCCAAAGCCGCCGTGGTTAAGTCCATAACTATGTCTTCTTTGCCCAAGAAGTCGTAGAGTCTGCGGTTAAGTTCACGTGCCAAGTTAAGATCCATTGGAGTGAAGGATAATGCGGCGTGCCCATTGTTCTTGACGAATTTAGCGCATCGTTCAACGTCCATGTCGCGTGTCAGCGAGCTTATGAGGAAACGTTCACCTTTGAAGGTCTCAGTTATTTCTGCAAAGACATTTGCGTCTTTCACGGGGTCACCGCATCCGCCGATAACCAGCGGAACATCGACAGCCTGCAAAATGTTCTCAACCGTCTTCACAGCATCTTTAGGAGTGGCGTCTTTGAGCAAGGGGTCAATGCTAATGAGGTGTACGGTAACCATGTCTGCACCGAACTTGTCCACTGCAAGTTTCGCCCACGCCGCAGGGTCACCCACAACATCCTTCACGTGCATTTTTACGGCTTTTGACAGGGGAACAGCCATGTCAAAAACGTCCAAAGTCACGATGGGGGAGTGAACCACGGGCTTCTCAAAGGTGTAGAAAGCTGGAGAGATTTCTCCACCGATGGTTATGGATTTGCCGCGTGTGCCACCTTCGCCTTTAGTGCCGCCC
This sequence comes from Candidatus Bathyarchaeia archaeon, assembly GCA_041447175.1. NCBI lineage: Archaea > Thermoproteati > Candidatus Bathyarchaeota > Bathyarchaeia (SeqCode) > Bathyarchaeia archaeon. The sequence continues at coordinate 2,354,404 of CP166960.1, read as the reverse complement.
AATTTCACCTCAGCAATTTTGCCGGGGTAAGTCTCGACTGGAGGCACAAATGCGGCCTGCAGCATCGAAACAGGTTTAGCCTTCAAAGCTGGAGGCAACTTTAGCGTAGGCATTGCTTGCCCAGCCAACATACCTGGCGTGAAGGACAACTCTATCTCGCTGGCGTCCATCTGGAAGTCTTCAAGTTCGATTTCTTGGAACTTGGCCAGAAGGTCAAGAAGTTCGGGGCTTAGCCCCAAACCTGAGCCACTGTCTTCTTTTTTGTAGTCTTTTCTTTCGTGGTGAGGCAAATTTGTCACCGCTTATTTGGTTTTTTCGTCCTTAACCGTTTTAATTATGACTTTGTTGGCGTATATCTTTGCATCCTTAAGGATTATCTTAAAGCCGCCAGCCGTTATAGGTAGCGAGGATGCAGTCATCACTGGCATCATTTGTCCTTCAACTGCTTCTTCTGCGGGTGCTTCTTCAACTGCGGTTTCTTCTTTTTCCCACTGTGCAACCACTGGATGGTTCTTTTCTTTCAGGAAAGCCTTCAAGTCGTCGATGTTGGTTGCGTTTTCTTCAGTGGCGATTTTGTCAATCACGTCTGCAGGGATGAAGTCTTTTACGCGTTCCTTGATTTCTTTAGGCAGCCAAACGATGCGGTTCCATCCGCCGTCAGCAGCGAAGAATTTCTTGCTACGCATGTATTCGATGGACATGCCGTGGAAGCCGTCTACTTGTCGTCCGCCTGCTGCAGAGTCTGCGATGGTGCTGAAAGGCAAGCCGTTTACGGTTGCGCCTTTGAAGCTACGATGAACCACGCCTAACCCGTCAACTTCGGGGATGTAGAAAGCGACTGCTTCAAAGCATCCGCAGGAAGTGTGTGGGTGGTCAAAGGCAGTGTAGAGCCAAACTTGGTTAACATCGCCCATGGTGCGTTTCTTGACGGTTTCGTTGACACCGCTAAATTCGCCTTTCTCAGCGTTCAAAAGTTCGCCGCGTTCGATTGCAAACACTGGACCCTTGGGGTCGATGCTTGCTGAGGCTTTGCCGTCAAACCAGCTGATGGCACCGCAGTTGCTGTAGCGTTGAGGAGTAATGACACAAACGTGGCTGGGTGCGAAAGATTGGCACAGAACACAGCCATAGAATTTGTCAACTTCCTCATCTTTAAGCCCCCGAGCTTTTGCGTCGCGGGCTTCATAGTCTGCAACGGCTGCAGGGTACATTTCACTGATTTTGTTGGGGTCCGTAACGAAGGTTATCTGTAGTTTTTCGATGATAGACAGCTCGCTTTTAAATAGGCGGTAAAGAACTTTACCGGCGTATTCGAAGCTGTTCATGCCTTTTTGGAAGGATTTCTTGCCAAGTCTCATCCAGATGTCGTAGCGCTGGTTTAGGTGCATGAAGCCTTCGATGTAGTTGAGGTAGCCGTGGATGCGTCGCTCGATTACACCTTCAAGACCTGCATCAAGGGTTGCGCCTGCGGCTTCGACAAGAATGCCGAAGGGGACGGCGCTGCCTTCTGCTATGTCTTTTAGGTCGGGTCCGATGATGGTGATTTTTCCGTCTTCGATTTGGTCCATGGGCCTGACTTTTGCGAGTTCAAATTTTTCTTTGACTTTGGGTCCGCCGAGTTCGACTTGCATGTCGTTTTTGCGTATGCGTTCTCCTTCGTAGATTACGCCAACTTCTACGGGTATATCTTCAAACATTGACATTTTCTCAGTTTCCTCCATCTTCTTCTAATTTTGAAGTCATGACTGTGAGGGTAGCAACCCAATCTTTCACCGTTGAGCTAGGCAAAGACCAGCTTGCATGCTGATTATACATGTTGTCCAAGTTTAAAGTCTTAAGCTTGGGAGCGAAGTTCTTCAGCCCAGATAAGACTTCAACAGCAGTCACCATTGGTACGCCAACGAAGATTGCCATGTCATGTGGACCTTTAGAGTCGATGCCGTTCCATTCAGGGTCAACTAGTCGGCAGCCGATTTCAGTAGCAGACATTGCGCCAGCAGGAGTGTAGCCTCGCTTTAGGAATTCATTGACGGTCTGTGCTGTAGCGACAACGGGCATGTTGACTTTCTTTGCAAACTCTATCATGTAATCAATCAGGTTCTTGCCTTCGTACTCGTTCTCAACGGCGTTAGAGCCCACGATGAGAAGCGGGTGGGTAGCCTTCGAGACAAGTTCAGCTGCAACTTTGGCGTTGGAGATTATGTGAGCTTTCTTGGTTCCTGAAACCTCAGCAAGAGCCCAAGGTCGTTTAATCCAACGGTGGTCTTCAGGAATCGGTGAAGGCGCGGGTTCTCCAGAGAGCTTCTTTACTGAAGAGTATTCAGGTGGACACATGTCAAAGCAGGTTCCACATTTGGTGCATTTGTCTTGGTTAATCACGTGGATTTTATCCATTGCACCTTCAATTGCGTGTTCAGGGCAGCTCATAGCGCAGTATTGGCAGCCAGTGCATTTCTCGGGGTCAATGTAGAAGGTAAGCAGCGGCTTGCAGACCAAGGCGGGGCAACGTTTCTCTTCGAGGTGGGCAAGGTATTCTTTTTTGAAGTGGCGAAGCGTTGTTAGCATGGGGTTTGCTGCAGTTTGACCCAACGCACAAAGCGATGCAACACTCATGGTTTCAGCAATCTGCTGCAGTTTCTCAAAGTCGCCGGGTTTACCGTTGCCAGTTACGATGTCATCAAGGATTTTACGGGCTTGCTTTAGACCTTCACGGCAGGGGACACATTGACCACAAGATTCGTCGCAGAGGAAGTTGATGAAGTATCGAGCTACGTCAACCATGCAGGTGTCTGAGTCCAGCACAATCATGCCGCCTGAACCCATCATGGAGCCAAGCTTAGAGAGCTCATCAAAGTCAACTGGGTAATCCAAGTACTGTTTGGGGATAACTCCGCCGGAAGGACCACCAGTCTGGACAGCTTTGAATTTCTTGTTGTTGCGGATACCGCCGCCGATCTTGAAGATGATGTCTCGCAGGGTCACGCCGAAGGGAACTTCAACCAAGCCTGTGTTGTTGACTTTGCCTGCAAGGGCAAATATCTTGGTGCCTTTGCTACCTTCGGTGCCGATTTTCTGGAACCATTCCGCGCCGTTGTTTATGATCATGGGAACGTTAGCGTAGGTTTCTACGTTGTTGAGGACGCTTGGTTTGTCGTAGAGACCCTTGTCGGAGGTGTGCACGTATTTTGGTCTTGGTTCACCCACTTTGCCTTCAATGGCGTTCATGAGTGCAGTGGATTCGCCTGAAACGAAGGCGCCTGCGCCTCTGTGGATGGATACTTTGAAGTTAAAGGTGGAGCCCAGAATGTTGCTGCCGAGCAAGCCGTGTTTCTCTGCTTCTTCGATGGCCAGCTGCATGTTTTCTACTGCCAGAGGGTACTCTTGACGGACGTAAAGGAAGCCTTCGCTTGCGCCAACCGCGTATGCAGCGATGATTAATCCTTCAAGGATGCTGTGGGGGTTGCCTTCCATCAACGCGCGGTTCATGAAAGCGCCTGGGTCGCCCTCGTCACAGTTTACAATGACGTATTTGGGTTCACCTTCGGCTTTGCGGGTTGATTCCCATTTGCGTCCAGTGGGGAAACCGCCGCCTCCGCGACCTCGAAGCTTGGATTTCTTGATTTCTTCAAGCACGCCTTCGGGAGTCATCTTGGAGATGGATTTAGCTAATGCAGAGTAGCCGCCTAAGGCGATGTAGTCGTCAATTTTCTTAGGGTCAACTTTGGCGTTGTTTTCCAGCAGCAGCCGGTTTTGGTACTTGTAGAAGGGCACATCAGAGAGTTTCTCAGTGATTCTTTCGGTGACGTTGTCTTTGTAGAGGATGCGTTTTACGACTTCATTTTTGAGGAGGGTTTTTTCGACTATGTCAGGCACATCAGAAGCTTGCACTTTGAAGTAGTAGACGCCTTGTGGGTAAATGACAAGTCTTGGACCTTGCTCACAGAAGCCCAAACAGCCAGTTTCGCGAATCTTAACTTTGCCTTCCAAGCCGTGTTTTTTGAGTTCAGCCTTTAGGGTTTCAAGGACGTCTTGTGCGCCTAAAGCTTCACAGCCGGTGCTTGTGCAAATCGAAACGATTACCTGATTGGGGTCTTTGCTTGCAAGAATTTGTTTTTGAAGTTGTTCCAGTTCAGCTGGAGAGTTAAGGTGTGTCATGGTTAGGCACTCCGTTTGTTTTCAATAATTTTTTTAATCTGTTTGGGGGTGGTGGTTCCGTAGTATTTTCCGTTGATTTCTACAACTGGTCCCAATGCACAGCAGCCTAAGCAGTTCACTGTTTCAAGCGTGAATTTCAGGTCGCTTGAAGTTTCACCTGCTTTTATTCCGATGGCTTGTTCGGCAGCGTCCAAGATTCTTTGTCCGCCGCGAACGTAGCAGGCAGTTCCAGCGCAGACGCGCACTAGGTGTTTGCCGCGGGGTTTGAGGCTGATGGCGGTGTAGAAGCTTGCAACGCGGTAGATTTCGCTTACAGGTATGCCCAGACGCTCGTTTATTCGGGTGATGGCTTCTTTGGGTATCCAGTTTACGGCGCGTTGGATGTCCAAGAGGAGCTGAATTAGGACGCCTTCTTTACCCTCGTATTTGTCTATTATTTTGTCTAATTGCTCGTTTGTTACGTTTGTTGCCATTTACTCCACCTTCTTTGCACGTTGTGCAAGTATCTCCTTAAGGATAGGTGCTGTGTGCTCTTTTGCACGGTTCTTCTTGGATTCCGACAACGCCGCAATTTCGTCTTTCTTAACGTCGCCTTTGGTTAGGTTTGTGGTGTCCAGTAATGCTTTGCCTTTCTCAGTTCGCACAATCACTGTGGGGCATTCTGCGCGGCTTCCTGCAGCGCCAACCGCCAAGTCAGCAAACATCGCGGGGAAGTCGTTGCAGTAGGTGCAGCCTACTTCTATAGCGTTGTCAAGTTGAGTTAGGTCACAGGAGTATTCTTGACCATTCGCTTTCATCACGAATTTGTCTCCGCTTATCTGAACGCTCTCAGCTTGACCCAAGTCAACATTGAAGAGTTTCTTGACTTCTTCTTTGAGTTTCTTAGGGTCAAAAGATTGTCTACAGAATAAGCCTATGGAGGTTATGTCCAAATCAGGCATCTCCTGCTGCATGCTTGTTTGCATTTTGCGCACTGCACGCACTTGGCAGGGTAAGCCGACAAAGGCAATCTTGCGTTTACCCATTTCAACTGCGTCCAGCAAGGTAGACATTGTTTTAACTCTCAGCAGAGGAGCCTCTTTTGCCTTCGCAGCGTCGCCAGCGTTTTCAACAATAACTGCTTCGGCGGCATATTCGCTGCCTTCTTTGCGTTGTGCAAAAACTGCAGTGTCAAATAAGCCACTTCTAAAGCCGGCAGTCAGCAGTGCTTTCACCAAGTTACCTTCTGCGTCAGCAGCTTTGGCTGAGAACATTTCGGTGTGGACGCCAAAGATGTCGTCGCGGGTTCCTTTCAGGGGAGCCATGGTTGCGTAGGTGTAGGTTCGGATTTTCTTTGAGCCAGTGGGGCAAACCAGGGCACATGCACCGCATCCGATGCAGTCGTCAGAGAATTTGTGGTAGGGAGCGGTTACTTCGCGTTCAACACCGCGTTGAGCAAAGTTTATGGCAGAAACACCAACTAATTCTTTACAAACACGCACACATAAACCGCAGAGGATACAGTCTTCCTCAGGGTCTGATTCCCACAGCCCGTGTTCCTCTAAGCCGTAGGCTTTGCCTAAGTTTTTCAGTTTGACGGACTTGGGGCACCGCGCCATCAAAAGTGCTAAGATGCCTTTGCGAACTTTCTGGATTTTTTCGGAGTTTGTCTGGACAACTATGCCTTCTTCGATAGGGTAGTTACAGGAGGTTACGACTTTGGTTCGACCGTTTTTGGTTACTTCCACGGAGCAGAGACGGCAGGCGCCGAAGGGAGAAACTTCGGCGTGGTAGCATAGGGTTGGGATGTCAATGCCGATTTGTCTTGCGACGTTAAGGAGTGTTGCGCCTTCGGGGGCTTTTACTTCTTGCCCATCAATTGTTAGGGTTACTTCTTGGGTTGTTTGTTTCAACATCATGTTCCACCTACTGTTTCATTGTTCTGACCATTCTTGGAAGAATTGTGGGGTCGGGGATTTGATTTTCTTTCCAGTCTTTCTCCTTCAATACCTTGAGGATTTCGTCTTTCATGGTGATTGGAACATCAGCCAACGTGCGAATGTACAGGTGTAGGTCTTGGGGCATTGAGCCGTAGTGGCGTTTGTGCAGGTCTATGTAGTGGGATAGTTTTCCTGAGCGTCCCTTCCAAGTGTCGTTTGGTCTAAGCGTCAATTTTGCGATAGCAACCATGGCTTCTTCTTTGGTTTCGACCGATTGAAACAGATGTTCGGGCGCGGGTCCAGTGTAGACTTGTTCGCCGGTACGGGCGTCAATTGTGTACCAATCTTCGGGTTTATCGCTTCTGCCTAGGAGCATACGTCGGTATTTGTTTCCGTGTGGACCAACAAGCACTGGAACACCTAACCGCCAAAAGCCAGCTGCGATGGAGGAGGCTTTCTGTGAGAAGGCGCCCCAGGCCAAACCAACTGCGCCTACACGGTTGTAGATGTAATCTGCGATTTCTTCGTAGTTGCCGCGTAGGGGTCGTTTAGCGAAGATGTTTGCAACTTTGATGGCTGCACCAGATATGTGGGAGTTTGCAACGCATGAGCCGATGTTGACTACGCCGCCTGCTGCGAAGTCGCCTGGGAACTCTTCGTAGAGGGTCAGGCCGTCTTCGTTCTTGTAGGAGCCAGCGGACATAGCGGAGCAACCAGTGGTGACAACGATGAAGCGTCTGCTTGCGAATTCTCTGCAGATGTCATAGACGTCTTTGCCGCCGCGTGGATAGTTAGCGCATCCGACTACGGCAAGAATGCCTGGGATTTCACCCAAAACGAGGGGTCCACCGACACTTCGGATTTCAACGTCTTGAACTGCGCCTCGGCCAGAGCGGCAATAGTTTTTCTCTTCAAACATTTCGCGTTCAGCAGATTTCACGATGAAGCTGTGAATTGGGAGTTTAACGGGGCAGACTTCTTCGCATCTTCCGCATCCGATGCATGCTTCGTAGATTTCAGTTAGCAGGGAGAGGTCGCCTTCAGATGCCGCTTTGAGAGCTTCAGGGATTTTGAGGTTTTGAGGGCAGGAGCGTTGGCAGAGGCTGCATTGGCGGCAAGTGGAAGATAACTGGACGATTTCTTCGTTGGAGGGTAGAATCTTGAACTTCTTTCGTAGGGGTGCAACTTTTTGTGCAGTTTTCACTGCGACTTCGCCGACTTTTTCAGGGTCAAGAATTAGGACACCAGGGACTTTGGCGTTTACGAGGTCAGCGACGATTTCGTCTGCTGGGTCGTTTGTTCGATTCTTAAAGCCCAAGCAGTTCTTTTCGGAAGCCGCAATTACTGGGGCTTTGACGGCTTGTGCTTCGAGGTAAGCGTCGGTTCGGACACATTGTTCGTCTAAGACGACGACGTCGGCAAAGCCGCTACGTATGAAGCGGAGTTGCCATGAGATAGGCCCGACGATTTTGCCTCGGTCGTAGTATCGTGTGTTGTCGATTGCGGTGCAGCATAAGCCGACGACTTCGATGTTTTCGGCTACGCCAGTGTCTTGCATGTAGTCGATGATGCCTACGGATGGAACGACGTTGTGTCCGATGCACATGATTACGGGTTTAGTTTGGTCAACTGTTCCGATGCCCATCTGAATTAGGGGTGCTTCAGGGTTGGCTTTAGGAAAATCGTAAACGGAAATTTGGGCGATATCGGCGATTTCCATGCCGAGGTGGTCAATCATGCCGACGTGGAAGGCTTTGGATTCGAAGTCAAGGTTGTTGCCTTCTTGTCCTGTGTGGACGGATGCTAGACATTGGGTGACTTGTTCTTCTGCGTAGTCTAGGGCTTCTTCCAAGTCGCCGATGGTTTCGGGTTTAATGCCGCAGACAAGTCTTGTGATTGGGGCTTCTACTTTGATGTTTAAGCCGCCGACGTCAAGCGGGTATCTGCGCCCGTATGTTTCGATTAAATGGTGAACTACGTGTCGGGCGTGTGCAGTGTGGGTTGCTGCGCCAATACAGCAAGACAGAAGCACAATACGTGATGACTGAGCCGCCATGTCAAGGCCGCAAGCGCCGCGTTTGCCTGCGGTTAGGTCACATTTTCCATAAGTGCAAAGGCAACAGAGGTCACAAGCAGGCATATAAAAGGGCTTGTATCTGTTGAGAAGCTTCAGGTCCCAGTCTCTCAGGGATGCAATGGATGGAAAAGGTGTAGGCCCCATGGGTTCAGCCCATGAATCATCAACAATTTTCCCTATGGATAAGTCGAGGTTTTTAATTAGACCATTATTGGTCTTTAATTCGCCAATTTTCATGCGCACGTTTTTGGTGGTCAAGTTCAAACCTCAGTAAAGGTTTTGAATATACCTTCAAACGCCCTGTTTTAAACCTTTCCAGCGTTCACCCTGAAAAGTAATGTTGCGGCGAATGAATGTAAGCGTGAAAAGGCGTTTTTTGGACAAAAATGTGGGGGGTTATTGCTGTATGTAACCTGTTTCCTTCATAATTGCCTTTACAGAAGCGAACGCAGCGTTGTCAGAAGGTAACTCTAAAAGCGACTTTCCAGTAAGAACGTAATCATCTACCTGCTCATCGGCAAGGATTTTGCCTAAGTACTTAAAGTTTAACTCCTGCTCCGCTATTTTGCCGCGTTCAGCGGGAAAACGGTAGCCACCCACCAAGTAAAAGTTGTCAAACTGCATGTTCACTTCTTTAGCAATACGGAAAGCACGTTTCGCGTGGTCCACACTCTTCTTGGAGTGATCCAACATTTCAAAGATGTCGGTGACTTTGGAGGCTATACGTCGGTTCAAGTGCTCCAGCCCCGCAGGCGAATCAATAATCACGTACTCGTAGGTCTTGGTTAAATGCTCCAACGCCGCTTTCAACGCAGAGTTAGGCATGCAATAGCAGCCTTCAACCCACTTGGTGCCTACAGATATAAAGTCGAAAGTGTCGCTTTCGTAAAGCCCCCTTGCCCAAATGCTGCTTTCAATGCGGTCTGTCGGCGAAACCCCCACCGTGGTTCCACCCTTCTGGATGAACGTGTCCACAATAAGGTCAGCCAACGTGGATTTGCCAGCCTCTTTAAGGTCAACGCCGAGCATTTCGGCGAGGTTCTGGTCGGGGTCGGCGTCCACTAGCAGCAACGGCGTGTTGCCTGCTTCCACAAACGCTTTTGTCATCATGGCGGTGAAGCTGGATTTGCCTGTTCCGCCGCGCCCTATGGTAACAATGGTTTTCAAACAATTCACCCCAAAACTAATTGGTTTTCTTAAGCAGCGTGTCGCATATATTGTCTATGGTCTGCACTGCCGCCATTTCCTTATTTTTCAGCGGGGTTTGTCCAAGCATGTCGGCTTCGATGACTTTTTGGTCAAACGGCACCAACGCCAGAATCTCCAAACGGTTTTCCTTTGCGAAACTTTTGATGGCTTCTTCCTGAGCTGGATTCATCACGCGGTTGCCAACCAAGTAAACATGCTTCATTTCAGCTGCTGCAGTCATGTCGTGAATGTGTTTGGCAATTTCCAGCGACTTCAAATTAGAATCTGCCACAATAAGCAACACGTCTACGGCTTTTGCTGTTCCTCTGCCAATGTGTTCCACGCCCGCTTCGAGGTCTAAAACGACGGCTTCGTTGCGTTCCACCATCAGATGCCGCAGCATTGCCCGCACGATGGCATTGGGGGCGCACATGCAGCCAGAACCCATTGCTTTCACGGTGCCCATAACAATGAGTTCAACGCCAAGCGGGGTCTTCATGGCATAATCCCGAATTATATCATCTACCTTAAAGTTCAGGTTGTAGACGCCCGAGTAACCAGTGCTTGTTTTGGAGTCCACAAGCTCCTTGTTCTCGGTCAAAGGCAAAATTTTTCGAGCTTGCTCCGCCGTCAACCCCAACGTCAAAGCAAGGTTTGGGGAGGAGTCAGCATCTATAGCCATTGATTTAAAGCCGCGGTCAGCAAACCCTTTGGCTAAGCCACCTGCAATGAGGGTTTTGCCTACGCCACCTTTTCCAGAAACTGCAACCTTCATAATTTCACCACAACCATAACTTTTCGCGTTGAAGGATTAATTTACGTTTCCTAAAAAAAAGGAGCGAAGGAATATGCATGTGGGCAAACAACGCAGTCACAACAGGGTCTTGACAATAACTTAGCGGGTAGACCCCTCTATAGGTTCTGCATCGAATCAATATTAGCATCCAAATAGGTTGGCGAAAACTTATCTGAAGAAAAAACACTACTCAATAAAGGCACGGTCAAAATGGCAAACACCGCGGAAAAAGGGGCAGACAAAACCCAAACTGGTACGCAGATAGAAGACGGAAACTTGGGCAGTTACAATGAACTGTTTTCAGCCAAAAGCAGCATTGAAGGTCAAGATGGCGGGGTGGTTTCTGCGCTGCTGGTGGAGGGCTTGCAGAGGGGCTTGTTTGATGTGGCGGTGGTTGTTGCACGCAAAGAAGGCTACCGAGCGGAGGCGGTAGCTGCCGAGAACGTGGCGGAAGTGGAGGCGGCAAAGGGAACCAAATACCTCAGGGTACTGACTGCGCCTAAGCTGAGGGAGCTTGTTGCTAAGGGGAGAAAGAGAATCGCGGTGGTTGGCACGCCTTGTCAAGCTAAAGCCGCCAGAGCAATCCAAAAAAACCTAAAGCAGCAAGTGCCCGACGCAGAAATCACAATAGTTGGGTTGTTTTGTTTTGAAGCATTCAACTACGCCAAACTTAAAACGCAGACGCAGAAGCTTCTGGGCATGAACATCGATGAAGCCCAAAAGACCCAGATACGGCAAGGCAAATTCACCGCTTACCTCGACCAGCGAGAGTACAGCTGCAGGGTGGGAGACCTTGAGGGGGCAGTTGCGGGGGGATGCAGGTTCTGCGACGATTTTCCGGCGTGGCACGCAGATGTCTCGGCGGGTTCAGTGGGCAGCCCAAGCGGGTACTCAACGGTTATTGTTCGAACAGACGCAGGTAAAAAGCTGATAGAAAACTTGGGCATATGCAGAGCAGAGGCAAATAAAGAGGAAATCACAAAATTATGCAAGCTAAAAAAAGCGCATTCCAACAAAAACTTGAGCCGTATCAACAAGACGCCAACCCAACCACAGAAAACCGACGTTTAGACAAACAATCACGAAAACAAAAGGAAAAATCAGAGCCGAAAAAAGCTTGTCTTACCCAGTTAACCACATTTTAAGCAGATTTGTTGTCGGCAGCGCTAGAACGCCTTGTTTATCGGCTACAAAAGCCTTTTTAAGCCAAACCCATCTACGTTTAGCCAAGATGATGCCTCTATGAAAATACTAAACGAGTTTGTACCAACACGTAAATTCCTCAAGCTCGCAGATGAAATCAAAGACTTAGTTGACGGATGGAACGTAACCGACAGCGCTGCCGGTTTTCCAGCTCCCAGCGGCGTCGTTGTAAGCTGCATCCTCAAAAACAAGTACCCAGACAAGTATGTCTGCCCCATCTTTATTCTACACTATAAGGGTCCAGTGGAAGTTGGCGGTTTAGCTTTAGCCTCTGACATCATCGGTCTTGACGGCTTAGCAGTCACCATGGGCGACAAACCCCACTTTGGCGAACCCATAAAGATGCTGCCTTCCTCTGAAGCGGCAAGAGACTTCCTGAAAGCAAACGTGAAGCTGAAGAACCTAAAGCTTGGCTGCTTGCTGACCGCACGCCGCTCCGTCGAAGAAACCATCGAACGCGCCAAGGGCGACTGGGACTTTATCTACTTCATGAGGCTTGAAGACCAATCCTTCCCAGTCCTAGAACAGGTCGCCAAAGAATGCAAGAAAATGAACAAACCCATCTACGCATACTTCCTTGTGGGCACACCAAAGAACGTGGAAACAGTCAAGATGATTGGCTGGCCAGTTGCCGCAACCATGGACACAGTTGAAGAGAAAGCAGCAAGGCTGGAAGGTTTAGTCGACGGTATTATCGCCACATGCGCTGGTGACGCTGAAGGCGACAAAGAAATGCTGCAGAAGCTGCAGAAATTCCGAACCTAATAAGAGCTAAAAAAACTGAGACGCAGCGTCGTCTCACCCAAAATTTTTCACCTTTTTGTAGCAGGAAATCTTGGGCAGGGGACGGTTTGTTTTTTCTGGGCGGTTGTGGCATGAATACACGTTTTTGCTACTTCAGATAAGCTTTAATGCGTTCTTGTGGTAGCTAGTCAATTGCATTCATTGAAGGGAACCCACTAAGTGGATACTGTAAGAATTGTTGCCGTCGAAAAATTGCCGCTGTTTCAAAAAGGTGACAACATAGGACAGTTTATCGTTGAAGCTGCAGAAAAACAGGGCACTCCAATCCAAGAAGGCGATGTGGTGGTCGTGACGCATGTTGCGGTTTCTAAAGCCGAAGGAAGCATCGTTAACCTTGATGAGGTTGTGCCCTCAGAACGCGCCGTGGAGATTGCAGCAAAAGTCGGCAAGGAGCCAGCTATGGTGGAGGTTATTCTTCGGGAAACCAAAGAAATTGTGCGCATGGGCCCCAACAGCCTGATAACGGAGACAAAAAGCGGCATTATCTCAGCGAACGCGGGATTAGACCGGTCTAACGTGAATGGCGACCGAAGCGTGGCTTTGCTTCCTGTTGACCCTGATGCGTCAGCGCGAAACATAAGGCATGAAATAAAGAGGATTACGGGCTGCAGTGTTGCAGTGATTATTTCAGATACCCATGGGCGCCCTTTGCGTATGGGGGAAATCAACGTTGCTATAGGCGTAGCAGGGATTAAGCCCATCCGTGACCGCAGAGGCGAAAAAGACCTCTTTGGCTACGTTCTTAATGTGAAGCAAACATGCATAGCGGACGAGCTTGCCTCGGCAGCAGAGTTGGTCATGGGACAAGCAAACGAGGGAATCCCCGTGGCTATAATCAGAGGATACAGGTATCAGGCCGCTGAGGATGTTTCTGTGCAAAATTTGACTCGCCCCAAAGAAAAAGACATGTTCAGGTAATGGAGATTTAAAATGCAAGTAAATACAGCAAGAGAGTTTTTTGAAAAAACCCTACCCGAAAGATTTGACGCAAGCAAAGCTGCCGGGGTAGACGTTGTCGTTCAGGTAAGCATCAAGGGCGAGAACGGAGGAGACTGGATTGTCGTCATCAAAGACCAAAAAATAGACATCAAAGAAGGCGTTCATCCTTCGCCTAACTTGTCGTTGAGGATGGCGGAGAAGGATTACTTGGATTTAGTGAACGACAGAATTAGCGCTGAGAAAGCGTTTTTCACGGGGAAGGTGCAGTTTAAGGGCAACATCGCCTTGGCACTAAAGCTTAAGGAAGCAGGGTTTCTCTGAAAAAGGAGCCCCGGGTTATTGCTCGGCACTTTTTTTATCCACCGAAGCTAACATTTGGCTGGCTAACAGGTTAAAACTAAAGGGGAGGCTGTTTTGCTCCTCTTCAAGATTTACCAAAAAAGTGTCCATGCTTATTATCCGCTCCATCATGCTTTGTCTCACGAAGGTTCGGAATTTATCGCATGAAGGGTAATCTTGATGAAGAGACATAATCACAGCGTCATACCCTAAACCCATGCCGCGCTTGATAAACATCAATGCGCTTGGAGTTTTTGATACGGCCTCATAATGTACTCGCTTGAAATCGCCAATCTCCCTTGATTGCAAAGTGTGTTTGACGTCCAGTTTGAGGAAGGTTAGAGCAAGTAATCCGAAACCGGTTTTACTCAGGTTGGGGATTGTGGTGTACTCTTTAATGTAGCCTTCCTTTTCTAGTTTTGTTCGGATTCGGGTAGCGGTGGGTTGTGAAATTCCAATGGCTTTCGCTAATTCTCGGTCGCTTCGTCTCGAATTTTTAATCAGTTCTGAGAGCATTTTGCGCTCTACATCTTTTAGGACCATTTTTCTCTCTCCGTTGTTTTAACCACGCCTATACTTATTAACTTGATGCAAAACAGCCCACGTTTAATGCTCGATTCCAAGTTTCTCTGCAACTTCTTTGGGCAATTCATTCTCGTCAACCTTGAAAGTTTCAGGCTCAGGAATCATTAAAATGGCTTTCAATTCATCAACATCCAATTCACAAATTAACCTCATAATCTCTGGCTTAGCCCCTTCTAAATGTTGCTTAAGATTTTCCTCATTCTCAAACAAAAACTGCGCAAAAGCACAAATTTTACCCTCCTTCAGGTAAAATTCAACTTTGCGTGTTTGCAGGTTTATGTCAAAAGTTATAGGGCCCGCGCGACAGGTTTCAGGCTTAACCGGATGCACCATGCACCTTCGAGTTTTCTTGTTGTAAAACACGCAGACACCATCCGAATCAGTTGCGGGATGAGAATAGTCTGTTCCCGCAAAGAGTTCGGTGACTGAAAGATTTTGTGCTTTTACGTATTCAGTCAAGATTTTTCTGCGGTTAGAAGTTAGGGGGGGATTAGCGTCTTGGCAGCAAATCATGCTGCACTGAGAGCATACATCGAAAGAATAGGTTTTCCCGTTTTGGTCTTCCGACATTGTTTTTTCTCCTGAGGTTAGAAGTAGGGTTGGTTAGTTGCAAGGCATCTTATAAGCTTTGAATATACGGTTATTATTGCGTCCATGAAATCCGTGTGTTGAGCACGTTTCAACACATCTTTTCTGATGACATCTGATAAGTTACCCTGCTCAATACGTTTTTTGACAAGGGGCAGATAGGTTTTCTCTTCAGCAGTTGCATTAGCCCATGCAACAGTGTACAGGTGTTGACAGACACTACGGGCAGTTGGACCCCGTGGATGCCGAACCTGAGCATTCAAACCCTCAGCAAGAACCAAGTTAAAGTCCTCAACCAGAAGGTCATGGGGCAAAAACTGGGGTGACTCCAAAAGCATTCCCCGCAGGGCAGCGCGGACAAAGCAGCTTAGAGCAACATCAGATTTTATGCATTCCTGCTCATCCATCACCCGCACTTCAAGGGCGCAGCGGTCAAAACGGAAAATCACACCCCGCGAGTTAACCCACTCCTTATACAGCAACGTTGCAGGGGCGCCCGCGTTAGCTAAATCCCGCGAGTAACGACCAATCACGTCGGTGCGGTACATGTTAAACGATGAAACGTACTCGGGAACCACATCTCCAGAAACCGCCGCGACCTCATGCTGGTTTGCTTTGTAAAACGTCAACCGGTTGTCTACCTTCTCCCGTAAAACCCCCTCGTAGATGGGGGAAGACGCCGAAACCGCCGGTAAATACGGACACATGTTTGCGAGCAAGTTATGCAAAAGAACGCCATCGGGTTGTTTCTGGTAGGGTAAGTTGAGGTGGAAACTTTGGATGTTAAGCCAGCCATGCTGTTTCAGGTTAAAGACTTTGCCGTATGCCTCGTAGATTTTTCGGTGCCTATGAGGCCATATGCCAGTTCCGTCAAGGTTCAGTAAGGGATGCATACCCGTGCCAAGAAGATGCGCACTGAACTGTTTTTCCAGAAAACCAGAAAGGGTGGTTACGGCGGTTTGCATGGTTTCTTCAAAAAGCTGGGACGATGGAAAAGGCTTGTTTGCTTTCAGCTCCATAACGTGCAGCTGCATTTCTTTGCCAAACGTGAAGTTAGGCAACTCAACAAAGTTGAGGAGTTTACCGCAGTAGCGTTTGATAATTTGGTCCGTTATGGGTAAGGCTTTGAGGTCGCCGTTTACTATGGAGAATTCATGTTCGGGCCCCATGACTTCGAGCGTTTTGTACGTGGCAGTTCCTCTTTGATATTAGACACTAATTGTCAGGTATATAAAGAGTAAATCAAAACGGGTTGGTTAGGGTTGCGAGTTTAATCGCGATGTGGGTTTCATCAGAGCATTGGAAGAGGTTGTGATGTTGGCTGCATCAAAGTGCACAGTTAATTTTAAATATACCTTGCGAGTATCGACCACTTGATTATCTGGTGTCACATGAGTGTTGGTCGTCTCTAACATCGACCTAACAGCGGATTCGCAAATAATGAAGCCCGCGATATTTCTAAGTGCAGATACAAAAGAACCAGTCCTTAACTTAAACAACGACTACCGCTACCTAAAAACAGGATACTATGTTTCGCTTCACGCTGAAGTTTTAGGAAACAGAGTGATTCCATCTTGTGAAAACATTCTTGATTCAAACCGCACTCCGCTGCTGCTTCTAAGAGCCTCAAAAGCAGGGATTCCAACGCTACCCTTCATCGTGACGGATTTGGTTACAAAAATCGCCGCTGAACTTGGCTTCCCGCTGGTGCTCTTCGCGGTCAACCCCTTCATCCACGAAGGCTACAAAACTGCTAACAACAAAAGCGCTCTTTACCGAGCTGTGAAAAGCTTGGGCATGAACTACAAGTTCGCAGTCTGCGCTCAACCTCTTAAAGGTCAAATCGTAACTATCAAAAGCTTTTTTGGCAAATGCCCCGACCAGGACCAGCAGACCCAACGCATAAGCCAGCAAGTTTACGACTTATTCAAGATTCCGCTCTGTAAACTGCATGTTCAGAAAACCCCCGACAACACTTACCTGTGTGGACTCCAAGCTCTTGATAAAGAGGAGCTTTCAAAACAAGATATAGAAAGAATATCCAAAGAGGTCTCGCTCCTTTTGGAGCAAGGTGAACCCTTCGGTGTCTAAGATTGCCTGTTTTGTAGAAAAATATAACTTCTCTGATCCGCGAGAGAAAACTGCGCTGGAAAACTTTAAAGCCACAGCTGAAAAGCAGGGGCAAGAATTTCAGTTCCTGTTTCGAAATAACATCTCGGACGTGTCCAAGTTTGACGCGGTCTTTATTCGGGCGACAACTGACCCGCTTAACGCAGCGTATGTGGTTTCTAAAACCGCGTGGGAGCTGGGCTTAAGAGTCATTGATGACCCTGAATCGATAACCATCTGCGGCAACAAAATTCACCAGTACGCGCTTTTCGAAAGGTTTAATGTGCCCCACATACCCACCGTTTTTCTAAGCCGAGACGAGCTGCATCATAAAAGAATCAACAGTATCTTCGCGGAACTCGGAAAACCCGTAGTCATCAAAGCGCCCTATACAAGTTTTAGCAAGTACGTGGAGAAAGCTGCCTGTGAAACCAGCTTCCGCACGGTGGCTAAGCGGTTCTTTAAGAAAAGCGACGTGTTGGCAGTGCAAAAGTTTACGCCGACAGCGTTTGATTGGCGAGTAGGCGTACTTAATGATGATGTCTTGTATGTGTGCAAGTACATGATTCCTAAAGGCAGATGGAAACATGGCGCCAAATTACGCGGCAAGCCGACGTTCACGTGGGGCAGAACGGTTGCGCTCAAGAAAGAAACCATCCCGCCGCGGCTGCGGGAAGTGGCTTTGAAGGCATGCAGCGTGGTGGGCAAAGGGCTTTATGGGGTGGACCTAAAAGAGGTAGACGGCGACTTTGTTGCCGTGGAAATTAACGACAATCCCAGCATATACGCAGGATACGAAGATGCGCGGGAAAAAGACCTCTACAGCCGCATAATCAACTACCTCACCCAATAACCCAGCTTCCTTTTCGTTTTCGACACGTATTTATCCTAACTCAGACACTGCAATACCATCAGCGAAGGTTGATGTTTCATGAAGGAAGCTGTTAAAGATTACCAAATCACCGAAAACATGAGCGTAGACGAGCTTGTCAACCAAATGGAGGCTGCGTGGGGTTTCACGGCGGGCAAGCTCGCAACTGGCGTAAGCATTTTGGAGGACATGATTAAAGAGAAGGGCTGTGTCAAGTTCCTCTCCTTCCCCGCAGACATAATCGCCACAGGCACCCGCGGCGTCATCAAAGAACTGGTTAAACGCAAACTTGTTGACATCGTAATCACCACCTGCGGCACTCTGGACCATGACGTGGCACGCTGCTGGAAAGACTACTACAAAGGCAGCTTCATGATGCGCGACTCCAAACTGCACCGTGAAGGCGTCAACCGTCTGGGCAACGTTTTGGTTCCCAACGACAGCTACGGCATAATTCTGGAACAGAAAATTCAAGCCATGCTCGCTGAGCTTTACAAGGAAGGCAAACGTGAACTTTCAACGGCTGAGCTTTGCCGCGAAATCGGGTTACGCTGCTGTGACGAAACCTCCATTCTTTACTGGGCAGCCAAAAACAACATCCCCGTCTACGTGCCGGGCATAACCGACGGCGCAGTCGGCTACCAACTCTGGTTCTTCAGCCAGGACCACAAAGACTTCCGCATCAACCTGCTCAAAGACGAAGGCGACCTGAGCAACACCATTTTTGATGCAGAGAAAACGGGTGCCCTAATTTTGGGCGGAGGCATCAGCAAGCATCACACGATTTGGTGGAACCAGTTCAAGGACGGCTTAGACTACGTGGTTTACGTGAGCACGGCGGACGAGTGGGACGGCAGCCTCAGTGGCGCCAGACCGCGGGAAGCGGTTTCATGGGGAAAAATCAGCGAAAAAGCCAAACGCACAATGATAGAGGGCGACATCACCATGGTAATGCCTCTAATGTTGGGTTCGCTGCTGAGTCGACTTGGCCAGAAACAAACCCTGCCTTGACAGAATTATTTGTCAAGGAAAACTTGTCAAAAAATGATTTAACCCCAAACCCCCCCTAACAAACAGCGGGGTTAAAATGAAAGAACACGACGAAATTGAATCAGTTGTGTTTCAAGCACTCTCAAATCCGATGAGACGCAGAATAATCAAGATTTTAGAAGACAATAACGGCGTTTCTTATACAGAGTTGATTAACCAGCTTGGGCTTTCAACAGGCAAAATGAACTACCACCTCGAACAGTTAGAGGGGTTAATAGAGAAAAACGGAGACCGCCACTACGTTTTGACCTCCTTAGGGAAAAAGGCATTTCGCCAAATAGGGCGTTTAGAGTTGGAAGTCACCGAAGAAGACAAAAAATACGCAACCATAGCAAAGCACAAACAAAAAACTTCACTGGAGCCCACAGTTAAAGCCTTCATAATCATTGGAATAGTGGTTTCTATTGCTGTTACGGGCGCATTATGCAGTTTGCTTGCCATGGCTTTGATTCAAGGGGGTGTTCCTGCCGTTATGGTTTGGTTTTTGCCCTTCGGGTTAGCAATAGAAATAGCCGTGTTGGCAACCCTTATCTATTCCCTTCGAAAAGCACCTGCTTGGCTGCGGCGAATAGAAAGCAGATTCTTTCAAGCAACATGAAAGGAAAAGAGGCGTTATTGGACGCCTTGGAAAATCCAGCTAAAGTCGGGGCCTTTCCGTTTTGTCTGTACCCGTTCGCAGAGTGCGTGGGTTATCAGGGGCAGTGCGATGGTGGCGTCGCTGTAGCAGACGGCGCGGGTGTTGTCTTGGTTGTTGATTTTGCCCCAGCTGATGGCTTCTTCTAGGGTGCAGCCGCTTAAGCCTCCCCACTGTGGTGCATCGGTGGTGATTTGGATGGCGTACTTGTGCGGGTAGTAGTATTCCTGTAGGCTTTTGCGCAGGCCGCCTTTTCTGCCGTCCACGCCTTGGTCTTTAGTCATGGGAGAAACCGAAATTGCGATGAGTTGGGTGAGGTCTTTGGGGACGCCTCCGCCGATGTACACTACGGCTACGTCTTTGGTTTTGGTTCCGATGGTGACAAACTGCTCAAACTCTTTGGCGGAATCCACAACGATTGGGTGCCCGTTGTTTTTTGCCATAAGAATGGTCTCGCCGTAGGCGCTATCCAAAAACGCGGGGCTGAAAATGGGGACGCCGTTTTCGTAGGCTTTGGCGGCTATGGCGGGGATGTTCTTTTCGCTCAGGTACTTGCCCAGCAGGTAAAAGAATTCGGCACTGCTGTAGGGGTAATCGGTTTTGAGGGTCATAACAAAGTCGGTGACTAACTCCTCCATTTTGCGGTAGTCGGTTTCTTTGCCAAACACGTCGTAGTAGCGGTTCACGTCGGCTTCCAGAAGTTCCTGGTCATTGACCATGTGGTTGCCCTGCCAGTACCCCAAGCCCATGGCGTCCACGATGTCTTCACTCACGTTTGCGCCGGTGCTGACCAGCACGTCTATGAAGCGGTTTTCGATAAGCCAGTTCACGATGGTCCATTGCCCTGCGGTGCCCATGCTGCCCGCGTACCCCATCACGATGGTGAGGTTTTCGTCTTTGACCATCTTTTCCCAGATGTCCACAGCTTCGCCCAGCTTTCTGCCTTGGTAGGCGGTTTTTGCCATCTCAGTGAGGAGCTCGTTGACGGTTTTGGGCTTCACGTGGATGGGTTGAAGCTTCTTTTGGAAGTATGAGTCACTCATTAATGTGCACCTTTTCTTAGAAGTGATAAAGGGGGTAATATTTGAAATTTGTTATCCCGCAAAAAAGGAGCTTCAAAGAAAGAAAAATATAAAGAGCTATTTTGGCAGGCGAATTGTAAGTCCAGAATTAGGTCCTGGCGGAATCCCGAGCGCCGGTTCCACACCAATCGAGTGGCTCAAATCTTCTCTCAAAGTTTTGGCGTTAATTTTTCTGCCAATTTTTGCTTGCGATTCCGGTCTCGGAGTTTGGACAACCTTGCCTCTACATACTTCCACATCAAACATTCCGTCAGCAAGTGCCCTTGCACAGAGGCCTCTAGCATAATAGCGATTGAATTCACCTTCAGCAAGCGTTTCATGGGCAGTTACGGGGACTTTAACGAGACTTGTACCTCCAGAACGCGTCCTTCGGGATTCATGACTCCGAATATACCCTCGGTTAAGAAGTTCATTTGCAAGCCAATCATCATCATAATTGCAGATTGCTTCTTTCAGAAGAGTTGCCCAATTCAATTGCCCTTCAGAAGTAAGACGAGAACTTAGGTACAAGTCCCCATTTGAAACGTCAGTCTCTACTTCCTTAACCATAAATTCACGCGTTCGTTCGTCGAGATTTTCATAAAATATCCCCATTCTATCACACCTATCAGTCGATATTTTTCCCAAGAGCCCTGTAGAAGTTTTCACAATTTCTAACTTTTAAATTTTGGGATTCATCGATCTCACAATGACATCGTACTGTTTAGACTAGCACTCAGCGACAAAACATCAGGTGGAAAGGGAGTCTCCAAAAAAACATAAGTAAGATCAAAAGGAATTTAAAAGGCAGTATCTCCATTGATATATTCAGTATATTTTTGTGAGGCTAATTTTGTTATGTCCAAACCCAAGAGAGAAAAGAAGCCCACTCTTACGCCCAACGCGTTTATGGACCACGACAAAAAATTCTACTACATCCAGGTTGAGCTGCCCGGCGTCAAGAAGGAGGATGTGGATTTGTCGGTTTCTGACCAGAGCTTCTGTGTGCGCGCGCCCCGAGGCGACATCGAATTTCTGGGCTGCTACCTGCTGGCGCACCCTGCCGACACCGACGTGACCAAAGCCAAATTTGACAACGGCTTGCTAAGCATAGAAATTCCGCTTAAAAAAGACCAGAAAGAGCAAAAAATCACCATCGAATAACCACGCAGCAGCCACTCCGCTGGTTAGAAGAGAAAAGCATTAAGCCTTAGCTGACAGCATAGCAATCGGGGTTCCGCCTTGATTGAGTTCCAAAAAGTCGTTAAACAATCCAAGATTCGCAGTCCCTTGAAGAATTTTGAGGAAGAAACCATCACTTTTGAGTACCGCACTGACCCGTTGACGGGCAGAAACACCACCGTCATTGCGGGTATGCTCAACTACGTCAGCAAATTCCAGCCCTCTGAGCCCCAGCTGCTGGAGGCGCTTGTGGAGAAAACCAAAGCCACTTGTCCCTTCTGCCCCCAAAGCGTGCGTTCCAAAACCCCAATGTTTACGCAGGATTTTCTTCCGGAGGGCAGAATCGTCAGCGGACAAGCCACAATAATTCCTAACCTGCTGGGACACGCAGAACAAAGCATTCTGGCAATTCTGTCCCAAAGCCACAGCCTGCGGCTAGACGAGTTCACGCCCCAACTGCTCTTTGACGGCTTCTTGGGCGCCATGCAGTACCTAAAGCGGCTAAGCGAAGTTGACCCCTCCGCGCGGTTCCCAGCCTTTGCGTTTAACTTTTTGCCTCCTGCAGGCTCCAGTATCTTCCATCCCCACATGCAAATTCTTGCCCGCGACCGCCCCTTCTACCTCGTTGACCTGATGCTGCAGAAAAGCAAAACATACTTTGAGTATAGAGGGCACAGTTTTTGGAGTGACCTTTTGGCGGCAGAGAAAGACGGCGAACGCTACCTGTTCAGCAGGGAAGGCGTGGAGTGGTTGGTGCCGTTTGCGCCGCTGCGAGGCATGAATGAAGTACAGGCGGTTGTGCCCAAAAAAGCCAATTTCATGGAGCTTGGCGAAGCGGAGTGGCGGGGGTTGGCAGAGGGCATCTCGCAGGTGCTGCAGTTTTACCATGCACAGGGCTACGGCTGCTTTAACATCATCATTGCCTCAGGACCGATGGATGAGCATCTGGACTATTTTGACGTGAATTTGCGAATCATCAGCCGCCCCGGAATTCAGCAATGGAACTACACCGACGCGTGGGCAGCCCCATACCTGCTTTGGGACGGCGAAGCAGTGGAGCAACCCGAAGAGTTGGCGAGCCGAGCAAGACAATTCTTCAATGAAAAATAGAAACGCTCCCCCAGCTCCAGCGGCAGACAACGATGAGCGGACGGCGTGTGATGCAGTAAAGTTGAGAAACCGGTGCACTCGCATCTGCCGCTGCAGAAAGCGTTCAGCATAAAAGTGCTCTACGAGGGCATAACACACTTGTGATTCGAAAAACACGAGGTGGTTAGACGTTTGTTTAGCGGGGTTTTTAACGAAATATTTAGATAGCGCAAATTAATCTGATTACAGAAATGCCACCCAAGTTCACTCAAAGAAAATTCGTCTCCGTTGACCCCTCCAAATGCACCGGTTGCGGAATCTGCGAGTACGCCTGCAGCATAGAAAAAGGTCAATCCACCCCGTTGCAGGCAAGAATCCGCGTTGTCCGCATGAAGCCCCTGTTCAATTTTGCCTTAGCATGTCGAAGCTGCGAAGACCCCAAATGCGTAACTTCCTGCCCTGAAAAAGCCCTTAGCCAAGCTGAAGACACTGGTCTAATCATGGTTAATGAAAATAAATGCAAAGGATGCGACTGGTGTGTTCAAGCCTGCGAATACGGTGGAGTCACCATTAGCTCCGAATCAGGTTTGGCCATAGTCTGTGACCTCTGCGGCGGTGAACCTCAATGTGTTGAGTTCTGCCCCGAAGATGCCTTAGAGTTGGTTTCCACTGACGAGGAAGCGGAAGGACGATTCAATGCTGCAGTTGAAAAGATGCCTGCTCAATGCGAAGAGTTATCCAACACCGTCAGGGACAAAAACTGGAAGCCCCTGCTTGCTGAAGCAGAGCAGCGAAGCCTCAAAGTCGCCGAGAAACTCGAAGCGCTCAACAAGAAATCTAAAGATAAAAAGATAAAGTAGCGGAGTCGAAAATTCAGAATTTCAGGGGCTTTTGCCTCTTCCCACTAGTTTATACCCTGAAGGTTTAAGGTGTTTTTAGAAGGCTGTTTTGTTCTTCAAAGCCCGACAGAAGCTGGTCAATGTCGGCGCCGTTGTTTTCGCCGCGGTAGCCGCCCTCCATGACAAAAAACGTCGGCTTACCTAAAGCGCCGATTCGTCGCCCTATCTGCCTGTAGGAGCTTTCAGTTAAGCCCAGCGACGCCAAGTCTCCCAGGTGAGTGTCAAACCCAACTGAAACCGCCACCGCCTCAAATCTTGCTAAATCCATTTTGCCCAAAGCTTGGTCCAGCGCCTCCAAGTACACCCGTTCTCCACAGTCTGCTTTTAGGGAAAAGTTGATGCAGTTGCCTTCGGTGAACATACCTGTGCCTGGAAAATGAGGATGCCGATGAACAGAAACATACCACACATCAGAGTTCCCCAAGAAAATTTCCTGAGTCCCGTTACCGTGATGCCCATCCACATCCAAAATCAGCGTGGGTTTGCCAAGAGACTTCACGGCAAGGGCGATGTTGTTTAGGTAGCAGAACCCACGGGTCATGGCGCCTAAAGCAGGACCATTTCTTCCCGCATGATGCCCAGGGGGACGCATAAGCGAAAAACCGCCCACCTTAGCGGCTAAACATGCGCCGCCTGCGCTTAAGCGGGCAAACTCGTAGATGTTTGCGTATGCGGGGGTGTCGGGGTCGTCAACTAAGCCTTTTTTTAGGTTCCAGAGATAGTCAGCGTCGTGCACTTCAAACAGGTCATCCTCGGGTATAGGTTGGGGCTCCAAAAACGTGTAGTCTTTGGCTTGGAGGATTTCTTGGGCGGTTTTGATGCGTTGAGGCCCTTCAATGTGCCAAGTGCCGTAGCCCAGGCAATTCTCGGAGTAGACAATGGGGGTTTTCATGGCGAGGTGCATCCATACGTAGATAAGTGAGGTTTAAGTTAAAAATACCGCATCCAAATAAAAGCTTAAAGTAAATTCCCTGAGGAAAACGCATGGTCTGCCTAAACCCCTTTGCCGACTTTCGACAAGAATGCCAAACCATCTTAGCTCACGCTTTAAAAAAGGAGTTTCCTCAGGCCACCTTTGAAACACTACCCATGAATAAGCCCTCGAACCCCAACTTTGGACAACTGGCATCCTCCGTCTGCTTCGAACTTGCCAAGAAACACAAGCAGAAACCCGCTGACCTCGCCGCAAAAGTCGCCCAAGCCACAGACAAAACCATGTTCACGTTGGTTGCGAAGGTGGAGCCCGCAGGTGGCTACGTGAACTTTTATGTGGACTTTGCCAAGTTTTCAGCGTTGACCTTGGAGTCGATACGGCAGCTTGGCGGCGAATATGGATTTATCAAAACCGACACGCCAACCAAAATCATCGTGGAGCACACCAGCGTCAACCCACTGCATCCGATTCATATTGGGCAAGCCCGCAACCCCATGCTGGGCGATGCATTGGCGCGGCTGCTCGCGCAGAGGGGGCATGAGGTTTCGAGACACTACTACATTGACGATGTGGGACGCCAAAGCAGCGTAGTCGCCTACGGATACGATAAACTGGGCAAACCTGCACCTACCGAAAAAGCCGACCTTTTCGTGGGCAAAATATACACCATAACCGCATGCTTGGTGGAGATTAACCGCCTTAAACGGCAACTTGAACAAGCAAAAGCAGCCGCAAGCGAGGACGCCGCAAAAATCGGTAAGGACCTTGAGGAGTGGGTAACCATCGCTGCGGAACTAGAACAAAAACACCCCGACCTTTTTGCGGCGCTTTCAGAGAAAATCAGCCAAGACGCCAACCCTGAAGAGGAAATCAGCCGCCTAAACCGCGCCTACGAAGACGGCGAACCCAACGCCAAGCAACTCATCCGCGAAGTCAGCGACCTATGCCTTGAAGGTTTCCGCCAAACCCAAGCGCGGGTTCAGGTTTTGTATGATTCTTGGGATTGGGAAAGCGACTTTGTATGGAGCAGCCAAGTCAGCAAGGTCATGCAGCAGCTGCAGGAGTCAGGCTACGTTTTCAGCGAAGGCGGCGTGCTGGAGTTTGACGCAAAAAAAGTCGTCGACACCCAAGACCTGCGGGTAAAGCTGGGGCTACGCAAAGAGCAGGAGGTTCCGCCCCTGACGTTGGTTCGAGCCGACGGCACCACCCTTTACACCACACGAGATGTAGCTTACACACTTTGGAAATTCACCAACGCCCAACGCGTCATAAACGTGATTGGCATGGAGCAATCCTTGGCGCAGCTGCAGCTAAAAATTGCACTGTACGCTTTGGGTTTTGAGCAGCAAGCACAACAGTTTGTGCACTTCGCCTACAACCTGGTAACATTGCCAGGGTACAAAATGAGCAGCCGCCGAGGACACTACATCACGTTCGACCAAGTTTTGGACGAAGCGGTTCAACGGGCATTCGAAGAAGTCTCGAAGCGCTCCCCCCAACTGACCGAAGAGGAGAAACACGACATCGCCAGCTTTGTAGGCATCGGCGCCGTCCGCTACGCACTGGTAGACGTTGACCCAGGCAAACCGGTGGTTTTCACGTGGGACCGCGTCTTGAACTTCGAAACCAACAGCGCCCCATACGTGCAATACACACACGCCAGAGCGTGTAGCATCCTACGCAAAGCCGCTAAAGAACCCGAGAAACCCGCCTACAACCTGCTTAGCGAGAGTTTGGAGCATGAGTTGGTTTTAGCAGTCGCCAGCTTCCCCGACGTATTCATCGAATGCGCCGAGTACCTTAAACCCAACATGATTGCCGACTACTCCAATGCGTTGACAGACAAATTCAACACCTTCTACAACGCTTTGCCTGTGATTAAGGCGGAATCGCAGGAGCTCACCGACGCGCGCCTTGCCTTAACTGACGCCATACGCATCGTGCTGAGTAACGCTTTGAACCTGATTGGGATTACAGCGCCACAAAAAATGTAGGGGAATACCCTAAAGATTTGTTTGAGTTCAAATTCGTAAAAGCGGATTCTCTTAGGAACAAAGGAAGAAAGGGAGGTTAGAGGGGAGAGCGGATTTTGCGGTCCAACAGTTTCCCGTGGCTATCAATCAACTGCACTTCCAGCGGCATCTGCCCAACAGCATGCGTAGCACAGCTTAAGCAGGGGTCAAAGGAGCGTATGACGGCTTCGACGCGGTTTAGCATGCCTTCTTGGAGGCTTTCGGCTTTGACGTATTTCTGGGCGACTTGCGTGACGGCTTTGTTGTAAGCGAGGTTGTTGTGTTCCGTGGCGATTATCATGTTGACTTTCTGTATCATACCCTGCGGGTCAACTTTGTAGTGGTGAATCAGGGTGCCTCGGGGGGCTTCTGCGATGCCTACGCCTTCATAGTTGTTGACGTAGACTCTGCGGCAGACCCGCTCCGACAAAATCTCGGGGTCGCTAAGCAACTCTTTGGTTTTCTCTACGCAGAACAAGGCTTCAATTAGTCGAGCGTAGTGGTAGTGGAAGGTGCTTTGGACGATGCCGTTTTTGCCCAGCTTCTTAAACTCCTTCAGTTCTTGGTCGGCTAAAGGTGTGTCGCAGTGGCTGCACACGTTTAGTCTAGCCAGAGGCCCAACGCGGTACATGCCGTCTGGGTACCCCAGCGGTTTGTAGTAGGGGAACTTCATGTAGCTGTAGGGTTCAACCGCTTCGCCGATGTCGTCGTAGTATTTGTCGGGGTTAACGTGGTCAACAGCGGTTTTGCCGTCGTTGTCAACGATGCGCAGGTTGCCATCGTACAGTTCCAATCCGCCGTCTGCGGTCACTAGCCCCATGTAGAGGGAGGGGAAGTCTCCGTAGGTTTCCACTTCTTCAGTGCAGCTAGAAAGCCACTCCTTGAACATGGCGATGGTTTTGAGGGTTATGGTTAAGGCTTCAGGCAAATTTGACAACAAGTAGTCGGCGCGTTGCTTAGTTAGGGGCCACTTGGCGCCTCCTGGAACCACCCACTCGCTACTATGAATCTTTTTACCTGCAACATTTTCGATGATTTCCTGTCCAAACTTACGCAGTCTGATTCCTTGGCGGGCAATCTCGGGTTCTTTGGCAATTAAACCAAAGATGTTTCTGGTGGCGGGGTCGGCGTCCATGCCCAAAAGGAAGTCTGGGGCAGACAGGTGAAAGAAGTTTAGGGCATGTGACTGAATTATCTGACCCATATGCATGAGGCGGCGAAGAAGTACTGCGGTTGTGGGCACGTTTACGGCTACGATTTGGTCGCAGGCTTTAACTGAGGCAAGCAGGTGACTGACGGGGCAAATTCCGCAGGAGCGGGAGGTTATGCTGGGCATCTCGTAGTAGGGTCTGCCTTCGCAGAATTTCTCAAAACCCCGAAAATCGGTAACTTGGAACCTTGCGTCTCTGACGGATGCATCATCGTTGAGGTGTATGACGACTTTTGCGTGTCCTTCAATTCGCGTAATTGGGTTGATTACGATTTCCTTCATTTTCATGCCTCCATATTATCCGAATTTGGATCTCCCTTCCATGTTGACGGGTAACCCACGCATGAGTCGCGAGATAACCCAGTTGATGAGGTCGGCTGGCGGCGGGCAACCGGGGATGTAAAAGTCCACTTTAACCACTTCATGCAGTGGAAGCGCTTTGGGCAGCAACGTGGGTACGTCGGTTGGAATCTGGGGGTTCATGTCTGCGGTCTCCACGAAGGCGCGTTTGAGCACGGCGTCGGCGCTGTTGGTTATGCCGTTTCGGAGCCCTGGCACGTTGCCTGTGACGGCGCAGTCACCTAGAGAGATTAGGATTTTGGTTCGTTCGCGGGCGAATTTGAGAAGTTCTTCTTGGTCTTCGTTTGCCACGGCGCCTTCAATCAGGGTTACGTCGACGTTTTCGGGGAATACCTTCACGTCCATTATGGGGCTGTAGACCAACTGTATTTGTTGAGCTAAGTCTATCAGGGCTTCGTCTTGGTCTAGGAAAGACATGTGGCATCCTGAGCAGCCACTGAGCCAGACGGTGGCAACACGAACTTTACTTGTTGATGTCATTTGCGATTCCTCCGGGATAATACGAATTCAGCTATACCCTTGTCCTTGGTCTCTTCCAAAGCGACACTTTCCACATAAATCGCGCCCACCGGACAGACTTTCGCGCATTTACGACAGGAAGTGCAGGAAGACGAGTTGGCCCAGTCTTCGTCAAGGTCAATTATGACTTGAGCGTCTTTGCCGCGCATCTTCAGGTCCAAAGTGTGGACACCTTCGATTTCGTCGCAGACGCGTAGGCATCGAGTGCAGAGTATGCATCGGTTACGGTCCAGCACCAGAAAGTCGTGGGTGCTGTCCACAGGCAGGCGGGTCCATTCACGTTCAAACATCACGTGGTCCACGCCTAAGTCGTTGGCGAGCTTTTGCAGCTCGCAAGCGTTGTTGGCAACGCACACGGCACATATGTGGGTTCGCTCAGAGAGGATAAACTGAATTGCCATTTTGCGGTATTCTCTGAGTTTGTCGGATTGAGTAATGACCTCCATGCCCATGCCCACGGGGGTAACGCAGGCAGCAAACAGTTTAGGTGAACCATGAATTTCCACCATGCACAAGCGGCAGCCGCCATAACCGCTTAAACCTTCCAAATTGCACAGGGTGGGGATGTCTATGCCGTTGCTTTTTGCGGCTTCCAGGATGGTTGTGCCTTCGGGCACCGCCACTTCAACGTTGTCAATTTTCAGTTTAACTGTCCCAACGGTCATTGTGCATCATCCTCCTCTTTTTTCAGGTTCCTAAAACACTTACCCGCACGGCACTTCTTCTCCACAATATGCTCCACGTACTCGTCGCGGAAGTACCGCAACGTAGTCAACACAGGATTAGGAGCGGTCTGCCCCAATCCACAAAGGCTTGCCTCCTTGATGTATTGACCAGCTTTATCCAAAGCTGCAATGTCGTCCAGTTTGCCCGTTCCCTGCGTGATGTTCTCAAAAGTTTCCTTTATCTTCACCAACCCCGCTCGGCAAGGAACACATTTGCCGCAGGATTCTTCAACACAGAAGTCGGTGAAGAACTTGGCTGTGTCCACCATGCAGGATTGGTCATCGATGACGACGATGCCGCCGCTGCCCATGATGGCGCCAACTTTGGTTAAGGAGTCGTAGTCGATTGGCAAGTCCAGAAGGGCTTCTGGCAAGCAGCCACCTGAGGGTCCACCCACCAAAACGGCTTTGAAGGGACGATTGTCCTGCATGCCGCCGCCTATGTCATAAACGACCTCGCGCAGGGTGATGCCCATGGGAACCTCGATTAAGCCGGGATTGTTGATTTGCCCAGTTAGCGAGAAGCATTTGGTGCCTGAACATTTTGCGGTGCCCACTTTGGAGAACCATTCGCCGCCGTTCTGTATGATTACGGGTATGTTTGCTAAGGTTTCCACGTTTTGAATCAGCGTTGGTTTGCCCCACAGCCCAGAGTTAGCGGGGTAAGGCGGGCGGGGGCGAGGCATGGCTCTGCGTCCTTCAACCGATGCAAGAATCGCGGTTTCCTCTCCTGCAACAAACGCGCCTGCACCAAAACGCAGCTCCAAGTCAAACTTGAAGCCCGTCTCAAGCACGTTGTCGCCAAGCAGAGACATGCCTTTTGCTTGTGCTATGGCTTTTTGCAGTGTCTGGATGGCAAGGGGGTATTCGGCGCGGATGTAGATGTAGCCTTTCTCGGCGCCCACGGCATACGCTGCTATGAGCATACCTTCGATGATGGCGTGCGGGTCAGCTTCTGCCAAGGTACGGTTAGCGAAGACGCCGGGGTCGCCTTCATCCAAGTTGGCGACTATGTATTTTGGGGTTGTATGGGTTCGGGCTACAAGGCTCCATTTTTGCCCCGTGGGGAACCCTGCCCCACCTCTGCCTCGCAGGCCACTGCGGCTGACTTCGTAGATTACCCCTTGAGGGGTCATGGTGGCCAAGCATTTGCCGATAGCGGAGTACCCGCCCATGGCGATGTAATCTTCAATTCGGGAGGGGTCAATTTTTCCCGCGTTACGCAAGACCAGACGGCGTTGTTTTTTGAAGAATGCCTCTCCGTGGTAAAGCATGTCTTTGACGGGGAGCCCCAAAACGATGTGGTCGCGGACGATTTCGCGGACTTTTTCGGGGGTGACGCTTTGGTAAAGGTAGTCGCCGGGGTCTATGATTACGGCGGGACCCACGGAGCAGGTTCCGACGCATCCTGTGCGGGCGACTTTGCATTCTTTTTCCACGCCGAATTCGCGTACTGCTTCTTGGAAGGCTTTGAGAACTTTTAGGGCGCCGAAGGGGACACAGCCGCTGGAGCAGCAAACGTTGATGCGGTGTTTGTAGGCTCTTTGGAAGTCAACTTCGTGTTCGGCGATTTTTTGCAGGTCGTCCAGCTTCAACTTCTTCGCCCTCCGCCAGCTAAGGTAAGGCGTACACGTTCAAGCACGACTTCTTTTGTGGCTTTGCCTATGACTTCATCATCAACGATTATGTTGGGTGCCATGGCACATGCCCCTATGCACCGCGTCGTAAACAGGGAGAGCTTGCCGTCAGACGTGGAGCCGCCCCGTTTTAAGTGGAATTCTTGTTCGATGGCTGTCATGATTTCGTCCACCGCTTTCACGTAGCAGGCGGTGCCTAAGCAGCCTGTGACCACATGCTCGCCAGGGGCTTTAAGTTTGAAGAAGCTGTAGAAGGTTGCGACGCCGACTACGTGGCTGGGCGGCAAACGCAACGCGTTGGCGATGTAGGTCATCAGGTTCTTGTCAAGATAGCCGTAAAATTCTTGGGCTTTATGAAGGATTTCCAGCAGGGAACTGGCTTCATAATCAAATTTTTTTATCACTTTGTCAAGCATCATTTTGCGGTTATCATCTTTTAACATGCTTGCATTCTCCGTGTACCAAGTTTAACAAGGCAAGAGGTTCTTGCGGCAGAAAAACAATGGTGTTCTTAGTATATAAGAGTAAATGGAAAAAACAACCTACCCCCGAGACATATTTACAAGCTTAACAAAACAATAACTTGAGGCGGAAAACAATTATTTTAACGGAAAAAACAGAAGGCAAATGTTCAGTCTATACATAGACGTTTCCAACAGAAAAACATCCAGCATACGTAAACAAAACAGAACCGTTCAAGCCACCAAACACTCAACTCCACCTGCCCGCGCAAACAGCTAAACATGCAAAAGCATTTTCTTAAGCGCCTTTTTGTCCGCCAAAAACCTGCCGTACTCACCAAAATTCCGAAACGCCCGCAGAAAAATCACCCGCAGCTTCTTGTCCACCACGTAAACCGAGTGCACCCCCGCCTTCTTGGCGCGAAAAACCAAGACACCATCCGCTGTCCCCTCGAACTGGTGCAGCTCAGAATACCCCACAGTGGAGCAGGCAAGCACCTCGGACACGACTGCTTTGGCAGTTGGGTCATCTTTAAAGTCCCTCAAAAAACGCTCCGTGACCACAACAGCAGAAAGCAATGGACGCAGCGCCATGAAACGCTTTTGACAGTTTAGGCACTCCTTTCGGGTTGAAGCACAAGAAGCCTCCAGAACGTTACTCAAATCCAAGCCAGCCATATGCAACCTCCTAAAAGGCAGTTTCCAACAGGTTCTCATGTCAAAAAGGAGGAGGTGGCTTTTTATTTTTTCTCAATGGAGCTACAGGTTACGCCGTCGCAACGCAGCAAAACACAACGCAAAAAAGCCCACGCCAAAACCGAGGAGCACACCTAAAGACAGCCAAGGGTAGGGCTGCCCCAAGGCGGAAGCACGAAGGCAAAAGCTTGCATGGGTCAGCGGCGAGAGAGAAAGAACCACCCGCAACGCTTCGGGCACTTGGCTTAGGGAAAAAAAGGTGCCGCTTAAAAAAGACATGGGCAAAATGACCAGACTCATAAACACATTCATATCCTGATGGCTTTTGGCTATCAACGCAACCAGCACGCCTAGAAAGGAGAACACAAAACAAGTAGAGACCAGAGTTAACCAGAAGAGCACCCCAACTGAGGTTAAAGGCGAAAAGACAAAACACGCCACCAACAGGGCGACGGTGCTCATTAAGCCGCGAACCACGCCTATGAGGGTTTTACCTAAGATTATGGAGAAGAAGCTCACCGGCGACATGAGGGTTTCGTCAAAGCATCGGTAGAAGAGGCGATCCACATGCAGCTTCATGCCTGCCGCGTTGAAGCTGGTTGTCATGGCAGTAAGCGCGGCAATGCCGGGGATGACAAATTGAAGGTAGCTGTAGCCCTCAACGGTGATGCCTTGCCCTAAGCCGTAGCCGAAAGCCAAAAGGTACAACACCGGCGTAATCAGCGTGGTGACAAGGGTTTTTAGCCAGTTACGGCTTAGAAAACGTAGGTCCACCCACAAAATCGAATACACATCCCGCAGGGTGTCTAACGTTGGTTGTCACCTACTTTTTTGCCGGTTAACTCCACAAAAACATCCTCCAAGTTTGAGTCCCGAATAATTATGGTCTTAGCCTCAGCTGGAACCGTCTGCACATACTGGGTGGCGGCTTCTCGGTCGGGGAAGTACTGGTAACAGGTGGGCTTACCCTCCTCTAAGGTCTCCACTGCGACCAAACCGACTTTTTGCCGAAGCTCCACGGGTTTACCCAAAGCAATAAGGTGCCCTTGATTGACTATCCCGACGCGGTGACAAAGGGCTTCTGCTTCCTCAATGTAGTGCGTCGTTAGGAAAATGGTGGTGCCCATGCTGTTGAGGTTGCGAATCAAATCCCACATACGCCGACGCATCTGCACATCCAGCCCCACCGTGGGTTCATCCAAAAACAACACTTTCGGATGATGAATAAGGGCGCGGGCAATCATAGCGGCTTTCTTCATGCCTCCCGAAAGCTCAGGCACCATGCGGTTACTCTGCTGGGTTAACCCGACGTAGTCCAGAAGTTCATTGATGCGTTGCCGACGCTCCGAGCCACCGATGTGGTGTAGACGTGCATGCAGCTCCATGTTCTCTTTGACCGTCAAATCCAAATCCAAAGTTAAATGCTGCTGAACCACGCCGATAACTTTCTTAACTTTGTCAGGCTCCTTGACAACATCAAACCCCGCCACGCTGACCTCGCCCAAGGTCGGTTTAGACAAAGTGGTGAACACACGAATTGTGGTGGTTTTACCTGCCCCGTTGGGACCTAAAAAACCAAAGATTTCCCCCGAATGTACTCGCAGGTTTAGGTCTTCCACTGCACAGACGTTTCTGTATTTTTTTGTCAGGTTCTGGGTTAAAATGACCTCTGCCAACACCTGACTCCCCATCGTAAACATGTAACGGATGCCGTCATGCCCAGTTTTCCTTGAGCGTTCTGCAGGTTGCCATTATCTTGCGGTTCCTATAAAGGTTGGTCAAAAACTCGAAAAGAAAGGTAAAATGTAAAGGGAGTTAGTGGTGCAAGGGGGTGGGAACTGGCCCCACGACACGGAAACATAGGAGAGAGAAAGATGATGTAACCGGGCTATTCCCCTCGCAGTACTTTTGGTATATAGTTGCAAGCTGGGTCGGATTCGAAGATGTCGCCAGTGTAGTATTCGGCGCGTGTTCTGCATCCGCCGCAGATCTCTCTGTACTCGCAAACTCCGCATTTGCCTTTGATGTTGCTTTTGTCACGCAGCTTCAGATATAGCTCGTTGTGTTGCAGGTCGTTCCAAGCTGAAGTTAAGGACTTATGTTTTACGTTTCCTACGCGGTATCCTTCATGGAAACCACATGCCCTGTAGTCGCCGTTTTCGGTCACACTCACATAGTTGCCGCCTATACTACATTTGCCCAAGTAGCCGTTACGGAACCAATCCCAAAAGTCTACGGGGTTCTTTTGCCTAACGATTCGGGCGTAGAAAGGAGAGTAAACATTAACCTTGAGTTTACCAGCGTATTTGACTTGCAAGTCATAAATTTCGTTGAAGGCTTCTTCGTATTGGTCGGCGGTGGGCGCCAAGTCAGGCATGTTTGTTCCGGCGCGTCCTACGGGCACCAAGTTGTGGTAAACAATCATGCGTGCACCGAGCTCAGCAGCGACTTTGGCGGGGTGCGCCATGTCGTTGATGTTGTATTTTGTCATGGTTGTGACGACGCAATCCAGCAGACCGTTCTCTGAGAGTTTCTTCATTGCAAAAAGAGCCTTATCGTAGCTGCCTTTGCCTCTGATGATGTCATTTGACTCGGGGGTCCCGTCGATACTCACAGCAGTGTGCACCTCGTTTTTGATGAGGCGATTCAGCCGTTTTTCGTCAAAAGCAAACCCGCTGGTTATCAGACTGATTTCAAACCCAATTCGTCGGGCATACTCAATAATGTCAAAGATATCTTCACGAACAAGAGGCTCCCCGCCGCTTATGCCAAACCACGGAGAACCAAAATCATAAACCTCGTCCACAATTTTGTAGCCAAGCTTTGTGTTAACCTCAGCCTCTTCAGGCTTAACAGGGGGCGTATAACTACAATACAAACAGTTACCTACACATCGCCGGGTACAACGCCAAGTAACCATATACAAAGGGGCCTTATTCACCAACAACCCCCCGAACCAAAAACGCTAAACCTAGCCCAGCCTCCACAGCCGGAGAGGAAAGCTGGGAAGCTGGGCTAGTGTCCTTGGCCATACTACTTGTCAACTCCGTAAGTGTTAAGAGGACACTGTTCACATGAAACGATTGTGTCGAAGTGGTTTTTGAGGCAGACGCGATGTTTCGCTTTACTACACAGGGTAAGCGGCTGCATCTGTTGTTTGTATTTGAGGATGTTCACGTCGAATTGTTCGGGGTCAGATTGACCGTTTGGAAGCCAGACTTCGAGGGTTTTGTGATGAAGCAACTTCTTGATTCTCTGGGCTTCTTGGTTAGTTACAAGTGGCTGCAGGATTGTTTTTCCTGCTTCCTCAAACATCATCATCGAGACGTATTTGATTTTAGAATCAACAGCCAACGTCGAGGGCTGCATGAGTTCGCATTTTTGTCGGGTAGCCACTTTCTTCATTTCCTAAGCCTCAGACAGGTACCATTGGGTCGTTTTTTGGATAAAACGGTTTTTGTAAAGATTTCTTGTGTAAAGAAAAACCTACTAAACAAGAATCTGCTCAGATTTCTTTACCAAAACAAATCTGACTTGGGAGATAAGTTCTAAAGCAGTTACGTGCAATATTTGTAGAGGGATTTGGAATGTCAGGTTCCGAGGAAGAGACCTACTCAATCATGTTCAGTTCCCTGAGGCATCCGGCGCGCCGCAAAATTCTTCGGCTGCTCTCAGAAAGGAAAATGACATTCTCGCAGATGCTTGAAGAACTTGCAATCCCCAGTTCACACCTGACATATCACCTTGAGAACTTGGGTGAATTAGTAATCAAGGACGACGACGGAAAATATAAGCTGTCCAGTTTTGGCAAGGCATCTGTGTCCATGATGAAGGGCGCTGAAGAAGTTCCCGACATTCAAGCTAAACGGTTCTCGGCGTTGCCCTTGAGATGGAAATCCTTGTACGCCATCTTATTGATAGCCATCATAGTTTTGGCAAGCATGTCGTTTGTTCAAAACAACGCCATCAGCTCACTGAATAGTCAGTATGACACTTTGAAAAGCGACTACGACAAGGCACAGCAGCAGATTCAACAATTATCGTCCTGGAGCACATCAGCCACCCAAGCCATGACGATTATCCGCGACGTAATGCAAATAGACCTATCCAAATACCAAACGACACTAGAAAGCAACACTGTGGAAGACCGCGCGGATTTAGGGAACATAATTGAAGAAGTTATCCAATATTCATTTGTAAACACCGCAAGCAGGTTTGAGTTGACCATAATATTTAGAAATGGACACTTCTCGCTTTTTCAACTGACTCAGCGTGAGGGCTATCCTAATTATCCGCTTATTTATTCTCGTTCGCAACCCACCGACACGCTTGAGGCAACCAAGGGACTTCTCGACCGATACCAAGTCATCATGAACGCCACTTATGTTGGCGAAATGACGGAGCTTTTAGCGACAGCAAACGGGGCAAGCAGCAGTGGCGAAACCTTGGGAAACACAAAACTGGACATCCCAAATTATGGACCTAACGCACAAATCAACCTGCTCTTCACGGATAACGGCAATGACTTTGCAGGAAAAAGAATCCACGTTTCTTTCCTAAACAACGTTATAGTTGAGTTAAGTGATGACTGGTTCCTTTACGAAATCGGAGACTTACACGTTAACGTAAACCAGGAACAAGCGATACAAATCGCCAAGAACGCCGCGAGAAGCTACACGATAAACGCAAGCGGAACCATGATTTCAGACTTTGAAATCCTTGATTCACCCGCTTCAGCAGAGTTCTATCCGCACACCCGCCCCGACGTTTCCTTGACCCTGTACCCGTACTGGTATGTTACGTTGCATCTAGACAAAACCTACCCTGGAGGCTTCACCGTCATTGCAGTGGGAGTGTGGGCAGACAACGGTGAAGTGGCGAACATTCAAGCATTAAGCGGCGGATAACTAAAAGTCTCACAATAAAGCCCCAACAAATTAAGCCAATCCCCGCCTTACCTAACCTTTTTGTGACTTTTCTGGACGCAAGAAAAACCAAAATAAGGTCTTGAAACAAAAAAGCAACCCAAACCAGCCTTTGCCACAGAAAAAAGAGCGCATTTGGTTATAGCGAACCAGAAGAGCTCATCTTTACGGGGATGCAGACTTTTTGGGCAACGTTCTCGGCGTAGAATATCTTTACGTCTACGCCATAGATTTCTTTGAGGCGCTCTTCAGTTACCACTTCATCGGCTTGACCCACCGTGATAAGTTTGCCTTGATTCATAAGGGCGCTTTTGCAGGATAACTGGAAAACGTGGTTTGGGAAGTGGGTGGTGAAAATCACGGATAACCCACGCTTGGAAAGCGTCTGCATCGTCTCAACTATGTGCACTTGGTTGCCAAAATCCAAATGCGAAGTGGGTTCATCCAAAAGAAGCAAAGCAGGCTCCTGCGTCAAAACCATCGCGATAAGCACCAGCTGCCGTTGTCCGCCGCTGAGTTTGGTGTAAGGTCGGTCAGCCAATTCGAGAATTCCAAGAGATTTGAGGTTAGCTTCAGCGGCGCGATAGTCTTTTTCTGAGGGGGAAGAAACCAAACTCAAATGAGGCGCGCGACCCATAACCGCCACATCCAGCACTGAAAAAGGATAACTGGAAACATGCATCTGCGGCAGAAACCCAATATGCTTAGAAAGGCTTTGGCGACTGAACGTCCGCAAGTCTTTCCCATCAAACAATACTGCGCCTGCTTTGAGCGGCAAGATGTTTGCGATGCATTTGAGCAGGGTGGTTTTGCCTGAACCGTTAGGTCCCAAGACCCCAAAAACCTCGCCTTTACCCACCGAGAAGGAAACATTTTCGAAAATGGTTTTTTCTTTGTCATAGGAAAAAGAGGCGTTTTCCACTCGCAGCATTAAGCTCCACCTACCTTTGTTTTCCAAAGCACATACGCAAAGAACGGAGTTCCAATAAGCGCCGTTAATATGCCTATGGGGATTTCGCCTTCAGTCATTGTCCGTGCAATGTTATCGATTATCAGCAGGTAAATGGCGCCCAGCAGCATGGTTACAGGAAGAAGCTTCTTGTAGTCGGGACCTACAATCATTCGGCTAATGTGGGGTATGACTAAGCCAATCCAGCCGATTACGCCACTTACAGAAACCGCAGCCGCGGTCGCCAACGTGCTGAACAAAATCACTAAGCCCCGTGTTTTCCTCAAGTCAGTTCCAAGAGACTGCGCTTCCTCTTCGCCCATGGCTAAGATGTTAATGCGCCACCGAATCAGCAAAAGTCCCACAAGCCCCGCCAACATCACCGGCGCCACCTGCAGCAGAGTACTGCCCTTTATTGTCGCCAGCGAACCCATAAGCCAAAAAACGATTCCCGACAAAGTTCCCCGCGGGTCAGCCTGATACTGGATAAGGGAAACCAAGGCAGAGAAGAAACTG
The DNA here is from genome assembly GCA_041447175.1 of Candidatus Bathyarchaeia archaeon. Lineage (NCBI taxonomy): Archaea > Thermoproteati > Candidatus Bathyarchaeota > Bathyarchaeia (SeqCode) > Bathyarchaeia archaeon. Next base: position 2,315,972 of record CP166960.1, on the reverse strand, counting down.
CCGATGATTATTCCTGAAAGCACCAGCCCCAACGTAGAAGAGCTTTTGTACACGCGGCTAAGACTGTAAGTGGCGACAACTGCAATTACCCCGAAGACGAAAGCGCAAAGCTGAATTGCCGAGATGCCCCAGTTCATTATTATCGCCATGGCTGCCCCAAAACCAGCGCCTGCGGAGACGCCTAATAGCTGGGCGGACACAAGCGGGTTTTTAAACACGCCTTGAAAAGCAGAACCGGAAGAGGACAAAACCGCCCCAACAAGCAAAGCCGCTAGGACTCGTGGAACTCTGATTTGAAAGATGACGGTTTTGACGGTGGGGTCAACGTTGCCCTGCATCAGTAAACAACGCACGGTTGTATCTAAGGAAATCGAGTATCTACCAATGCCCAGCGAGAAGAAGAATAAGATGATGGTTATGCCTATGAGAATAAACATGACTTGGGCAAAAGTTGCTTTTCGCAGGGCAATCGAATCTCCTAGTTTTTCCACCACATAAGCGCCCAAACCTGAAGCCCTTTCTCAGAGTCGTCCAGGCTGCCCAAGATTTTGTCCTTGAACTTAAGCACTTCATCATGGTCTAAATTCAAAATCCACTCAATCCGCTCCAGCATTCGGGTAGACTCGTGATTAACCTGCTCGTGGACCACAAAGTATTGAATCGCAACGTCTAAGCCCAGCTGGCTAAGCACATTATACACCAGTATGTAACTGGGAAAGGAGTAACAGGGGTGCCCAACAACTTTGAAGGCTTCAGGAACATTATGCCGCATCAAAGGCATGGTCAAATAAACCCGTTTAGCCACGGAGTTAAGCCTAAGCACTGCGTCCTCCAAGTCCCAGTCCAAAACTGGAGCGCCCTTGCCGTCTTGAAGCTCTTTTAACCCCATTAGATTAATCGCGTTAGAAGCAAAAGCTACATCAAACGGCGCCGACAAATCCGACTGTAAATCTACTTCGCGCCAAATTTTATTCACATAAACAATGTTTTGCAGCCCCTCCGCTTCAGCAGACTCTTTGAGGACTTCAAACATGCCAGCGGAGGAGTCCACCGCCGTGACTTGTTTGGCTTTTTTCGCCACAGGAATCGTCAGGGTTCCTGGTCCGCAGCCTAATTCAAGCACGTTATCGGAGGCAGTGATGTTAAGTTGGTTTAACAAAAAAAGGGTGTATTGGGGGTTTGCTTTTTTGATGAACCGCTCAGCTTCAGCTGCCGTCCACTGTTTTGGATGCCCCTCTCTATCCAAAGCGAACAGGTTGCAGCGGGTCATCGTGTCTTTCCAAGTTTCATGCCAATCGATAAGGTTGCGGTTGGCGGTTGTCTTAGAGAGCTGGCCCGCCGTAGTTGATTCCCCAGAACGTTTGGTAGAAACTATTTGCCTCGTCAGTTAGGTTTACGCCTGCATATAGGTCAGGATACTGCTTTGACGCGATCCATTCGATTGCAAAGATTGCCCTGAAAGTTCCGTAGTCCATGCCGCTCTCAGGCAACGCATACACGCGACCGTCTTTGATTGCTGAAACAACTTGTATTTGTTCGTCGTTAAGAATTGCTGCTGTATCTACGCCGTTCAAAGTGAAAATTATGTCTGGGTTCCAAGCAATTAATTGCTCAGGAGAGACTTGAGGAAGCCAAGTGGTTATGCCTTCAGCTACGTTTACGCCGCCTGCCGTCACAATCTGCGAATGCTCAAAAGTTGTGGAGCCATAGACGTGATAGACATCATGTCCTACGAAGTAGGCGTGAACAACTTGTTCAGGGGTAACAGCTGCCACTTTGGACTCCAGATCAGCTAGGTAGCTGTCAACATATGAGGCAAGTTCATCAGCTTTTTGCTGCTCGTTAACGACTTCGCCCACTATCTTTAGGTCTCGGGTGAAGTTGCCAATTTCCTCAAAGTGTGTCACCACAACGGTTAGGTTGTAGTCTTCAAGTTGGCTAACCCAGCGCAGTCTGCCGTATCCGCCAATTAAGATAACGTCGGGGTTGAGCGCAATTATTTCTTCGATGTTAGGATCTTGGTTCACTGGACAAGGCAAATCCACTATGCTAGGTTGAAGTCTAGCGGGGAATTCGCCGTAGCCTTCGCCTGTTTTTGTTGACTCATCGATGCCGACAATTTTGTCCTGTGCACCTAAAGCAAACATGGTTTCGATGATTCCTGAACGGAGGGCGATTACACGCTGCACGTCAGCAGGAATTGTGACGCTTTGCCCTCTTGAGTCAACAACAGTTTTGGTTTTTGGGGTCTCGTCGATTGGGGAATCTGCACTGTAGAGGTACCATCCCGAACCGACCGCAATTATTGCTATTAGAGCTATGCCAAAGATTATTTTAGTGTTCATTTAAGCCACCGTTATGACGTTAGATTCATAACGCCTATTTAGTGAATATATAATTATCGCCCATCAAAAACAGAACAAATGTATAAAAAGCAAACTGAAGAACACAAAAACATAAAAAATCAAGCAAAAAAGACAAAAATGGACGAAAAAAGAAACAGTTCTATGGCGCTGCAAGCTTGATTTAGTGCAGAACCGCCGAATTATTCTTGCAAGTTACTCCTTTTTGCAGCTTGAGTAAACGTTAACTAGCCCCGAAACCAGCTGGAAGGTTTCTTCTTCAATAACCTGATGAAACCGCACCAGCGCTCGTAAAATTGCTGCACGCTCTTCTGCGGAGAGGGCGCAAAATTTTGCTTTCAAATCCTCAGGCATACGTTGAATATAGGCATCTTCAAGTTTTTTAGATATCTCCATACTTACTCACCATGAGAGGATAGTAGAAAGCACTTGGAGGCTAATCTATCTTGAGGAGCAACCGCAAACAGGAAACAATCAAGTGGAAGCGTCAGACACCTCTTTACTTTGAAGGAAGAGACACTTCTCAAAAGGGCAACTTCCAACTTTTTCGTAGTTCTTAAAACAGGAAAGCCAGTTATTGCCTTGAGGAGTATTCTGCACAAACTCCACAAACTTTGAGAGTTTCTCCAAAGTTAGACTGTGAACGATGTGCTCCACGGCGCAGGCGTCTTCTTCAGCAATTTTTTCATCAACGCCAAGCAGATTTAGAAAAGCTTGCAGTGAGGTTTGCCTCTTCTTGAGGAAGGAAGCAAGGTCTTTACCCTTCTTGGTAAGAATGACATTACGGTAAGGAGTATACTTCACAAAACCCAACGAGTCAAGTTTTTTTAACATACTTGTTACGCTTGGGGATTTAACATCAAGTTCTTTGGCGATGTCGGTTACCACAGCGTAGCCCAGTTTTCTAAGAAGAAAATCAATGGTTTCGACGTATGTTTCCTCGGTAGTGTTGAGCCTTGCCACGTGTTCTTTCTCGGTCACTATGTATCCCAAGATACTCTGCTTTTTAGCGGTTATAAAACATGTGCTCCTCTCACCCCGTCTAAAACAACAATTCAGAGCAAGGCACACTAGTTTGCAGCAAAACATTAAGGGGGTTAAGACAGGGCGCAGTCCAAAAACATCATAAGAACAAACCCTGCGATTAACCCAAACGTGGCTTCTCTTTCGAAGCCTTTTCGGTGGCTTTCAGGAATCATCTCATCACTCACCACAAACAGCATCGCACCAGCCGCAAAAGCGAGCCCCCAAGGCAGAATCGGCAGGAAAACCGAAATCAGTGCAAGCCCAAGCAACCCTCCCAAAGGCTCAACAAGACCAGTCAAGGTTCCGTACCATAGGGATTTGCGGCGGCTGTAACCTTCCCGAACTAAAGGCAAAGCAACAGCGAGCCCTTCAGGCATATTCTGCAGCCCAATCGCCATAGCCACCACGAGCCCGGCAGCCGCATCACCGCTGCCAAAACTCACGCCCACTGCCAGGCCCTCGGGAAAGTTGTGGATGGTCATTGCAAGCGCGAATAGCCAGACTTTGGACAGGTGGGAGGATGGACCTTCGGGTCCCGCGATGGGATGAAAATGGGGCACGAAACGGTCCACCAAGTGAAGTGTCAGAGCTCCAAGAATTATGCCGATGACTACAATCAGTGGACCACCCAAGTCTAAGGAGGGCACTATGAGGCTAAAGCAGGTAGCCGCAAGCATAACCCCTGCTGAGAAGCCAAGCAGAACATCCAGTAGTTTGTCCGAGACCCCTTTGGTGAATAACACGGGCAATGCTCCTGCACCAGTTGCCAGTCCAGCCAGCAAACTAGCAAGAAACCCAACCCAAATCAAATCCATAACAAAATCACCTCAATAAACAGTTAACTTGTTATTTCAGCACAAAAGAGAGAAGCTTGTTGTAGCGTCCTCTTCAGTTAAGAAAAAGGGAAAAGGCGACACGGTACCCTTGACGAGCCAGTCAAGGTTGGTGTACGTTTGGTTCAGCATCAGGCAGTCCAAGGTATTTGCGTCCTTTCTCAGTTATGAAGTACGTTTTCTCGGCGTTTTTAGAGCCAGCTTTACAGTGGATGTGGCAGCCACTACAGTGAGATTCGCTGCAGTTGTGGTCCATGTTTATGAGAGCCAAGTATCCTTTGGAGACCAGCAGAGAGATCATTTGTTCAACCATTGCTTCAGTAGTGTCTGTTTTCTCAGCAAGCTCAGACATGCTAACCATACCAGATTCGCTGATTAACCGCAGTACATCTTGCAACATGCTACTTTTTCACCCTCCAAAGCTTCAACGTTAAGTAAAGCCCGGGAAGCACAAAGGCAAATAGCCAAATTCCTGCTCGCATATCGCCCAGCCAACTCCATTCAGCCCAGTCAGCAAAGATGTCGGCGTACGCTTCGGGGGCAATTAGGTAAACGCCCGACCCAAGGGCATGGGCTCCCATAATCGCCAAGTACACCCCGAAGAACACCGCCGACAGGAGGGTTCCCACTACGAGGTATGAAGTAGCGTCTTTGCTGGCTTTCCATTGCGGCATGACTCCGAACAGGAAAACAAAACCAATTATGGAAAGCGTGATGCCGCTGAATATGTCAGGGTAGACAAGGACAGTGCTGATTTGCATGAGGGCCCATTCAAGACCGAAGGCTTCGCTGAGTCCGCGGAGGAGTTCAAGCAACCCTAAGACGATGTAAACTAAGCCTATGCCAAGCGAGTAGATGGATAGTTCTTTTCCGAGTTTTGTGTTCATTTCCATTTTGCATCACCTAACCTAAGAATAGCCCTCCAACTCCAACAATTACCAGTGCTGCGAGGTATGCGATGACCATTTCAGATATAACTGCAAACAGGGTCCACTTCCATGAGCCAGTTTCCTTCTTTATGACGCCAACCGTGGCTAAGCAGGGAACGTACAGCAGGGTAAACACCATCAACGCAAAAGCGCTAACAGGAGTTATCGAAGCAACCAAAGCAGCTTGTATGCTGGCTTCGCCGCCTACACCGTAGATTACGCCCAAAGATTCCACCACTAACTCTTTGGCTAGGAAAGCAAAGACCAGTGAGGAGACAATCTGCCAGCTGAAACCTAACGGAGCAAAGATTGGCTGCAACCCTTGACCTATCAACCCTATCAGGGACTCGCCGCCGCCAGGCTCCACACCCCAAGGCAACACGGAAAGCGCCCAAATGATGATTGCACCCAACAGCAGATACGTGCCTGCTTTCTTTAGGAACGAGACGCCTCTTTCCCACATGTGCAGCACTGAGCCGCCCAGCGTGGGCATCTTGTAGGTTGGCAACTCGATGATGAATGGTGCAGGGTCACCTTTTAGGATGGTTTTGCGTAGCAGCAGAGCAAACAGGATCGCCACGAATATGCCGATGATGTACATTGACCAAACAGCTGTGGCGGCGTTTGCGGCAAAGAAGGCGCCTGCAATCAGCACATACACGGGCAACCGTGCAGCGCAGGACATGAAGGGCACGGTCAGTATTGTTATGAGGCGGTCTTTTTTGCCTTCAACGCTACGTGCCGCCATGATTGCGGGCAGGTTACATCCGAACCCCAGCAGCATTGGTATGAAGGATCTGCCGTGTAGCCCGAGTTTGAACATTAACTTGTCAAACACGAAGGCTACGCGCGCCAAATATCCGCTGTCTTCTAAAAGGGAGAGAGCGAAGAACAGGAAGAATATTGGCGCTGTGAAGGTCAGAATGAAACCTAACCCGCTGAAAATGCCGTCAGCCAGAAGTGAAGCAACAACGGGGTTGGGTATCTGCGCCGCTAAGCTGGAGAGATAAGCAAAAAACATCTCGATTAAGCTCATGAAGGGCGCGGAAGCTTCGAACGTGAACTGAAACACTGCCCACAACAACGCGAAGAAGGCGGGGATGCCTATGTATTTGTTGAGGAAAACCTTGTCAAGAAGGTCGGAGATGCTCCATTTGCGTTCCCCTTTGATAAGGGAGTCGCTTAGGATTTTGCTGATACCGTCGTATCGGGCGTCGGCTAAGACAAGTTCAGGGTCGTCGCCAAGGCATTCTTTGGCTTTCATGCAACAACCTCCAGCAGTTCATGTGAGTTTTGACTGTGCTTGATTATGTCTAGGGCTTGTTGGTCTTTTTCGAGAAGTTTGATTGCTAACCACCGCAACGGATACTTTTGCTGTAACGTGGGGTCTTTTTTGAGCAACAAGACAACATCGCCAATGACGGTTTCGATTTTCTCGCCGTAAGTCACCTTTGGGGTGACCGGCGGGGTTTTCTTGACCGCTTTAAGGAGGGCATCGTTTAGTTCAGCAAGTCCTTTGCCTTTGGTGGCGACGGTGGGAACCACGGGGATACCCAGCTGGTCGGAGAGTCGGTTGGTGTTGATTTTGTAGCCTTTGCCCTCCGCTATGTCCACCATGTTCAAAACTAAAAGCACGTTTGCCTCCAGCTCCAGCAGAAGAAAAGTCAGGTAAAGGTTCCGCTCCAAGTTAGAAGCGTCCACAACATCGATTACTAGGTCGGGTTTTTCGTCGACTATGAATTTGCGTGAGACCAGTTCGTCTTCGGCTGCGGCGGTGAGGCTGTAGGTTCCGGGCAGGTCGACGAGCTTCATTTGGACATTTTTGTGAATGAAGCCGCCTTCTTTTTTCTCAACGGTTTTGCCGGGCCAGTTGCCGACGTGTTGGCGGGCGCCGGGCACAAGGCTGTTGAATATGACGCTTTTGCCGACGTTGGGGTTGCCGATGAGTGCAACGGTGTAGGGCATGTTATTTGACCTCGTCAACGGTTATTTTGGTGGCTACGTCGTTTCCAAGCATTATGCGTGAGTCGCGGACTTCCACAAGCACGGGGCCTTTGAGGTCTTCGCCGCGGATGATTTTGATTGTGGTTCCTGTGGTGAAGCCGAGTTCGTTTAGGCGTTTGATGACGCTTGTTTCGCCGTAGATTTTTGTGATTTTGGCTTCGGTGCCGACGGGTAAACTGCACAGTGACATTTTAGAGTCCTCCGTCTGTGGAGACAAGGATGTTTTCGGCTTCTTTTCGTCGCAGAGTCAGTTTGTAGTCGCGGATTTCGAGTTCCAAGGGGTCACCTAGGGGTGCGCGGCAGACGACTTTGACTTTGGAGCCTCGGATGAGGCCCATGTCCATGATTCGGCGTCGTACTGCGCCTGTTTCTTGGATTTTGATTACTGTTGCTTCTTGTCCGGGTTTTAGTTCACTTAGACGCAAAGTTAGTTCACCATACTAAAGTTAGGTTCACCTATATTCAGTAGCTTATACTAAAAAACTTCGCTATAAACATTTCGCCCAACAAGAAACAAAAAACAAACCCAAGAAAAAAATGATAAAAGATAGCAGTTCTTCACTTACTAATTCACAGCCCCCGGGCGTTTACGATAACGCTTCACCCATTTTAAAACGTAAAACAGAACCAACCCAACAACAAAACCCACAGCCAGATTCGAAACAAAAGAAACAACCCCCATCAACAGCACCAAAGCCAAATCAGTTCCCCGCAGCTTAAAAGCCGCCCGACCCAACTCAAAACTGGCAAACAGCAACATGCCTCCGATTATAGCGACGGGGAAAACGGCAAATATGTTGGCGATTGATGCCGCAAAAAAGAAAGCCAAAACCACCTCAATTGCCCCCTCCATGATCATGGCGCCGCCTGTTCGGGCTCCAAAAAAGTATTGCGATGCAAAGCCCCCTGCGCCGTGGCACATTGGTACGCCTCGTATGAAGGAGAGAAAGGTGTTCATGAAGCCCATGTTTGCGGAAAGGTTTGCTTCTTCTAGGTTGGTTTTTGGGAAACGTTCTTTCACTGCCAAGGTGGTGGCAAGGATGGCGTTTGAATAGGTGAGCACTAGCTGGGCAAGAATTACCGTTAGGACACCTACAGTTAGGCTTTCGATTGAAGGCAGCCAAAGAGCGGGAACTGCAAAATTCACCCCTAAACTTAGGTTCGGATTAGACACAAAAACAATCACTAAACCTATGACAAAAAGTGCAATTGCGGCGGGCAAGTAACGATTCTTCATCAAAACAAGGATTATGCCTACGGAGGCAAGCGCTAAAAGGAGATTTGACTGAACAAGCTGGATTGCCTCCCAAAGCAGGATGAACATTAAGCCGACTTGGATGCCGCGTATGACTACGGTGGGAGTTACCTTAGCGAATTTTTTAACCAGCCCTGAGAAACTCAAAAGCAGCCAGATAAGCCCCGATGCCAGCCCACTTATATAGATCTGTCCGGGAAGCCAATGTTGGGTTAGGGCGGCGGCTCCGATGGCTTTTTGGGGCTCCACAGGCAAGGGCAGTTTGTAGACTAAGCCGATGATGATGTTGGTGATGCCCATTGCGAGAAAGATTCCTGCAGGGTCCAAACCCAAAACGGCGATGTAGCCGAGGATAAACGGGTTAAGGGGACCAAAATCACCTAGTGCACCTGCAAACTCTCGTAGGCTGAATTCGTAAGCGCCGATTTTTACCATTTGCTCTTCACTTGCTTTTAGTTGAGGTTAGACTGAAGGGCTGCTCTGCCGAAGTTTGCCCCAGTTTTTTAGCAGAGGGTGCGGTTTTTGACTGCATTGCTTAATATATACGCGTATATAAACCAGCGACGTTATACAATTGTAACAACGAAAACATTTCAAACAAAACAAATAAGCACCACAATAGTGCCCAATCATAACAAAGGCAGGTAATCTTGCAAAAACAAGCCTCGACTGCGAATAGGGACTAACAGAAAAAATGCAAAAAAACAGAGAAGACGGTTTACCATTAACTATTGTTCATGGTCGCCTTTAAGGGCAGAAAAACCAAAAATCGCGCTTGATTGAGGCATCTTAAGAGGCACACAAACTTTCCGCTCAGCTTTATCAATAAAAGCAATCTTAACATCCAACCCGTAAGCTTCCCGCATATTTTCTTCAGTCACCACATCGTTAGCGGCTCCCAAGTCTATGAATGAATGCCCCTTCATTATGCCAACTTTAGTAGAAACAAGAAAAGCATGGTCTGGAAAGTGAGACGTCATTATGACGGAAAACCCGCTTTTTGACAAAGCGTCGATTAAGTTAAGAATCTTGAATTGATTTCCAAAATCCAAATGAGATGTGGGCTCGTCAAGAAGAATTATCTCGGGCTCCTGAGTTAAAACCTTAGCGAACATCACAAGCTGGCGCTCACCTCCGCTGATTTCGCTGTAAGGTTTGTCAATCAGGTAAGAAATGCCAGCAGCCTCTATTGCTTTTTTAGCTATGTTTATGTCCCGTTTTTTCGGGGCAGAAAAAGCGCCCAAATGCGGAGTTCGCCCCATTAACACAAAATCGAAAACAGAATAGGGAAAAACGGGATTATGGAATTGGGGGATATAGCCTATTTTTCGAGCTAACTCCATGCGGGACATTTTTGAGATATCTTCCCCGTCCAATCGTATGGTGCCTTCATCTAAACTAAACAGGTTACCTATGCAACTTAACAGAGTTGATTTTCCCGCGCCGTTTTGACCTAAAATGCAGAAGACATCCCCCTTCGTGATAGAGAAAGAGATGTCTCTAAAAACTGGAGTTCCTTGCTTGTACGAAAAAGATACTTTTTCTACGTCGAGTCTCAAGACCATCCAACCCTTTGTCTTAGTAATAAGTAACCAAAGAAAGGCGCGCCAATTAGCCCAGTCAAGACCCCGATGGGCACTTCATTGGATACAACGCATCGAGCAACATCATCGATTATCAGAAGATAAGACATGCCTATCACGATTGATGCGGGCAAAACTTTGCTATTGTTTGGTCCAACTATCATGCGGGCGATATGAGGTACGATAAGCCCGACCCAACTGATGATTCCGCTGACACATACAGCGGCAGCTGTGATTAGGGTGGCAAAGAAAACAATTATGCCTTGGTATCTCTTAATGTTCAGACCTAATGATTTTGCCTGCATATCATCAAGCGAAAGAACGTTAATTCTCCACCTCAACAACAGCAAGACGACTATGCCTAACACCATGGGGAACGCATATTGAATCACATCACTAATGGTAACTGAAGCAAAGCTCCCTAAAAGCCAAAACACAATTTCGGGCAGTTTGGTTTCAGGGTCAGCGGTGTATTTGGCTAAAGAAATCAAGGAGGAGAAAAAGGCACCAACAATAATTCCAGATAAAACAAGGATAAGAGTGGAGGATCGTTTGTAAAAACTATTTATCCCATACGCTAAACCTACTGCAAGCATACCGAAACCCAAAGCGAAAAGCTGAATGGTCGCAGGGTCAGGGAAAAACAGGATGGCTAAGGCAGCACCAAAACCTGCACCGTAGGCTACTCCAAGTATGTCAGAGGAAACGAGAGGATTTTTCAAGATGCCTTGGAAGGAGGCGCCAGAAATAGCTAGGCTGGCACCGACTAAGGACACCATTATCAGGCGAGGGAGCCGCACATTGAAGATGACGGTTCCCATGATGGAGGGCCAAGTGTGCTCCATTGGAACAACGGGTGAAGCCAAGATTTTAATTACTGTATCTACAGGAATAGAATATCTGCCAACGCATAATGAAAACAAAAAAATGGTTAAGGGGGCTAAAAGCAGAAGCAAAACGGTTATTTTCGAGTTATTCCATCTGCTGCTGCTTTTAGCCGTTTTTTGCATCCCTAACACCTGTCATATCTTTGATTCAGTGGGTCTATCGCAGTATGGCATCGATTTCGGCTTCTGAAAGGTCGTATTCGTAGAAGTTGTGATAGAACCATTGAGTTTCCGCTCTGATGTCGATGTCGGAGAACAGGTCAGGATGGAACGTCTGCGATACCCATTGGATGTTCAAGGCTTCTTCAACACTGTATCGCGCCCAGTCGAATACACCCATCGGGTTAGCAATTACGTCGCCGTTCTTGACAGCAGTGATTTCGTTCCACAGGGGATCGTTAAGAAGCTGAGTTTTCATTGTATTCGCGTTGGCTGAACCGATCAGGATTATTTCAGGGTTCCAGGAGAGGATTTGTTCGAAGGAGACGGTTTGCATGTTGCCAGGAACTTCTGCTGCTGCATTATCTCCGCCGCAGAGGTTAATCCATGTGTTTATGAGTCCTTCGCCAGCGTCAATGCTTAGGGGTGATGTCCCTGTGCCAGTGATGTGTAAAACTTTAGGTCGGTCTTGAGTTGGTATCTGTGAGGTTACTGAAGTGATTTCATCTTGAACACCGTTGAAGTAATCAATGTATGTTACTGCTTTAGCTAAGGCATCTTCCCCAAGTATCCAACCAGTTAGGTGTACTGTGCTGACCATGTCGGCAAAGTCAAAGAACTGCAACCGAACAACTAGCAATCCACTGTTTTCCATTGCAGCAGCTGCAGCTTCGCCACTTGCAGAAACGAAAACGATGTCGGGGTCTTCTGCCATGAGGGCTTCAATGTTCACTGTCCCGTCCGAGTTGAAGGGAGTTAGCATTGTTTCTATTGCGGGCAGAATTTTTTGGAACATTGGGTTTACGGTGTTTGTTGTTGCGGTGGCTACGAGTTTTTCTTTTGCACCCACCATCACAACGATTGTGTTGTGTGCTGGCCAAGAATCAGCAATTCGGTTGATTTTAGAAGGGTCAGGGACTTGTATGACTTTGCCGTTGGCGTCGATGATTGCTCGCGTGTACGTTGCGGATACCGTTGTTGGCTCGTTCACAGTGATTGTGTGTGAGTTTGCGGAGTCTGCAAGCATGAAGAATCCGCGGGGACAAGTTGTTGATTCGTTTGCTTCGAAAGTGTAGGTTATTTGAGCCCCAGAATCAGCCCAAACTTTGAAAGGCATGTCAGCGTAGCTGGCGCTTCCCATGTTTGTAGTGACCACGGTTTCGTCAGCTGAACTGTCCAATCCTGACTGAGTGAAGGTTACTTGATATTGTGTTTTGTAGTTGGCTGTTACTGTTGTGTCTGAGCTGGGAACTGTGTAGGTGTGTGTTTGAGCCCCGTTGTCACTCCAACCTGTCCACATATATTGGTTTCCAGCCGCTCCAGCGACAGGAGAGATGGCTTGGAGAGAGTGAGTAGCACCTACCTGCCACTGGAAAACGGCTGGTAAAGAAACAACTGTTCCGTCCACTCTAACGCTGTCAGGACTCGCTGACGTGGAGGTGATTGTTACAGAAACCGTTTCAGAAGAGGAAGGACTTGGAGGCGCAGATGAGGGGGAACTTGACTGTGTAGGCGATGGCGAAGTTGTGGTTGGGCTTGGCACTGTTGAGGGAGTAGAAGGAGAAGTTGCAGAAGGCGTCATAGTTGGGGTAAACGTTGGCGTAGGAGAAACCGTCGGAGAGGGCGAAGCCGAAGCAGCTGTGTTTTCTGGTGAGGAATACTGAAGGTAGGCAAATGCCCCGACGGCAATGACCACAATTATGCCGATTAGTAGATAAACACTTTTATTTGACATTAATTAACACATCGTTATGTTTCAACAAACATATCGCAGCCTGTTTAAATACGTTGCCCAAACTTGTAACGTGAAAAGCATATTACCCAACTGGTTAGCAGGTAATGAAAACAGATTTTTAATCAGAATCAAGCGTGCAGGGGAGAAAGGAGTTTATGGACTTTAACGACTTTAACAAAATCGACTGGAGCACCATTTGGCGTGAGGGTATCCTTTTCTTCGCGGGGGAAGCAGACAAAGAGGAAAGCTGGAATGGCATTGCCCCGCGTTGGAACCAAATTCAGCACAAAGATGACTATGGAAAAAAAGTCCTACAGAGAATCAAAATTAAACCCAGCTGGACGGTTTTAGATGTCGGTTGCGGCGCGGGGTTACTGGCAGTGCCTTTGGCAAAAAAATGCAAACAAGTCACAGGATTAGACATTTCCAGCGAAATGCTCAAGTTTTTAGCACAGAACGCCAAAAAAGAAAAAGTCCACAACATAACCACCACAAATAAGGCTTTTGAAACCGTTGTCATTGGCAAAGACATAGAGCAACACGACATTGTTGTTGCTTCTAGGTCAATGGGGTGGGAACGCAACCTCGAAAAATTCCTCAAGAACATGGATGAAGCAGCAAAACGGCGAGCATACATAATCTGGGGAGCAAGAGAAAGAACATTTGACATAGCCATGTACAACGCAATAGGCAGACCATACGGCGAAACCCGAATGTACATAGTAATCTACAATCTGCTCTACCAAATGGGTATCCGCGCAAACATTGACATGTTCGACTACAAAGCAAAAAACATGTCACACAACAGCATAGAAGACGCTTTCACATCGTTCCAGAAACGCTTTGCAAGAAGAGGAAACAACGAGGAATTAACCAAAGAAGAAGAAAAGAAACTCAAAAAATTCCTCACCGAAAACCTCAAAAAAGCAAGCGACGGAACAGTCAGATTCGTTGACAAAAAACCAGCACGCGAAGCAGTAATTTGGTGGGAAAAATAGAGAAAAACAAAAGTGAGACAATTTGGATTGGTGCGGGAGGTGGGATTTGAACCCACGAACCTCTGCAGGATAGGCGCCTCAGGCCTACGCCTTTGGCCATGCTGGGCGACCCCCGCACATTTAGGTGGCAAATATAGAAACAAACTAGGTATTAAAAGACTTTACGTCCAACAAAGGCTCTAGGTGGCACCATTTGCCGTGCATAAACAAAAAAGCTGCATATTATGACCGCACAAAGGGGCAGGTCTGCTTCGAAAGCGCTCGTTAAGGTTCAAGCTGACGCTTCTCTTATATCTCTGCTTTTCCAAATACACAGGAAGGTAAACCTAATGTCTTCAAACCCCAACCAAACCAACCCAAAAAAACCTGCCAACCCAACCGACAAGCAAGAAACCTACACAATTGACCCTGAAAAGATGCTTCAAAAACTTATGGCCTGCAACGTTAAAGCTGAAGACAACTGGGTAAATGAGGGGTTACCTGCACTGGTTGATGACCTGATTAAGAATTATGACGTTTTTGGAGGCATGGACCACCTTGAAGGAAAAGACCTGCCTTCAAAAAGAGTCGTCATCGAAATCCTCGAAGACCTGCTTACAGTTTTCTTCCCAGGATATTTAGGTAAAACCGAAATAACCAAATCCAACGTCAAATACGTAGTCGGCAACATGTTAACCTCCCTCTATACTCGACTAACAGTTGAGATAGAGAAAAGCCTAAAGCATATTTGTAGAAAAGTCAAAGAATGCCCTCAAGATGTCTGCCACGCACAAGCACAAATCATTGCCAAGGAGCTTTTGGAGAAAATTCCCGAAATACGACAGCTTTTAAGTGGAGACATTGAAGCGGCTTACGTTGGAGACCCCGCAGCGGTGAGCAACGAGGAAGTTATCATAAGCTACCCCTGCGTCTTAGCTATAAGCACCTACCGGATAGCCCATGAACTCTATGCGCGGGGGGTACCTTTGATTCCTCGAATTATGAGTGAACATGTGCATTCACTGACGGGCATAGACATTCATCCAGGGGCGCGCATCGGCAGAAACTTCTTCATTGACCATGGCACAGGCGTCGTCATCGGGGAAACAACGGTAATTGGCGACCATGTCAAGATGTATCAGGGGGTCACGTTAGGCGCGTTAAGTTTTCCCAAAGATGAAAAGGGACAGATAATCAAAGGCAGAAAAAGGCACCCAACCATAGGAAACAATGTAGTTATTTACTCTGGTGCTACGCTGCTGGGGCCAGACGCCATTATAGGCGACAATGTTGTTATTGGGGGGAATGTCTGGATAACGTCACCTGTACCTTCAGGCTCCACGATAACTATAGCGCCGCCCGAGCAGAAAATTAAAAGGGGAAAAACAGAAGAAAGTAAACCTTGAGAGCCTCTTCAGATGAGGCGGAAGTTTTCTTTCACCGTAGTTAAAACGACATGGGTGTTGGTTCGCTCCACATAGGGTAACGTAAGCAAGTGCTTTGTGAATTCACCTAAATCTTCACGACTTTTGAATTTTGCCACAATCACTGCGTCGGTTAGTCCTGTTACGTCGTAGACGCTGCAAACATTAGGAATTTTAGCGATTTCTGCTTCGGTTTCAACCAATCTGCCTTTTGCGACAGTAATTTCGGTGACGACCGTTAGCTGATAACCGAGTCTTTCATGGTCCAAAATGACGGAGTAGCCTTTGATTAATGCTTCATCTTCCATCTTTTTAATTCTTGAAAGAACAGTACCGACGGATACACCCACATTTTTGGCTATTTGTCGGCTTGAAAATCTTGCGTCTTCCAGAAGAGCCTTCAAGATTTTTGTGTCAATTTCATTTAACTCCATGGCATGTTACTCCTTGCACGTTTTTCCAATGGACGATATGATTTTTTAACGTTCTTTTAATAAAAAAACAGTTATATTTATAAAAGTTTAGCTTCTCTTGAAAAGAAAACAAGAGAGCCAAGGACATAATGGTTTCGCTATAAAAAAAGAAGGGGCAGGGCAATCTTAAATTATGGAGCAAGCCCCATTAATAGCTGGTTCAGAAAAAATGCAAACGCACTATGACACCATTCTGGTTTTGGACTTTGGTGGACAATACTGCCACCTTATAGGTAGAAGAATAAGAGAAAATGGCGTCTATTCAGAAATCGTTCCCCACAACATAACCCCCACAGAAATCCAAGCATTAAACGAGAAAATCAACATTAAAGGGCTAATTCTTTCAGGTGGACCCTCAAGCGTCTACGAAGAAAACGCCCCTCAAATTGACCCCCAAATTTTGGAACTGAACCTGCCAGTTTTAGGTCTATGCTACGGGCATCAGCTGATTGCTCAGATAGTGCAGGGCAAGGTTTCTCGGGCCTCTTGCCGAGAATACGGCATAGCCGAAGTGGACATCGACAAAACCACAGGCGTTTTAGATGGTTTAAACTCGAAAGAAACGGTTTGGATGAGTCACGGCGACACAGTTCTCTCTTTGCCACCAGACTTTGAAATTTTGGCGCACACTGAAAGCTGCCCTGTAGCCGCGTACGGCAACCAGCAGAAAAAAATCTACGGCTTGCAATGGCACCCCGAGGTTATCCACACAAAAAAAGGCGCGCTAATGCTGCGTAACTTCATCTTCAAAGTTTGTATCTGCGAAGCAAACTGGAAAGTAGAAGACGTAATCCAGAAAATGGTTGAGGAAATAAAGGCTGATGTTGGCGAGTCTAAAGCCATAATTGGGTTAAGCGGCGGAATCGACAGCAGCGTCGCCACAGCTTTGGCTGCAGAAGCATTAGGAGAGAAGTTAACTGCGGTTTTTGTGGATCATGGTTTCATGCGGGAAGGTGAACCAGAAGCCATCAAAGAAACCTTTGACAATTTTAACATAAACTTCGTGATGGTGAAAGCTCAGCAGCGGTTCATGAAAAAACTTGAGGGCGTTTCTGAGCCAGAAAAGAAACGTAAAGTCATCGGCGAAGAATTCATCCGAGTATTTGAGGATATTGCTAAAGAGTCAGGTGCCCAATATTTGCTGCAGGGAACCATTTACCCAGACCGAATCGAATCGGGTTTTAGGAAAAATTCGGATGTTATTAAGTCCCACCATAACGTCGCAGGCTTGCCTTCTAAGATTGATTTCAAAAAGATTGTGGAGCCTCTGCGGGACTTGTATAAGGATGAAGTACGCAAGGTCGCAGTCATGCTTAACCTGCCTAGAGAACTCGTGAACAGGCAACCATTTCCTGGACCTGGATTAGCTGTTAGAATCATCGGCGAATTGACGGAGGAGAAAGTCGAAATAACCAAAAAGGCGGATGCTATTGTGCGTCAGGAAATCGAGAAAAGCTGCGCTGCGGAGAACCTGTGGCAGTATTTTGCGGTTTTGACCGACACTTTGGCGACGGGGGTTAAAGGAGATTCTCGAGCTTACGGATACGTAGTTGCAGTGAGGGCAATGGAGAGCCGCGAAGCCATGACTGCAAATTTTGCGCGGATTCCTTACGCGGTTTTGGAAAAGATTTCAACAAGGATAACTAACGAGATTCCTCAGGTTACTCATGTAGTGTACGATATAACGCATAAGCCGCCAGCTACAATAGAGTGGGAATAAGGAGGTTTTGTTCGCATCGTTTATATCCAAATCCGCGATGAGTTAGGGTACTCTTTAGGAGTGATTTGAGTGAAAGCATTGATTCTAATTGGCGGGTTTGGCACTAGACTTAGACCCCTGACATGTACAAGACCAAAAGCCCTTTTTCCTATAGTTAACAAGCCACTTCTGCAGTGGACTTTTGAAAAACTTGCCGAAAACGGCGTTGACGAAGCCATACTGGCAGTTAACAGATTAACGGAATTTCACATAAAACAACAACACCTCTCCAAATGCGGCTTAAAAGTCAAATACTCTCATGACCCCCCAAAGATGCCGCTGGGCACCGCAGGGCCCATAAAAAAAGCCGAGAAACTCATTGGACATGAGGACCCTTTTCTGGTTTTAAACGGTGACTTGATAACGGAAATAAACTACCGAGAAATGGTTCAAAGCCACACAGAAGGCAAAGCAGTAGCAACCATCGCGCTTCATGAGGTACAAGACCCAAGCAGATACGGCGCAGCAAAACTTGCCGATGGAGATAGGATTGAACGTTTCGTGGAAAAGCCACCCAAAGGAGCAGAACCCTCCAAGCTTATCAACGCGGGGGTTTACGTTTTAAGCCCAAAAATCTTTGAGTATATTCCATCTGGCAGAGCGGTTTCTATGGAGCGGGAAGTTTTTCCCAAATTGGCAGAAGAGAAAGCGCTTTTTGGGCACAAAGTTGAGGGCCTGTGGATTGACATAGGTAAACCTGAAGAATATTTGCAGACAAACAAGATGATGCTTGAGACATGCGCAGACAAACAACGTGGGAAGGCGAAAGCAAAATATGTTTGTAGGGAACCAGTGGCTTTGGGCAAAGGTGTCTCAGTAGGCGAAAATTCTGTGATTGGTCCCTGCGCTATTTTAGGCAATAACGTAACTGTGGGCAGAAATGTGCAGATACGTGACTCTGTGATTTTCGAAGATGCCGTGATAGGTGATGATGCGGTTATAACGGGGGCTCTTATTGGGGAAGCAGCACGGGTAGGCAACAAAGTCAACATCGTCGAAGGTACCATAATTGGAGACCACGCAAAAGTCAAAGATGGCGTAGTCATGTCTGAAAAAGTTAATGTGTGCCCAGCCAAAGAATTAGCTTAATCCCAATCAGAAACAACAAATAAAAACAATAGACAAACAAATCTGAAAACATATTAGAAACACAGGTCTGATAATCAAAGCGGAGATAAAGGTTATGAGCCAAAAACTTTTTGGAACAAACGGAATTCGAGGAGTAGTAAACACGGAATTAACACCAGAGATTGCAGTGAAAGTCGGCTGCGCAATTGGCACATTTTTTGGCAAAAAGAATTTACTTTTAGGGTTTGACGCAAGAACAAGTGGACCAATGTTTGCCAAGGCAGTTATTTCTGGTTTAACGGCAACCGGCTGCAATGTGTACTTCGCGGGTATGGCTCCAACACCTGCACTTCAGTTTGCAGTTAAAAATCACAAAATGGACGGCGGAGTCTTAATCACCGCTTCACATAATCCCCCTCAATATAACGGCATCAAAGTCATCTGGAGCGACGGTATAGAAATCAGCCATGAACAAGAAGCTGAAATTGAACGTAGCTACTTTGAAGAAAAGAACCAGTTTGCCGACTGGAAAAATCTGGGCACCGTTCATGACTTGGCGGATATAAACAGCGAGTATGTTGAAGCCATAAAGAAACATGTGGACGTCGCTAAAATCGCTGAGAAACATTTCCACGTGATCGTTGACGGCGCAAACAGCGTCGGCAGCTTGACTGCACCAGTTCTCATGCGGGAATTAGGATGCAAAATAACCAGCCTCAACGCAAACATCGACGGCACTTTCCCAGGAAGAATGCCTGAACCCAGACCAGAGAACCTCACAGACCTTTCAGACATGGTGAAAGCTTTAGGCGCAGATTTGGGAGTTGCCTTTGATGGGGACGCGGACAGGTCAATTTTTGTGGATGACAAAGGGCAAATCCACATGGGCGACAAATCCTTTGCGGTGGTTGAAAAACAGTTCCTTTTGGAGAACCCCAACGCACAGATAGTCACCCCAGTAAGTTCGTCAACGCTCATCAAAGACATCGCCGACCAATACAAAGGTGAACTAGTTTGGACCAAAGTTGGAAGCGTCACTGTTTCGCAGAAAATGAAAGAAATCAACTCAAAATTAGGCGGCGAAGAAAACGGCGGAGTATTTTATGGTCCGCATCAATCCGTGCGTGACGGCGCCATGACGACCGCGCTCTTGCTGGACATAATGGCGAAAACAGGTCAAAAACTCTCAACTCTTGTGGAGGAGCAGCCACAGTACTTTATAGAAAAAGGCAAAATCGAATGCCCCGAAAATAAAAAACAGAAAGTTCATGAGCAGTTGCTGACGCAGGTGCAGGGCATGAACATCAACACCTTGGACGGCGTTAAAATCTGGTTTAACGACAAAAGCGCTATCTTAGTGCGTCCCAGCGGAACTGAACCTGCTTACCGTATGTATGCGGAGGCAAAAACCCAGCAACGCGCAGTGCAATTGGTTCAGGAATACACTCAGAAACTCAGGAAGATACTTGAAACCATTTAAGACAGTATAGTGTAGTCTAAGAAAGGCGAACAGGTTGCCTTCAGTGCTGCATTTAAAAGAAGAAGAAGTGGATACTCCCGAAAAACGTGGAAAAATCAGACTTAATGTTGTGGGTTGTGGACAAAAAGGAGTTTTTTATGCTTTGGCGTTTGCGGAAGCAGGGTTCAAAGTGTCCTGCACAGATGTTGACCAAAGTGCAGTAAAACGCCTGTCCACGGGCAGTTTGCCTTTTGGTGACCGCCAAGCGGAAGTTAAGCTGAAGAGTCTACTCAAAAAAGGGGTGTTAAACGTTACGGGCGATTTTGATGCGGCTGTTTCGGAAAGCGACGTGACCATCATAACGGTTGATGCCAAAGTTGATTCTAAAAAAAGGGTCGACAACGCGAGTGTTGTTGGCATATGCAAGAAAGTGGGAAAAAACCTCCAGAGGGGAAGTTTAGTTGTCTATGGGGGCGTTGGCGGTGTTGGATTCGTTGAAGGCGTGGTTAAAGAAAGTTTGGAAGATACGTCAGGGTTCAAATCAGGGGACCTTGGCGTTGCATATAACCCCACTTTCAGTTACTTTTGGAACTGTGAAAAGAGAAGTAGCGTCCAACAAGCCGTAGTAGCTGCAAACGACAAGTACAGCTTGAATTCTGCGGCTTTAATTTTTGAAACTATCACGGAAAAGGGTGTTGAAAAAACTTTTAACATTAAAAAGGCGGAAGCTGCGGTTTTGTTTGCAGCGGCTAAACGGGACATTAACATGGCGTTGAACAATGAGTTAGCGGTGTTTTGTGAAAAGACGGACTTAGATTTCGTGGAGACCGCAGAGCTCTTTGACTCTTTTTCGTGCCCAAACAGTTGTAGAGCAAGCATTGCTGAAGAGGCAAACCGGGAAGAAGTTTATGTGCTTCTTGAGAACGCGGATAACGTGAACATGCAGCTTCGGTTGCCTAAAATGGCAAGGCAACTAAATGAGGACATGGTAAAACATGCCTTTAACTTGACGCAGGATGCGCTTCGTGTTGGAGGAAAGACAATGCGTCGAGCAAATATCGCCTTGCTGGGGGCAGCGGAAACAGGAACTGCCGCAGAAGCATTTGCTGAGTTGCTGGTTGCTAAAGGAGCAAAAATCAGCCGATACAACCCACAAGGCACGGTTGACCCCAAAGCGGAGGGTACACTAAAAAGAACATTGAATGAAACGGTTGAGGGCGCAAACTGCTTGGTTATTCTTTCCGAAATAGAACAGTTTAAGAGATTAAGCCTTAAGAAGCTTCATGCCTTAATGAAAGAACCATCAGCGTTTGTGGATTTAGTGGGAGTTATAGAGCCCACTAAAGTAATGAATACAGGTTTCACATATCGAGGGTTAGGCAGAGGAGAGCAAAAAAAATGAACAAACTCGGCGTCGCAGTAATAGGAACGGGATTTTGGGGCAGAAATCACGCACGTGTTTACAAAGAGCTTGCAGCCACCAATCTAGTTGCGGTTTGTGATGTTGATGCTGCAAGAGCCAAAGCCATAGCAGACCAATTCGGGGTGCAAGCTTACACTGACAGCGCTCAAATGCTTAAGAACCCAGAAATCCAAGCCGTAAACGTATGCACATGGTCCACCATGCTTGCAAAGGAAGCACAAAAATGCCTGCACGCAGGAAAACATGTGCTGGTGGAGAAACCCATGGCGACCGATACAAATCAAGCCGAGAAGCTGCTACAAACTGCACAGGAAAACGGGCTACATTTAACGGTTGGGTTTTTGATGCGGTTTATTCCGGGGCTGCAGCAGATTCGGGAAGCAGTGGAGAGCAAACGGATTGGGGATTTGGTTTCAGCATCGGCAAAGCGGGTTTCCCAGTGGCCTGAACGAATCGGCGATGTGGGCGTAGTCAAAGATACAGCAATTCATGACATAGACATTATGCGGTTCGTATCCAATCAGGACCCCATTAGTGTTTACGCGAAAACCGGGAACATGCGTCATAGGCAGTTTGAGGATTACGCCCAGATAATGCTCACCTTTGAAGGGGGGCAAAGCGCATTTATAGAATCCAACTGGCTAACACCCTACAAGACTAGGACGCTGAACGTAACGGGAACAGATGCGATAATGCGGTTGGATTATATCACACAGGAGCTGTGGGTTGAAAACGCCAAAGAAAACTTGCAGCCCAGAATTCCATTCCAAGAACCCCTAAAAAGGGAACTGCAGCACTTTGCAGAGTGCATCTTGGAAAAGAAAAAGCCGTTGGTCACAGGCACGGATGGCGTTAAGGCGCTGCGGATTGCGATGGCGGCGTTGCAGTCTTCAGCCAAAAACAAGGCAATAAAAATTTAGCTGCCTGTGTTAGGCTTTGAGACTGAAGGGTTTTCCTTCGGTCACCACGTTTTTGGGTGCTTTGTCTTTGTATTTTTTCAGAAAGGGCAGGTCCTCGGTTTCTCTTCTCAGCTCGTCAGGCAACATTTCGGGGATTTCGTCGCGGATAGGATACCAGCGTAGGCATTGGGGGCAGACAATTAAGCCTTCAACGATTTCGTCTTTTTCTTCGAAAACGTAAAGTTCCAGTGGGTGATGCTTGTCGATTGGGCAAGCAAGAATTTCCATAAGTTTGCGCTTCATACCAGTCACTAAGCTGAGTATCACACATTAGATTATTAAAACTTGTCAACAGAAAAAAAAGATTTCACAGTTTTTAGAAGCAACCTTCTTAGAAAATGGCTTTAAGCAAATGCAGGGTTTCAAAGAAAGGTAAGTCCAAATGGGCCACTGAAGCAGCATGCATCTTTTGAGCCGCAAACTTTTCGATGGTTTCTTGAATGGTTGCCAAGTTGGACTGCATCAAAAAAAGTACGCCACTACGCCGCAAATGATGGGGAGCTTGGGCAATAAAGCGGTCTATAACTTCCCGCCCCGTTGCTCCTCCAGCCCAAGCTCGTCCAAGCCAAGTTGCGTCTTCGCCTTCCTCTGAGGGTAAGTAGGGCGCGTTGAAGAGGATTAGGTCAAAGGGTGCGGTTTCTGTTAAGGGGGTAAACAGGTCACCTTGCACAAAACGCATCTTGTTGCTGACGCCGTTTTTGTGGGCGTTCTGTTTTGCACAGTTAATGGCGTGTGGGTTTATGTCGATGGCTACCACGTCGCGGGCACCTTTTGCTGCGGCAAGTATGCCAAGGATGCCGCTGCCTGTGCCCACATCCAGAACTCTCGCGTTGGGCTTGAGTTGGAGGTTTTCAGCAAACAAAAAAGAGTCTTCTGCGGGCTCATAAACGTCGCCGGAAACCTCAAAAACTAGGTCTTCGAAGAAGGCTTTCTTATTGGCTGAGGGCATCGGCTAAGGCTCCGAAATCGCTGGGTGTTAGTTCTCGGGCGCGTCGGTTGTGAAGCGGAAATGTTGATGCCATTTTTGCTGCTTCGGTTTTATCCACCTTGAACTCTGCCCTGATGAAAGGCACCAAAGCATTATCCACTTTCTTGTTGCGCTGCGTAAACAGCCACTTGGTCAGCCGCCTAAACAACGCCACATCCTTCACCAAGAACGGTGGCGTTTCCCAAGGCGTTAACTTAAGAATTACGGAGTCTACTTCGGGCGGGGGAAAAAACATCCAACGCGGAACTTCATCTAGAACTTCAGCGGTCACAGTTTGCTGGGCAACTACGGATAGCCAACCATAGTTTTCGCTGCCAACTGGCGCCACGAGGCGTTCTGCGAATTCTTTTTGCACAATAAGCACTGCACATTCAAAGCCGCGGTCGATAAGCCAAGCGACTAGATGCGAGCTTAAGTAATAGGGCGGAGCAGACACTGTTTTGTTGAATAGAGGCAACGGAGTTTTCAGGACGTCGCCGTTGATTAAGGTGACATTGGATACATCCTTGAGCTGCGCGCGCAGTCCTTTGGCTACTTGCGGGTCTTTCTCTACAGCTATAACATGTTTGCAGTTTTTGGCAAGAAACACCGTCAAAAACCCAAACCCAGCCCCCGCATCCAGCACAGTGTCTTCCGCATTTAGTTTGGCGTGTGTGATTAGTTTTGGATAAACCGAAGCGTCAACCAGAAAGTTCTGCCCAAGAACCTTGTTGGGAACTACGTCAAGTTCCTGCAGCAAAACCTTCATTTTTTCAAGGTTCATTTTTTGGGTTAGTCAACCTAGTGGAAGCGGGTGAAAAGGCGGTATTTGCTTTCGCCTTCAAGCTCCTCCATCACTCGTTTGGTGATCAGTTTGACGGGGTTGGGCAGTTCGGTGCGTTTGGTTATGTCATCGTAGTTTTGGAAGGGCTTGCGTTCACGTTCGTTGATAACTTGCCACATGTATTTTTTGCCGATGCCCGGAATCAACTCTAAGGCATGCATACGAGGAGTTATAGCACGGGCGGTGTTGAAGAATTTGACGAACCATTCTTCGCGGTTTTGGACAATTTTGCCTACAGTAGAGTTTAGCTCGGACTTTGCGGAGGCTGTGAGTTCTTCATAGCCGATGCGCCCAATTATGTAGGTGACTTCGTCGCGGCTGTCTTTGCCCACGTAAACGCGGTCAGAAGGCCGCAGGGTTAAGCCTTCTTTCACTAGGGCTTCTAGCAGGGTGAAGAATTCTTCGCCGACGCATTGAATCAGCGCACCTGCTCGGTAACCGGCGCGACCAGTGGGGCGAAAGCCAGGCTTGCCGTGTTGTAGGAAGTCCAGTACGTAAGCATACTCCTCGTATTGCTTCTCCATAGTAGTCACTTTACACTATTCCCTCTTACTGCTTAAAAAGACTTGTATGATTTGCCCTATTTTAGGAGTCTGGTTTCGTTCAAGAGGTTCACGATAGCGGAAAGTTTTTGGGTTTCAATAATTTTGCGTCCGCCAGCCAAAAATATGCGCAGCTCATCTACGCTTTCGGGCATGCAGTTAATTATCTGGACCGCGTCAGCCTCGTCAAGCTCGAAGTCTTTAACTAGTTTTTCTAAGAGAACTTCAGCGTCAGCAGGGTCAACTTTGGCGAATTTTGAAACGTAATCTAACGTACGGCGTTGGAACTGATCCAAGTTTTCTTCGCCCAGAGATTCCAGTACCTGTTTAACTTGGGGCAAAGTGAGCCTACTTTCGCTTGTTTCTCTTTTACTCATACGTTAACCTTCTTACGTGCCTTTGTAGGGTTCTAGATGTTCTGTTCGGACGATGAGTTCGCGGGTGGCGTTGCCTTGAGCAACCTTCACGATGTAGCCTCGTCCACGTTTGTCGACGACTTTGCCAATTTTGCCGTGGAAGCGTCTGTGGGGCAGTGCCTTCTGCTGGCTAGAGTCAATTTTGATTATGACGCTGTCTCCCATTGTGTATTCATGTAGGAACTTTGTCAGTTTTGGCTTGCCTTTGTCTCGGAACGACTTGGTCATGACACCGCGGCTTGCGGCGCAATATCCTTTTGAGGGTTTCATTCAATTTTCACCTATTGGTCTTCCATGATAACTTTCAAAACGTCAAGCTTGATAATCTTCGCTGGGTTTTTGAGTAAAGCCGCAACGCTGGGTAAGGTTCGCCCTTCATCGCCTGACACCAATTCTTTGACGTAGAGGCCTCCTTGGCATCTTACTTCCATTAAAGCCTCTTTGGGTGACAACTTCTTAACTTTAAGCTTATATATGTACCTTTCCCGCGTCAAATCCGCACGTCGATGCATAACCCTCAAAGGCGTCTGCTGCTTAACCGTGACCCCGTTAAGTTTTTCCTCCACCAACAACATGTCGGCGTCAGAAACCTCATTCTCAAACACGATAAGGGCGCGGTACTCTTTTTGGGCGTTCTCAGCTTTCTTTAGTTTGCGGACTTTGTCGCGGTCGGTGAAGCGTAAACGGGAAACCTCCACCTTATCCTTTGCTGCCGTGTTAATGACTTCTTGAATGCCTTTTAGGTCCAAGCAGCGTTTTTTGGGTTTAGAAACTTCCACCACAAAGGGGCGCCCCGTGCCTAACATGCGGGCGTCGATGTCCTCGCGTCCTGACGCATGAAAAGCTGTTTTCTCGCCCTGCGCCGCCTCCAAAAACGGCTCGGAAACCAGCGCTTCAACCGACTCAGGATACATCAATCCTGTTCCGCCGCATTCACTGCAGCCTCTGCCGCGGCAGTTGGAACAGAACCATCGGGATTGGGGAATGTCGCGGACCAGTTTGCGGTATCTGCCTGCTACAAAGAGGGGGTTGACCTGCAGCTTAATGCTTTGGGTGAAAGGGTTGGCGATAATCATGATGTCAGGGGCGCCGTATTCGGGGGTTTTGCCGGTTTCAGCTTCCACCTGTTTGCCCAGCACGCGTCCAAATTCATGTTTTATGCTTTCCCCATGGGTCACGTTAAAGACTGCTTTAAATTCGTCTTCGCGTTCCATCACCGCAGTTGGTAACTCCACGCCCATCAGAAACGTTGTGTACTCATACTCGTGGGTTTTCTCCAAAACCTTTGAGATGAGGGAGTCAACGGTCTGGAAGGTGTCTTCACACAGAAAACAGGGTGAAGCATCCGTTTTAGGCTGACTTTTTTTGAGGTGAGTTAGCATGTCTTGGGCTGCCTGTGAGAAACCGTTGGAAGCCAAGACGTGAAGGTTTTTTATGCCTTGAGGGTTTTTTTCCAAAGCTTGCTCAGCAGCCTGCAATGTTAGACTCAGCTTCAAGGCGGCTCCTCGTCGGCGATTCTCTAAACCATAGCCCAAAAGTGCAAACTGCCTGCCCAAGCAGTGGTCACATAAAGGGTGCTTCTCAAGCATCTGCAGAGCTTTCTCTAAAACATTCATAACCAAGCCTACTTGAAGTCCGTTGGGAACCCTTGCCCACCCATGCCCTGCATGAAGGGAAGCCGCCCTTTTTTGCGTTTCATCATCTTTAGCATTCGCCGCATCATAACATACTGCTTAAGCAGCTCTTTGACCTCTTTTTCGCTGGTTCCCGAACCGTGGGCTACACGTCGGGCGCGGCTGTAGTTGATTATTTTTGGGTTCTCCTTTTCCTCAGGAGTCATCGACTGGATAATAACCCGCCATTTCTCAAGCCGCCCTTCCGCCAAGTTAAGCATGTCGTCGGGCACCTTACTGGACATACCAGGCAGCATCTGAAGCACCTTTTTGAAGGGCCCCATGCTTTTTACGGCTTCGAACTGTTCATACATGTCCGTTAAGGTGAATTTGCCGCTAAGCATCTGTTTGGTTTTCTTTTGGGGAACTTTAATTTCAGCTTCTTTGACCCGCTCCAGCAGCGTCTCCAAATCACCCATACCCAAAAGGCGTCCAACAAAGCGGGAGGGAACAAACTGTTCAATGTCTTCGACTTTCTCGCCGGTTCCGATGAATTTTATGGGTGCTCCTGTTGCTGCTACTGCGGAAAGCGCACCTCCACCGCGTGCGGAACCGTCCAGTTTAGTTACAAGAATAGAGCCGATGGGGGTAGCTTCATGAAACGTCTGAGCTTGAACCAAAGCCTGCTGCCCAATTGTGCCGTCGATAACCATCATGACTTCGTTGGGTTTGATGTGGCGCTCAAGGTCTTTCATTTCTTTAATGAGGTCTTTTTCTTCCTTGTGGCGACCTGATGTGTCCACGATGACGATGTCTTTGTCGGGGAACTGTTTGAGCCCCTGAGCAACCACTTTAACGGGGTCTTTTGCTTTGGGGTCACCGTAAATGGGAACGTTAATTCGGGCGGCTAACTGCTGCAGCTGCGCATACGCGCCTGGTCTGAAGGTGTCGGCGCAAATCAGAGCGGGTTTCAGCCCCTTTTTCTGCAGAAGCCGCGCAAGTTTAGCTGCATGGGTGGTTTTGCCTGAACCTTGAATGCCCACCAGCATGAGGACAAATTTTTTGCCGGGTTCCATTTTGAGGGGCACGTTTTTTTGACCCACAAACGCGGTGAGTTCTTCGTAGACCACTTTTATGACGTGTTCGCGTCGGCTGATGCCTGGGGGCATTTTTTCTTTGAGGGCGCGTTCTTCAATGCGTTTGGAGATGCCCAAAACTAGCTGCACGTTAACGTCAGCTTGCAAAAGCGCCCGTTGGATGTCTCGGACAAGTTCCTTAACCGCAGCTTCATCTACCACGGAGGACTTGAAAATCTTTTTAATTGCGTCCGTAAGTGAGGAGCCTAAGCGGTCTAGAGCCATTTGCTGGTGTCTCCAACCTTAAAGCCTAAAGCGGTCTTAAAAGCCTATTGCAGGGCAAATGCAGTTTCAGCGGGTTCCCCCAGTTGAGATGCCATGTAGGTAGGCTATGTTTTTACCTACCCTATGCCCTCTACCTTTTGGCTGTTGATGGATGGTTTGAAGCCTCAGTTTCCCCATTAGAGTTTTTCTTCACGATATCCGACGGCTCTTCATGCATCATTGGCTTCAGCTAATGTACTGTATTAGGCGGATAATTAGGTTGACGGAAAAGCTTTGACCAACTATACATCAAGATAAAGAGGTGACCGCTAAAATCACCATAAACAATGCGTATTCACATTTCTGCCATGCTTCCCTGTTAGAAGGCTCAACCGAAAAGTATGGAGCTAACTTTAAGGTGGAAGTGTGGAAGGTATCAAAGCAAAAAAATGAAATGGGGCTATTTGGTTCGGGTAATCTTCACTTTGCCCAGAATCCGCCAGTACTCAACTTCTACGCCCGCGACGATTTTGCTTTTCAGGTCTTCTTCGTCGGGAAACGGAGCATCTATGTACTCGAAAGTTTCAAGGTCCATAATCTGGACGCCTGTGGGGTTAACTGCGAAGATTTGTCCGGTTCGTTTATCAATTATGGGAACTTCTGCGTTGGCGTCGACGGGTTTTACGAATTGTCGTTTTTGATCGTCAAATACGCCTATGGCTACTATTCTTGCTTTGGCGGCGCCGTGTTTTCCGGGTTTGGACTTGGTTATGTCCACTATGCGGCAGGGTTCGTTGTCAATCATCATGTAGCCGCCAACGCGTAATTCTCCAACGTCCATTGGCTTAGTCATGGTCTCACCAAATGTCTGTTAACTAACAGCAAATTTGAACAACACCCATATATAGATTAAGGTATCGCTAATATCAGCACGGTGGAAAAGCTTGTTCAAAAGCGTCGGATTAGTCGCCCGATACGATAAAAAGCAAGCGTTGACGCTGGCAAAGGAGCTCTCGGAGCATCTTTCTCAAAAAGGCGTCGAAGTCTACTTGGAGGAGACGCTACGGGGAAAAATGAAAGCCGAAGGCAAGCTGGTTCCACTTAAAGAAATGAAAACCGACTTTGTAATCACCATAGGCGGCGACGGAACTGTTCTGCGAACTTGCCTCAAGCTGCCCAAGCCTGAGCCACCCGTTTTAGCTGTAAACATGGGTGTCCGAGGTTTTCTCACTGAAGTTAACCCTAGCGAAGCCTGCGCGGCAGTAGACCGAATCTTGGGTGGCGATTTCAAAATTGAGAAATGTGCCAAACTCTCCACAGTTGCCAACGGAGAACCGACGCCTGACGCGCTTAATGATGTGGTAGTTTCCAGTGGGGAGCCCTCCAAGATTTTGTATTTACAGATTTTCAAGGATGACTTGCCCATTGCCCAGTTAGAAGCTGATGGCGTAATTGTTTCTACGCGGACGGGTTCCACGGGGTACACACTTTCGGCGGGCGGACCTGTCTTGGATTCGGATGTGGACGCCATTGTTTTGACACCCATTTGTTCATTGACCACTTTTCGCTCGATGGTTTTTCATGCAGACGCCAAAATCCGAATTGAACCTGTGCGTCCCAAGGAGATGTTGGTTTTAGTGGATGGCGCTTACCGTCGTTTGTTGCCTGAGGGGCAAGCTTCTGTTACCGTCACGAGTTCACGGGATGTGTCTTCGTTTATCAGGTTTAAGTCGGA
This sequence comes from Candidatus Bathyarchaeia archaeon, assembly GCA_041447175.1. NCBI lineage: Archaea > Thermoproteati > Candidatus Bathyarchaeota > Bathyarchaeia (SeqCode) > Bathyarchaeia archaeon. The sequence goes on along the minus strand of CP166960.1, from coordinate 2,286,199 downwards.
TTTTTACAGTCGACTGGAGAGCAGGCTGCAGTTTAAGGGCTGTGTTAGGGAAAGGGATGAACAATAGAAACCAACGCCTTGGGCAAACGCGTGATGGTTTTGGATACATCGGCGTTTGTTGCAGGGTTTGACCCCTTCACGGTGCGCGAAGAGCAGGTTGCACCCCCACTTGTGGAGCGTGAGGTCAAAAAGAACGCCATGACCATGCTCAGGTTCAACACCGCCATCGAAAATGGGCGCGTAAAGATTTTTGAGCCTTCACCGCAGTTTTTGGATGAAGTGAAGACATGCGCCACCTCGGTTGGGGACTCATTTTTCCTTTCTGAAACGGACATGCATGTTTTGGCGTTGGCTTTGGAGGTTAAAGCTCGAGGTGACTGCCCGCAGATTGTCACTGACGACTACTCCATCCAAAACGTAGCAGCCAAGCTGGGCGTGGGGTTTGTGTCTTTGGCAACATTTGGAATTAAACGGGTGCTTAACTGGATACGGTACTGCCCCGCTTGCCGCCGAACCTACCCCGCGAACTTTCAAAGCTCCGAATGCCCCGTCTGCGGAACAGGACTGAAACGCAAGCCCAAACGCACAACAAAACGGTAGCTACCGCAAGAAGAGCAGCAGAAGCAAAAGTAAACCTTCCAAGCCAAAGACGGGAACGACGATTTGTTTGGCTTTTTGCATGGCTTTATCCACAAGCTCAGACAGGAGCGCTAGGCAGTCGCCGCCTATTACGCGGACTTTTGGGATAGTTATACGTTGGTAGCCTGCCTTGCAGTTTTCCATGTTGCCTGCTGCTGCAGTGGCGGCTTCGGTAATGTGCTGGATTAGGATTTGGTGGTTCATGGCTTCTCCAACGGGATGGTAACCGCGGCGTCCAACCACAACCGCGCTGACCGAATGCGTGTCGGTTGTGAAAACTTCACTTGCCTCAAACCCAGCCGCACCCAAAGAGGAGAGAATTTTTTCCCGCACCCCAGGCACCATGTTATTGCCGTCAATTACCACGTAGGCGGTTTTTTGCTCGCCCACTTTCACAACAACTGCGGTTATGCCTCCTGCGCCCATGCCGTCTTTGAGGGTGAATTCCGAGGGGTAAACGGTGTGGGAGCCAACTTGGAAAGGGGCGGCTTTTTGGGCGGCTGCTTGGTTTAGGCATTTGTTGGCGGTTTCTCTTAGAGCCTCAATGGAGGCGTCGATTTCGGTGGTTTCGGTTAAGCAGTTATGCGCATTAATGATCAGAGCGTCCAAGCCCAGTTTTTGTGCGTCTTGCTGGACAAGGCTGCCCAGTTCTTGGGGCAGGTCTTCGGTGGTTTTGGGGGCAAGAGTGAAGTTGAGAAAAACTGTTTTGCCAAAAAGCTGGCAGGAAGCGGTTACACCGTTTTCTGAAACAGTCACGTAGGGGGTTGCTTTGTCAATTTTGGCTTCAAAGTTTGCGTTTTGGATGATTCCCGTGATGATTTTGTGGTTTTGGGCTTGGGAGGCAACGTCTAACTCATGCCCAAGCAAGCCAAGCGGGACGCAAGTGTCACATTGGTAGGCATCGGTGTATTGCTGTTTTAGCAGGGAGGGCAAAACGCTGCTGCCTATATTTTTGAACGGACCCGGATGGACAAGGGGGACAATTATGGCTGCTTTGGGTTTTGAGGAGTCAAATTTGAGTAGGGAAACTTGAACGTTGACATCTTCGCCTCGCTTCTCCAAGTAGCTCTCTAAGGGGGCGTTGAGGGAGGCAACCCAGTTGAGCATAAAAGCCTGAAACAGCGACATGGAACCTGCGCCGTACTCTTTTTGCCCAATTCGGTCAATTAAGAAAACAAACACATAGGCGCTGACACAGGCAATGATGGGCATGGCGACGATGAAGGGGAGAAGAGCTTCCAAATTCACGTTGATGTAGTTCCAGTAGAGGATGAAGGTTAGGAGGCAGGCAAAGGGTTGAAGCAAAATAGCCAGTAAGCGTTTTCCTGCTCCTGCGGACAGGACCGCAAGAAACACCACTGTGCGCAGGGTTAACAGAACAGCAAAGCCTAAAAAGCAAAGTTTTAGCCACCAGACAAACCCGAACACTGCCCCGACTATCATCAGAAGCAGCCAGAGTGCCCAGCTGAATAGGGAAACAAAGAGGGTTCGACGGAGGTTGAAAACGGGGTCTTTGAGAACCATGTTGCTTAAGAAAATGTCCACGACAAGGGTGGCTACCAGAAGTGCTGTGCCCAGCAGGAGGCCGTTGGTTAAGCCTTGCGCGGTTGGAAAGAATACTGTGGAGGTGGCACCGGCGGTTAGGCAGAGAGCGGCAAGTAGAAGCAGAGTTGTTTTGAATGAGGGTAGGGAGAAGAGGGAGCGGTAGTGCCGTTGTGCTTTGTTTATGGACTGATTTAGGGTGTCTTCTGTCGCCAATTTTGTCGCCTCAAGTGAATTCATAATGAGAACGCCGATGCCTATTAAAGCCTAGCGAAGCTTGGCTGTTTTGTTGCCGCGAAAAACAGTTTTCAGCCAACTTGCAGTTGGTAAGGAAGCAAAATTCACACAGAACACTCAAAGTCAAGGACAAAAAAACGTGTGTGACAGCAGCAAATTACATGAAAAGGTCCTGTTTTGTCGGAGCAACTGTTTTATCTGCAGCCTCGCATATTATCCAGTTTGCGAACGCTATGCCAGAGCAAAACTTGCCCCTGTCAATACTTCACATGCTCGAAAGAAACGTGGGCAAAAAAATCAGAGTCATCCTTGACCCCTCTTATGGGTTTGAAGGCACCTTACTGGCGGTCTCCAATGACCCCGCGGGGATTTGGCTTGAAGATGCAGAGGCAATTGTGTTACGGTCCACGATGGCACAGCCCATCCCCCAAGTGGCAAGCCGAGAAGAACGCAGCGAAATTATGCTTAACTTACACTCAATCCAAAGAATTGAAGTGCTTCACGCACCCTCACCGTCTAGGCGCGAGAAAGGATAAAGAACTGAAGATTAGAAGACGTTAGCCAGAACAGAAACCACAATCAAACCCACAGACAGGACCATGAGCAGTTCAGGTCTGATTTTGATGCCTTCGGTTTCTTCCTCAAAGAATCTCAGCAACCCTGCACTTGCAGCAGGCATTGGACCTTGGCTTTCTTTGCGTTTTCGACTCATTTTGTTTCCTCAGCTGATGCAATGCGACAATTCATTATTTAACTTTACGCATACCTAAGTCTAAAGCAAATCTTGCTATGTTAAGGAAGCTGCACCACCATCAAAGCCCCTTAAGGGGGATACATGGAGATGGCTAAAGACACCAAATAGGAGGGCAATCAACAAAATAGCCCAAAAATAAGCCGTAAAACCCAATTCTAACAAAAAACAGGAGAAAAAAGCAGCGAAGCGGTATACAAAAGCATCAACCAAACACAGTTTCTGAACGTTTGGTTCAACAGATTTAAAGTCAACAACACCCAACACTAAGTGAGGCGTACAAAATGCATATCTCAGAATTTCAAGAAATGATGAAAACCCTATACTTTCATCGGGACAGTGAACGCGGCGTCAAAGGAACCTACGAGTGGCTAATGGATGAAGTGGTTGAACTGGGTGAAGCAATGGCGGTAACTGACAAAGAAGCCACCGAAAAAGAGTTCGCTGATGTCATCGCATGGTTATCCTCACTTGCCAACCTGCTGGGTATTGATTTGGAGAAGGCAGCACTCAACAAGTACCCGCACCTGTGCCCCAAATGCCACCACACCCCCTGCCAATGCACTTTCTAAGCCAAAAGACGCTTCTGCCCTCGCCCCGTCACGAGCCAAAAACTGGGTCTTTTTCCTTTCCGCTGCACAGTGCCCTCAGCTTCCAAAAGGCGCAGATGATGAATGACAGTGTTGTAGGACATCTTGATGACCTTTGACAGGGTTGATGCACTGGCGGGTTGTGTATCAAGCGTCACAAGAAGTTTGCTTCGGGCTCGAAGCCCATTTTTCACGTTTTTAACTCTGTTCAGGTAGGCGTTGGGGTGGTAGAGGGTTTTGATGTTGCAGCACCCAATCTAAATTGGCGGCTGGGTTGAAAAGCTTTAGCTATCCGAAGTCGAAAAGGCTGGTTTGGATTGGTTTTTTGTTGTCAAACATGTCGTGAATTTCCTCGCGGATAAGGGTGAGCCTTTGGCTGTAGTATTTTGGCAAATCGTACTTGTCCACCAGTTCTTGGGCTGGGTCTAAGTATTTCTCAATGCCGCCGCGGTACACAGTCATAGTCAAGGTTCCGCCACACATGCATTTGCCGTTCAGGGGGGGACGACGGTATTTCTTGTTACAAGCTTTGCAGCGAAAAGCCTGCGTGGAAAAGGCGCGCAGGTTTCCTGAAATGTCGCGCATGAAGTGCTTATTTAAAACCTTCAACGCTACGGTTCGGACATCCACAGCGTCGATTTTTGAGCCCAGCTCCAGTTGCAAGTGCAGTTTCTCCACCATGGATTTGAACTTTTTATAGCTGCTTTCGTTGTTGCCCATGCTTATGTTAGAGACGGGTATGGTGAAGTTGTAGCCTTCAAACTGCGCCTCCGTGCCCAACCGGTGGCTAATGACGTCCATGATGGGGCTAATTTGGCGGGCTTCAGTCTTCTGCAGGCTCTTGTCATAGAATTCCTTGGGGTAAACCGCATCCACATCGAAGTCGTGGGCTTGTCGCTGAACCTCTTTGGTGTTCACAAAGGGAATAACAAGGATTGGGGCGTCCATGATGCCGCCAATCTGTGAGGGGAGGTAGCGGTTGGAGAAGTTGAGAAGCGTATCCATGGCAAGCATGATGGCGTCTTCGTCGCCGTCGCAGTCGCGGCGTTTAGCCGAATGCCACAGCGGATGCGCATAAATCAGCTTCAAGTCCGTAAAGCCAACCACGCGTCCAAGGATGCCTACGCAGGTGTGTGGCGCCAGTCCAAAAAGCAGTTGCCCAACCACATCTTCGGGCGTTTTGATGTTGTAGTAACTTGGGAGGCCATACACTTTGGTGAGGAGCTCATCGATGAAGCCAGCAATCTGGATAAAGTAGGTTCCTGCGTTTCGCGGGATGACGACATCTTGCACTTTAAGCTCCAGCACCTGTTCAGGGTCAGTTAACGACACACCATAGATGTCATGCGTGTAGCCTAATTGCCGCAGCTTTTCAACTGAAACCCCCACCTCGCCAGGTTTGATGTGGGTCAGCGGCGCGTTGGTGGCGTCAAACCGAATAGTGCCATCCTTGTAAACGGAGAGGTCATACTTGGCTCTCAAAAGCCCCTTCTCAATAATTTCAGGGGTTTTGTCTTCGTTGGTTAAGCCTTTAACGCCCCGTAGAATCTTGGGCGGCGAAACCCCCAGCGCCTTTGTTGCCTCATCCACCAGCACCTTGAAGTTAAGGGATTGCCGCTGGTAAGGCACCGCCTCCGCTTTGCAGGCGGGACAGGCGTTTCCCTTCAAAGCCTGCCCACACCGAGGACAACTCTTTTCGTAGATGGTTTCGCAGCCGCATTGAGGGCACTTTACGAGACGTGTATAAGTTTTGCATTCAGGGCATTTACGCTTCACGACCTGGACAAACGCGGGACCTTTGCGTCCAGCCTCCACAAGGTCACGGTGAGAGCCACCTGCCAAGCTAACCGGGAAAAGCACATGCACCAACGGCTTCATCTCGCGGCGCTTAGCCTTTTCAGGACGCCCCATACGTGCGCCCACAAACGAGGGTCCCTTGTCGCGCACTTCCACGCCCGAAAGCACGGAAATAGCCTTAACAACTGACTCAGCAGCAACCGCCCCCAGTGCATGCCTAGATTCATAGCCAAGTGAGAAAGCCAATGAGGAGGCGTCATCACCCTCAAGTTGTATCTTTCCCTCCAAAATTTGATGAGGCGCAAAAACCTTCCGCAGTATCCGCACGACTTCAGGATCAAAGTCGCCCACAATTTCGCGGGCTATACCTGCTTCGGCTGAGACTTCTGCTTTTGAGAGCCAGTCCTTGAGCAAGGTTATGTCTTCAATTGAGGTGAGATTGGACCAGAAAAACGTGAATTTTGGATGCAAGGGCAAATGCAGGTTTTGTGAGAGGGCTGTAGCTTCTTTGAGGGATAAGGTTTGGTCAAAGGGGTCAATTAGCAACTGCTTAAGCCTACTTGAGGGAACTTTGGCGGCTTGGGCTGCTTGCTCTAAGCTGTTGTTAAAGTGGGTTTTTAGGGCTGTTTTGAGGTCTTTGACCCACCATTCCTCAACGTAGCCGCTGGGCAGAAGGGTCTTGTTGCAGTAGAGGAAGTCACCAAAACTAATCAGCATATCCCCCAGAAACAGGATTTTTGCAACCTTTCCCTTCACATCTTTAAAGTTGTCAAGCGTAACTCGAACCACGGAGTCGTCTTTTAGCTGCACAACGGGCGGTTCAAGGGAGTCCACAGGCACCGTAACGCCGCCTTTTCCTGGAAGCTCTAAACGCACCTGGGTACCTGCCGCTAAAAAGTTCTCAACAACCAGCATGGTTGCGGGGTGAATGCCCACTGCCGATAGCCCCGTGTTGCGGGACCTGCCGTAGCGGAGTCGGAAGCCTCCTCTGCGGGACGGAAAAGCAAAGATGGGTCGCCCAGCGATGACATCATCCATAAAGCCAGCTGACTTCTTCTCAGATTTCTTTTTGAATTCCCGCAGCCAATCCCAACCCTGAAAACCCAACTTCTCCACAATAACCAAGACTTTGAGGGCCCGTCCGACTATGCCGTCGTTAATAACTCGCAAGGCGCCGCCTCGGACGCGGTTGGTTTCTATTCGGGGCAGATTGCGGTAGGAGGAGACTTCTACGGGGTCAGATTCGGTGCCCGTAACCTCGATGGGTAAATAGTCGAAGGCTTTTCTGAGTTCGCTGTCGGGGATGTGATACTGGAATCGCCCCACGGAACGTTCATAGGTACGCAGTTCCTCGATGAAACGAGCCACCTCTTCAGGGGTGGGTTTGTAGCGGTCCAACTCCAACAGGCGACGAACATAGTCCCCTACCACAAGCGTTAGGGCTTGGTCGGTGCCTCCCGCAGACCGGATTGGCCCAGCAAAGTAAATTGCCAAATAGCGGCTACGGTCACTGTTCAGTTTGATTTTAACTTGAGCAACCCCCTGAATGGGGGCGGCGGTTAAGCCTTCCGTAAAAATTGCCAGCGCCGTTCGGATAGCCTGCTCTGCAGCGGGTTCAGGCTCCATTTTTCCGAACTTTCCGCTCACAATTTGTTCGCAAATTTTGAAAGCGATTTCTTCGCGTCCCATCTTGGAGTTGAGCTCGCGGATGCTTGCTGCCACCCCTTTTGGCCCCACCAAGCCTTCCACGAGGTCAGCAATGTCTTGGGCAATTATGCTTTCAACTTTTAGGGCGGGGTCTAAACCTTTTTGACGGGCGGTCTCACTTAAGGTGTACATCCGGTTCAGTTCGCTAGCCATCGAGTCTATGTAACTGCGGTACTCTTTACTCATTGCACTACTGCTCAAAGAGGATGCCCCTTAACTCACTGTTAACGACACGGCTATTTTTGGTTTCTCACCGAAAAATGCGAAAACACCCTCGCCAAAAAAAGGAAGCATAGAAAACAGCAAATGCGGTTACGGCTTGACCACTTTAATTCCGCTAATTATTTCAGCAACTTTCTGCTCAGACCCCTCTGACTCCACGAGGTTACCCGTCACAATTATGTCGGCGCCTGCAGAAACCGCCGTCAAGGCTGCTTCTTTAGTTTTTATGCCGCCGCCAACAATGAGTGTGGCGTCAGTTACTTTTTTTACAGCGTGAATCATTTCAGGAGGCACAGGGTTTTTTGCGCCTGAACCACCTTCGAGGTATATGAAGCGCATGCCAAAATACTGTGCCGCCAGTGCGTGAGCAGCAGCAAGTTCGGGTTTGTTGTAGGGTATGGGGATGGCTTTGCCGACTATGCCTGCGGTTCCACCTTCACCGACGATGATGTACCCCATGGATATGGGTTCCAACCCAAACTTCTTAACCAAAGGCGAAGCAAGGATTTGCGCGCCCACAATGAAGTAGGGATCCACCGAGTTAAGCAGGGACATGAACCACATGGCGTCGGCGTGTCGACTGATGCCAGTTATGTTGTTAGGAAACAAAATAGTGGGCAAATCCACTGCTTCGTGAATAGATTCTAAAACTTGGTCTAAGTGGATTTGGGAGACAAATGTTGAGCCACCAATCATTATGGCTGCGGTTCCACTTTCTTTAGAGCTTTGAGCAATTTGAGCCGCTTGTTGAGGAGAAAGCTTTTCTGGGTCAAGGAGAGTCATGTGAATTGAGCCGTCGGCTTTGATTTTTTCCATTAAGTATTTCTCTACACGTCCAAGCATGCAAATAACCGATCCTAGTTGGCATCTTTGAGGGGTACTGACCGTCTAGAAGCGCCGTAGATTTTGTCAGTGAACATGCAGTAGATGTCCACTTCGCCTTGGGCTTGCTTTATTGGGAACTCTTCTTGAAGCCCACAGCTACTGCAGCCTGCGATAGCGCGGTCTTCTTCACGTATGATTTCTACTCTGACCGTTTCTTTTCCGCATCTTGGGCAGGAGAAGAATTTGGGTAAACGTTTCTTTGGAATGTGGATAACTTTTTTCCTTCTTCGGCCCACTTAACTATCCCCTTTGATGAATGCTGTGCTTTAGTATCTACGCTTGCCCTTAAATACTTGCCTACATCCTTAAAGTTAACGGACAAGTGAAGAAGCTTGAAGCTTAAACCTTCAGTTCTGCAACTAAACCTTGACGATGTGCAAACCAGAATCACGCGGTTTATCCGAACCTACGTGGATAACTCGGGAGCTAAAGGCATCGTTTTAGGCATGTCAGGAGGCATCGACAGCAACACCGTGGCAGCCCTTTCAGCGTTAGCTATTGGAGGCGAGAAAGTTTTGGGGCTTATGCTTCCGGAGAAAGAAACGTTCAACCAAAAAGACATTCAAGACGCCAAGGTGGTGGCGGCGCAGTTTGGGATACAAACCCAAGTCTGTGACATCACAGCCGCGGTGGAGGGCACATACAAATCCATGCCCGCCTTTGACCCCCAAGACAGGCTTTGCAGGGGCAACATCAAAGCCCGCACCCGCATGATTTTCCTTTACTATCACGCTAACAAACTCAACCGTCTGATTTGTGGAAGCAGCGACAAATCCGAAACCATGATGGGCTACTTTACCAAGTGGGGGGACGTAGCCGCAGACTTCTCCCCAATAATGGACCTATACAAAACGCAGGTCCGACAACTCGCCGCCCACATAGGCATCTCCACCGAGCTTACCCAGAAGCCGTCTACGCCGGCCCTGTGGGTTAATCAGCAGGCAGAAGAGGAACTTGGAATCCGCTATGAAGTGCTTGACCTGATTCTTTTTGGGCTGGAACGTTTCATGCCCATAGCCGAAATCGCCAATCAACTAGGCATTCAAGAGAGCGAAGTTGAAGGCGTGAAGAGCCGGTGGTTGAGGGCGGAGCATAAGCGGCGGCTGCCGTTGACTCCGAAACTCGAATATCGAACGGTGGGAACTGATTTTCGGCTTCCCTACAGCACATACTAACGGTGACAATATGAAAGACCAAATTAAACTTGCTTTAGCGCAGATGAGCAGTAAACGGGAAAACAAAACAGATAATCTTGCCAAAATTGAAGCCCTCACCCAAAAAGCCAAAGCACAAGGTGCAGATTTGGTGATTTTTCCCGAGCTCTCCTTAACAGGTTACGTGATTAGAGACCAACTTTACGAGTTAGCGGAAACCATCCCTGGACCGTCCACCCAGCGGATTGAGCAGCTTGCTAAGAAAACGCAAATGCACATAATTTTTGGCATGCCTGAGCTTAGCGAGAAAACCAGAGCGACAATATTTAACACGTCGGTTTTTGTGGGTCCAGAGGGGTTCATCGGTAAATACCGAAAGATGTACTTGCCAACTCATAGTGTTTTTGAGGAGAAAAGGTATTTCAGACCTGGGTATCAATCGGCAGTGTTTGACACGGCGATTGGAAAAATTGGGCTGTTTATCTGTTATGACATCTTTTTCCCTGAAGTTGCCCGACTAACACGGCTGCAAGGGGCGCAGCTGATTGTTTGCATTTCCGCTTCGCCGGCAGTGCGCAGAACCTACTTTGAGATTCTGACCGCGGCTAGGGCGCTGGAGAACACGGCGTTTTTGGCTTACGTAAATCTGGTGGGTGTGGAAGATGGCTTACAATTCTGGGGCGGAAGCAGACTTGTTGGACCAACAGGCGACGTTATTGCGAAGGCAAAGTTTGACGAAGATGACTTTGTCGTCTGCGAGCTCAACTACGATGACCTTAGACCTGCCGAAACGTTCATTCCAACTTTGAGGGATTTGCGTCCAGAGCTTTTCGATTCAATGAAAAAGAGCTCTGAAAACCTCTAAACACCCATTTTTAAAATCAACCTTTTGAAGCTTCCGTTGTATTTAGCGGCGCAAATGCCTTGGTAAGCAACATCACAGATGCATCACAGGTTCGTGATATCATCAGATTCTGTGACAATCACTCGTGATTTGTCCGTGACTTTGCCGTGATTCGGGCGTGATTTGATGTGATTGGTGACGTCACGAGTCACAACACGCGTAAAAATTGATATTTTTAACTTGCTTTAAGGAGGATAAGCATGATAGATTAAACGTATGCATGCCCTTTTGGTCGTTCTTTAGGCAAGAATAATTGATGTAAAAGCGCCTATTTGAAGTAATTGAAAGAGTTTATGTTTAAAGAAAAAGTTCATTTTAGACTAGACTTAACCAAATAACAGAAAAAAATACGCCTGAAAAACGCCTTTATTTAAATATAAACCTCAAATTATACCTATTATTAGATTTTTATCCCAAATTTGTCATTTTATTTAAAATAAAGGAAGTTTATAGAAGTTAGACAGTTGATTTGGGTGTAAAATAGTGCAGACACCTTTTAAAATGTGCGTAAGTATACAAAACTGTATCCATTCAGCATAACGCGGAGAACATAAGATTGAAGCTTAAAGACAACGTACAATTGTGGCTAAACGGGGCATTAAACGACCCCGTTGTCAAAATACTCTCCAAAAACAGCCAATTAACACGAACACAACTCGAAACGCTCCTTATTGACATTTTAGCCGAAAGTATGGCGGGCAAACCGTTAAAGTACGACGAAAAAGCCAAATTACGGCTAACAAAGGCTAAATTAAGCCGCGGTTCCTTTAATAGGACATTAAATCAGTCTAAAGAAAACGTCATAAAGTCAATATACACAGTGTTGCTGTTAGGCTATTTAGGAGTATTTGAGACCACAACTCTTGACCCATATCTCGAAATAGCAAATAAATTGAAGGAGTATATGGAGGCACATGAGAACCTCCCGAATGATATGGATGGGTTACAGGAGCATCTAAAGGTCATTGAAATCATCAGAGAGGAAATAGAATCAAGCCTAAAACGCCTTTCCACACCCTCAGAAGGCAATATGTGACGTCACAAATCACAAAAAAGAGCTCAAAAACAGCCCCAATTCTCTCTAAATCACACGTGACAACAAACATCTCACAGTAAAAAAGACACCAAACAAAACAAGTATAAACTACAGGTCAAAACAGAAAATAAGCCAAATTTCAGCATTTTTATACACATCAGAGGGACACGTTGTTTGTGATAATAGACATCACGCGTTAATGTGATATGTGACATCATAGATTACATCAAGGAAACAAACCATAAACCTTAAATTTTCCATGGAGAACTGTGATGTGTGATGCAACAGCACAAGTCACGTGTAAATCACGCCTAAATCACGAGCAAATCACAGAGGGAAAACTTTGGTAGATATAACAGTTGCTTTGGTAGGAGTTCTCTTAACAGTTTTACTCGCTACTACAAGTTATGCCGCCATTGAATACTACAGGCGACTGCAGAAAGCAAAGCAAGAATATGAAAAAGCCAAAGACACCGTGGAGGATGTGGTGCTAAGTTTTAACCGGGAACTCAAACGGGAGGCAGAGAAAATACAGAACGTAGCCTACAAAGTAGAGATTAATGCATCTACAGCTGAAGCAGGACTAAGAAAAGCAGAATACATCGAAAATATGGTAATTCCTCTTGAAATTCAGGTCAATCAGTTAAATACTCAAATTGACAGCATAAGCAGCACTCTGGGTGCAGTCTCAGATGTGAATGTGAAAACTTTGGAGAAAGTAGCCAATGTTGACACAACTAAAATCCAAAATAAACTCACAGACCTTGAGTCGCTACAAGAAGAGTTAAAAAATAAACTTGTGGTCATTGAAGAGCAACTTGAAAAACTGTCAGCGGTTCCTGAAGTGAAATCTGAAACTGAAATTCCTGTGATGCCTGTGGTTCCCATAAAGCGGGATAAAGCCATGGCTTCCTTGACAGAAACGGAAGTTCAAGTGCTGGAGTTTTTGTCTGCTCAAGGACCAAAGACGGCTCCAGAAATCAAAGAGAAAGTGCAATTGAGCAGGGAACACACCTCAAGGCTCATGAAGAAGCTCTACGAAGAAGGATACTTAGAAAGAGAAACAGGCAAATTACCATTTAAGTACAGCGTTAAAAAAGAAATGGAAACAATGCTGCAAAAACCAGAGCCGTCAGCCACATAGAAACAAATTGGTTACAAGAGCAACCAATGGTTGGTTACTTCAATTTCTGTTTTATGACAGCATGAGGAGTAGCTGTTGATACTTTATACTTCAAATTGCTGGCGCTTCCCGTTCTAACTAAAAAGCCCTTGGTTGCCATGCGTGAAAGGTAAGTGGAAACAGTGCTTAAACTAATGGGTTCTTTTAGCTCCTGCTCAAAGACCGATTGAATATCTTTTGAGGAAAACCATACAAGCGGAAAACTCTTCTGAACCACGGCACGAACTTTCTCAAACCGTGACAGGCTACCAGCCGCTTGAGCTGTAGCTCCACTGGAAGTTGGAGTTTCTCCCGGCATGCCTCCAAGCAACTCTACCAGATCCAAAAGCCGTAAAGCCTTATCTCTAGTTATTTGGCCTTCAAAGGCAACTGTGTATCGGTTGCCTTCGCTGTCGAATAGCTCTACCCGCATTTTACGAGCTGGCATCTGTAGAGTACACCTTAACGGCGTTCACAACTCTACGTTTCACACCTAATAGCTGTTACGGTGAAAACAAAAAATGTAAAAAGCCAAAAAACACGTCTAATAACGAAAATAACGTGAATTTACAGATATTTTGGGATAACAAGGTTCACAAGAATTCCAATCTTCTAAAAAATTACAGGAAAGGGTTAGTTCGCATTTTCCAGTAGAAGTCAAGGGGGGTGTGGTTTACTGTAAAAAGCCATAAATCAATCCGTTTTAGCGGTAAGGAGGAGAAATACGAGTAGTTATATTTGGGTTTTCACAGTGTATTCACAGATTTGTGAAGTGTAAAGAGGTTGTGAAGACCACAGAGGAAAGTTAGAAGAAAAAAATGAAACTGATTTTTTGAACAAGGCTTCGAGGGGAAAATACAGCCAGAAAAAAGAGCAAAAATATGTTACTTTTTGGGTTCAGAGAGACACCCCTTCATTTCCGCTCCAACAACTCTTAGTAAATAGCCGATTGTTGGGTGTATAAAAAAATTTTATAGTTTACTAATCTAAAATCTTTAACAATAATTATTAATATACTTCCTTGAATAATACCACACAGAGTATTATTATTCTACTACTATATCTTACATACTCTCACAAGAGTATTAAAGTCTCCAGTAGAAATTTTGGGGTGTGCCTGTCTTTCCTACCTGTAATCTCAAAGAATTATCATCAAGTTTTAGGAATGTTTAGCTTCCCAACTATTTTTTTAAACTGTAGCCTTTATCTGTTCCACCCGAAATAACGGTGTAACCTCTGAAGCAAATGAGGATCAAGCATGGGCAACCCAAACATATTAGATGATGTCTTCGAAAAATTCGTTAACGAAGCAAAGCTCTTCAAAGACCGTGAAGTCCTAAGACATGACTATTTACCAGACCGTCTTCCACACCGTGAACAACAAATACGCGTACTAGGTCAAGCCGTAGCACCCGTGCTGAAAGGTTCACGATGCTCAAACATCTTCATTTACGGAAAAACTGGAACTGGAAAAACTGCAGTCACCAAATTCGTCCTAAGCCATTTAGAGTCAAAAGCCAAAGAGTATGGTGCACCCGTCAGGTTTTGCTACGTAAACTGCCGAATGACTGGCTCAGAATATCGAATCTTTGCAGGCTTAAGCCAAAGTTTAGGCCTATCTATTCCATTCACGGGGTTATCTGTGGGAGAAGTGTTTGACCGATTCCGAAATGGTTTAGATGCTAAACGCACAATATTTCTCATTATTCTGGACGAAATTGACGCCCTTATCAAAAACCGCGGCGATAGCATCCTTTATGAATTAACCCGAATTAACGAGGCTCTTAACAGAAGCAAACTTGCCCTTATTGGAATATCAAACGACCTGCGACTCAAAGAATTTCTGGACCCACGCGTGTTTAGTTCTCTTAGCGAAGAAGAAATGGTTTTCCGACCCTATGACGCCAGCGAACTACGAAACATCCTTCTTGAACGGTCAAAACTCGGATTTTTTGAAGGCGCTCTCTCTGAACCTGCACTCAGCATATGTTCTGCTTTAGCGGCAGCTGAACATGGTGATGCCCGAAGAGCCTTGGACCTGTTGCGTGTTGCAGGCGAAGTGGCTGAACGCCAAGGCTCAATTAAAGTAACTGAAGAGCATGTGAGAGAAGCTGAAAAAAACATCGAACACAACAAAGTCATCGAAGCACTTAAAAACTCAACACTCCACTCTAAACTGGTTATTCTTAGCGTTTATCATCTTGGGAAAACCAGCGGCTGCAGCGCTACTACGGGAGAAATCTATGACGTGTATAATGAACTCTGCGGTGAATTAGGCGTAAGCCTCCTGACCCAGCGCCGACTCGGCACCCTTATCAACGAACTTGACGCTATAGGTTTGCTAAACTCCAAGGTTGTGAGTATGGGTCGTTATGGACGCACTAAAAAAATCCGCCTTGAAATTTCCCGTTCTATCATTCAAGACGTCTTTGGAACCGACAGCCGACTAAGCCGCCTGCTCAACTACCAAACCAAGCTATCAACCAAAAATAATCATTCCAAAAACTAGCTTTGTAGTTCTTTTTAAAGGAAAGATAGCACCTTGACTTCCATCGTTTGCAAGTTCACAACGGGCACTTTTCCCGGTGTTGGAACCAAGCCTAACTTTGCCATGTACTCGGTTTGGTCTTGCCATCCACCCGAATTCACCACTAAGACGCCTCTATGATTGCATACGCCCATAACGTGGATGTGTCCTGCATGAAAAATATCTGGGACTCGGTCAATAACAAGGAAGTCACGTTTTTCAGGGGATAGCGTTGTCTTGGCACCATAGATGGGTGCTAAATGCCGTCCTTGTATGAATAGTTTCATGGCTTTCTCTGGATGTTCATGGTCAGTTCCTGGAACTGAACCGATGATGTCATCTAAGCTTCGACCATGATACATCAAAACTTCAACGCCATGGATGCTCACGGTACAGGGATTGCCCAGCGAGTAAATTCTTCGGGAACCCTGAAGAGTAGGTAAGTAATCTTCTGTTATTGCTGGTTGAGGAAGGGCTTTGCGTGGGGCATCATGGTTTCCAGGTGAAACAACAATTTCGATGTGTTCTGGTATTCGCGAGAGCAGCTTAGCAGCATACCGATACTGGTTATGGGCGTCTCTAACGGTTAGCTCCTTGGCTTGACCAGGATACACACCAACGCCGTCAACCAAGTCACCTGCAACCAAGCAGTACTTAACGTGGCTGGCGATTTCACGCATGGCGTCGTTTCCGTATTTCCCATTTATCCAATGTATAAAGCGTTTAAATGATTCCTTGTTGAACTTGTTGCTTCCTACATGAATATCTGAAGTTAAAACCGCATAAACAGGTTCTGAGGCTCTACGAGTAGGTTTTTGTCCAACCTCTGGAAAAATAATATCCTCACACAAAAACAAGTGCCCCCTAGTTTTCACTACAGCGGCACATATGATTTGGTCTTGTAGAAGTAATTGGGCTTTTCTTTGAACTTCCTCCGACGCTTTGGTGGGCACAAGAATGGTAGCGCTGGAATCCAAATCCTCCAAGGTAATCAATAGCTGCTGTTTTGCTTCCCGCTTCTCAGTAACCATACCAATAATTTTCAGTTTGGTTTTAGCCTGCGACTTTTTTGCTTCCAAAATCGGCGTGGCAGCTTTAAGGTCCATGCGTTGCCTAAGAAGTTTTTCAATTCGTTTGAATCGGTCTTTAAAGTAGTCCAGAAATTCCTCCATGGTTCCATTGGAGCTAATGTCTGGTGTTGGGTCCTCCAAAACCTTAACCTGGGACTCTACATCCTTTGCGTAAGCCCGAAAAGGGCTGCTAACCGCAGGATACTGCTTAGCCTCCTCCATTTCCAGTGGTTCTTGATGTTCTGGTTCAACTGGTTGGTTGATGGCTTGCTTTTCTTCTTCGGGTTTTGGCTGCGGTTCTTGAAGAACTGATTCCAGAAAGCTTCGGCAGATGAACATGGGTTTTTCTTCGCAGCACTCAATCTTATGTAATGCTTTTGTCATCACTTGAGCTGGGTCATCACCAGTGCAAATTGTTGCTAAGTAATCAAAGGCTTCACGGTCAATTTGGTACCCTGCTGCGATTGTGATTTCTACCGCTTTTTGAAGCCTTTCCTTTTCTATCATGAATAACGTTTCCTCATTCCCTTTCAGAAACAGCTACTTGACAGGCTGCACTGGTGTGTTCATCTACTGGACTACTGGACTGTTATGGTTTGTGTTTCTTCTCCTCTATTAGTCTATTTACTGTGAAGGATGTTTAGTGTAACCTCTTTTTGGTGTAATTGAAAGAATAAAACCGCTAACTGTTGTTTTCCTTTTAATGAATCTCTGTTCTTTTTCGCGTTTTCTAATTATATTTTGGAAGGTTTGTTATAATATAACTGTCTAAGTTTATATTGAAGACTTTCTCTTTGCTAAGTCAAACCCAATTAAGTATGGGCTGGAAGTGTACTTATTGGCTGATTTACGTAAAGTTCAACGAACCCCCACAGGCACATTCTTTGTCTGCCTGCCACGAAAGTGGTCTGAACAACACGGACTTAAAAAAGGGGTTATGCTGGCCTTAAGTGAAACAATTGATGGAAAACTCTTCATTGATCCAAAATATAACGATGAACCGCCACCAAGAATTTCCTCTTTAAATGTAGGTCCGTATCTGGGACGCGAAATCATTGGACATTACCTTTTGGGCTCCGATATTATTCGAATTGAAGCCAAAGAACGAATAGATTTGGAAACCCGAAAAGTGGTTAAAGCAACTGTTGGTTCAGTGATTGGCTTAGAGATTGTGGAAGAAAACTATTCGCAGATTGTCCTGCAGTGTTTGCTTGAACCTTCAGGTTTTCCTCCTGAAAAAATTCTTCGCCGTAACTACTCGATTGTTGCGGGGATGCATCGAGACGCCACTAACTCCTTTATTGATGGCGACCTACAGCTTGCCAAAAGTGTAACAGTCCGCGACGACGAAAGTAACCGCCTCTATTTCCTTTTGGTTCGCATTTTGCGTACGATTATTCAAAATCCGCAGTTGGGAGAGAAGTTGGGGTTAACCACAATCGAATGCTTGGATTATCGTTTAGCTGCTAGTCTTGTTGAAGCTATGGGTGATGCATGTGTACAGATTGCCGCAAAAACTTTGGAGCTCAACGGGGTTAAGCCCTCTGACGAGTTACGAATTTTGCTTTCAGATTTACAAACAGTCTGCTACGAAACTCATGAGCAAGCTTTGAAATCCTTCATGAACAAAGACATCGTTTTAGCGGAGAGTGTGCGACGGGCACGCGAGAAAATCCAAACGTTAACCGTTGCCATTGAACAAGTGGCAAAGGACCAGCCGTTAGATTTTATGCCCCAGACACTGGCGACCGCATCTTTCATGAAGCAAATTTACAACCAAAGCGTTGACTTGGCTGACCTAGTCGTTTAAACGCAAAAAGTAAGCATTCTCTTTCTTTTTTGTTGAAAACTGCCCTTAACACAGCCCATTGGCTGTTTGGGCTACGGGTTTGTTGTTTTTAGATTGAATTTGGAAATTTAGTGAAGTGGGTTTCTCAACAATGCATATCTCTAAAACAGTATGTCCAGTAAGGGAGGTTTAAAGCATGGCTTCAGTTGACACCTTCGACAAACTCAATTCGAACATTGAAGCAGCATGGCTTCAGATTTTGGGTCAAAACAAAGCCGCCCACCACATGTATCCCTCGAACAGGGTAAACCCTCAGTGTTCTTCTGTTCGCGGTGGCTTGCTTTTAACTTCAAGAAAAATCTGCTTAAACAAGAAATAGGTGATTAAAATTTCAACAATAGTTTCTGCGGCTGCGCCGTTGATTGCTCTTTCCACAGGTATGGTTCTTGGAGTTCAATTCAACTTTGTTTCTCCAAAACTACGCGGCAGAGAATACCTTCCCATTATAATTTTTGCTGCAGTTGCTGGCATAGTTTTTCTTTTGGTTGGACCTTTGCGGAGTAGTTTCTCTTCCGTATATCTTTTAGACGATTACATATCTTTCCTTGAATCCCAATCCTATCCTGCAATAAAATACAACGCCCTGGTAGTGGCAACCGTTAGCCTAATCGGACTGTTTGAATTAGGTTACGCCTCAGGCTTTGGGTTGGCAGCTAAAATATTTGCAACCCGAACTAATAGCAGTTCACAAACCCCTACATCTAACTTGGCAACTGAAAAATCTAAACCTGCCAACACAAATGAAAGTCAGACCAAATTCAATTCGAAAGCAGGCACAACTTTCCAAGCAGCAACCCTTACCGTGAACAAAACCTCCAATGTCTCTGAACATGATGAACAAGGTCTGCGGCGTGACGAACAAACGATAATGGAGCTTTTCCTTTACGGAAAAGTCACGCAAATTGTTCCTTTGGTCAACGTAAACAAACCTGAAGGCTACATATACGAGGGCATTCCACAGTTGGATTGGGATACCAAACGGGCAAGACAAGCTCTGGACTCGCTTGTCCGTCGAGGCTATCTAAACGCTGAACTCACCGACAAAATCTTGTCCTGTAAGGCATGTGGCTCCTCCAATATCCGGATAAGAAAAACTTGCCCTGAGTGCCATTCTTTGAGGTTAAAACGGGAAAATCTTCTGGAGCATTTCGCGTGTGGAGCAGTGGAGCGGCAAAGTGCTTTTGAAACCGAAAACGGCGATTTAGTCTGCCCTAAGTGCAAGGTTAAACTTCACCTAATTGGCTCCGATTACCGCTCTTTGCCACCTGCATACCTTTGCCTTGGATGCAACACCCTAAACAGTGAACCCTTACTGAACGCGAAGTGCGGTAGTTGTGGATCTACGGCGGCAGTGGATGAGGAACCTGAAGTTTTCCTCTACAAATACACTGCGAACTCTGAATTTCCGCTACAAGAGCTCCAGCAGATTAAGCCTTTGGAAACATGCATCAAGTTCTTTCGAACGCTTGGATACTCGATTGTTGCCCCCGCGTTTGTCAGTGGACGTTCAGGGACTCAGCATCTGTTTGACATCCTGATATTAGGCAGAGTTGGCTGGGTGGAACCTTCAAATGGGGTTTCGCCAAGAAACGACAACGGCAACACAGTAGTTGAAGTCTTAATCTCCAGCAAACCTGTTGAAGTGCCAGAGCTAACACGTATCTACGGCAAAATCAGCGACATCGACTGCGACTTTTTGATGTTTGTCATACCCGGCTTAACCCCTGATGCTCGCAATTACGCCGCTGCATACCACATGAAAGTTAGCGAAGGCAGAAACATCGAAGAAGCCTTGGCGAACTCGAAAATCCCAAAAGCCAACGCGGACAAAGAGGACAAATAATGAAAACGCTTTCCTTCCCTCTTTTCCCTTTTCTGCTTGTCTTTTCCGTAGCTCGTTTCAGATGTTCTGTTGCATTGTTGGTTGATTAAATGTCAAAGTCTACTTTTGTCTATGGTGCCTTGGTGGTTGTCACCTTAACCATAGTTTCTTTGCTAATTGGCACAATAGACATGTACATCGCTGTTTCCTGCGCCTTAGCAGCCGACATATACGTAATTTTGCTTTCCCGAAAAAAACGCTTCGAAAGCACCTCCGGCAGCCGGTTTGCCCCCTTAATGCTTGTAGCAGTGATTCCCGCATGCATATCCACTCTGCTTTTTCTTTTGGGCTATTTGGGGTCATCGTTTGAAGCGGTTTTCAGGATAACCCTCACGGTGGGTTTTAGCATTGCGTTTTTCATAACTTCCTACCCGATAATTCCTGCAGCCAAATTCAAAGGGATGGAAGACAACCTTGCTGAAAGTAACACCAAACCGCTGGTGACCCTTCTTGTTCCAGCTTATAACGAGCAGACCGTGATATCCCGCACCTTAAACAGCTTGGTAAACCTCAAATACGAAAACAAAGAAATCATCGTAATCGACGATGGCTCAACTGACCTAACAAAGTTTGTGGCTTCAGGCTACGAAAAACAAGGCGTTAGAGTCATTACAAAACCCAACGGAGGCAAAGCATCCGCCCTTAACTATGGGCTTCTTTTTGCCAAAGGGGAAATTGTCATCACCATTGACTCTGACAGCATGGTCACTAGAGACGCTGTAAACATGATTGTCAAAGCCATGGCAAGCAACCCCAACAACGTAGCCGTCGCGGGCAACATCAAGGTGCTTAACAGCAATTCGCTCTTGACAAAAATTCAGGAACTAGAGTACATAATGGCAATAAACACCATAAGGCGCGCCTTTGCTCTTTTCGGAGCCGTTATGGTGATTCCTGGAGCCTTTGGAGCATTCAAAAAGGAACGTGTTGCCGCCGTGGGTGGCTATGACACAGACACGTTAACGGAAGATTTTGACATAACCATCAAGCTGCTAAAAACCCGGGGCGCCGTAAGCTCAAGCTCCGCAGCTCACGCATACACTGAAGTGCCCTCCTCTTGGAAAGCTCTTTACCGGCAAAGAATCCGCTGGGGCACAGGAACCTTCCAGACTTTGCTTAAGCATAAGGACATTTTTGGGAACCCCCGTTATGGCGCGTTGCACAGCTTTGTGTTTCCGATTATGCTGTTTTCGCTTTTCAATCCGCTCGCCAGCTTCATCGCGCTCAGTTCAGGTCTAGTGCTTGCCTTAACGGGCGGTTTTTTGCTGTTTGCCCGCATGGTGGTTATGTTTCTGCTGATCCAGTTGTTTGTTTCGCTGCTTGCCCTGTCCATCGATAATGAAGGGAGTGGGTTGGCGGTTTACTCGCCGTTTTTTGTGTTCATCTACAAGCAATTCATTGACATTGTGACGATTATTTCAGTGGTTAAAGCACTTATTGGTAAGGAGAAGAAGTGGCAGAAGCTTCAGCGGTCAGGCGGTTTGGACGCCATCAAAGTCCGCACATAGCCTTTTGATAAAAAAGGTGTGGTTGGTTAGGGTGTGTAGGTAAAGCTTTTTATGACTACTTCAGTGGGCAAGCCATCAGAGGGGGCGAGTCCCTTGTATAGCCAGAGGTTAATGTGGGCTTTGACTCCTTGGGCACTTACGCGTTGGTAGCTGGTGAATGACTCTATAACGTTTCCTTGTGGTTGGGTGCCTACTGGGTAGTGTCCATGGAAGCTTTCAAAATATATTGACCTTTGGCTCCAAGTGAAGTAGTGTGTGGTGTAGTCCCCGCTTAGTTCAAAGTTGAAGGCTTTCTGGTTTTTGCCATCTATATAGGGTGGCGGCTGTACAGTGAACCAGCCGTTTTGGTAGTTTGTTATGCCCCATTTGGAGAATTCAATGTCGACTTCGTGGGTGTCGTCTTTGTAGGCAAATAAGCCTAAAACTACGTTTTTGTCCAGATTGTCGGTTCTGCTTGCAAGGTAAAAGGCGTAGGTGCCGTAGCCTAATGTTTGAATTGTTGTCAGTTCCGCACAGTACCATTTTCCGTTTCGCTGGGTGATTTTGAGGTGTAGCCAGCCGTTTTCGTCGACCCACACGTTTTCGGGGTTGTTTGACCAGTAGTTTGGTCCCGGATTGCAGGGTTGTTGTGTGTTTTCGATGTACCAGGTGTATCCTGAGAAAGATACGGTTGACGGGTAGGCAGTTGTGGGGGTAGGCCGGATTGGTCTGCGAAGGTTGTAGGCAGCTGCTTGGGGGATGACCATGCCTATTGTTGTTGCCAGTAGCATGAAAGTCAATATTGCGGTTAGAATTTTTTTCTGCAAGATGCATCCATCCGTTTTGTTATCTTAATAGACTCTACTTAAGGTATGTCGTCAGGTTTGGTTTGGTTTTTTTGAAGGGGATTCGGGTATGGTAAATTTCTGTCTGAGTGGCGTTGGTTGAGTTGCGTGTGGTAATGTTGTTCATTCAGCTGCTGGGGTGGCTTTGTGTTTGCAGTTGTTTTTGCGCCTTTCTTTGCTTGGGTTGTGTGTGAATGGTTGTGGTGGAGTGAAACGTTTTTAGCCCAAAGCCGCATCTAATTGTCAGCTATGCCGGGGTGGCGGAGTGGTTATCGCGCTAGCCTCGAGATCCAAAACTGCACAAAGGGCAAGCCAGCTAGTGGGCTTCGTGCTCGCAGGGGTTCGAATCCCTTCCCCGGCGCCATTATTCTTTGCTATTTTTGCTGGTTTTGATGGTGTTACTGTTTTTTTATAAAGTAATACTTTAAATAGTGCTACTTTTCTGTAAAAAAGTAACACTTGCGGTGGTCAGGCATGAAACTCCTCATATGTGGAAAAGGCGGCAGCGGCAAAAGCACTCTCGCCTCTCTCCTATCAAAAAACCTCCAAACCAAAGGATACCGCGTTATAGTCGTAGACACCGATGAATCAAACTATGGCCTAAGCGCCCAACTTGGCTTAAAAGACCCCCTCGAACTCATGGAGCAAATCGGCGGCAAAAAAGCCGTTTTCCAGCGAATGTGGGCAAAACGTTCCGAGGGCGAAAAAGAGCCTCTCTTCACTGAGACTTGGCGCATCGACGACATACCCCCAGACTACGTTTCCCAAAACGGCAAAGGTCTATACCTGCTTCAGATAGGAAAAGTCAAACATTTCGGAGAAGGCTGCGCCTGCCCCATGGGCGGTTTATCCCGCGAATTCCTCAGCCACCTCCAACTTGGACCCAAAGACGTAGCCATCATCGACACCGAAGCGGGCGTGGAACACCTAGGCCGAGGCGTTGCCGGTAGTGTCGACTTGGTTTTAGCTGTACTGGACCCCTCTTACGAGTCGATAAAGCTGTCCCAAAAAATTACTGACATGGCAAAAGAAGCCGCTAAATCCGTTTACTTTATCCTCAACAAAGTACCCGATGCCCTCGCCGACAAACTAGTAAATAGTGTCGGAAAAGAACGGGTAATTGGAATTTTACCCTACAACCAATCCATACTGGAAAACGGATTAACGGGCACGGCGCTTGACTTAACTCTTCCAAGCATCGAGGCAGTTACAAGTTTTGTGCTTGAGCAATCCCAAGCAACTCAAAAAGCAGGTGACGCAAATGAATAAAGCCGCAATCTACGCCATCGTATGCATAGTTATCATCGTGGCTTCCGCGGGTGTCGCCCTAACCTACTACCAACCCGCATCTCCTGCTCCTTCAACGTTCCCTTCACCCTCAGAGACTCCGCAACCGACCCATCAGGTGACGGACATGGCAGGAAGAACTGTAACCGTACCTAACGATGTGTCCCGTATTGTTGGATTAAATTACGGCGCCCTACGGCTAATCACCTACCTATATACAAGTGACTTAGTTTGTGGAGTTGAACAAATAGAAAACCCCCTTGATGGACGCCCCTACGCTATGGCGCACCCTGAGTACTTGAATTTGCCAGTTATTGGTCCGCAGTTTGGCGGCGACCCAGAACTAATCGCAGCCCAAAACCCCGATGTGGTCTTCATCACTGACACTGCCACTTCAAACCTTGACTCCTTGCAGAGCCAACTTGGAATACCCGTCGTCGGTATCGTCTATGGTGGTCTCGATACCCCCGACAGTGTTCAAACCTTTTACGATAGCCTTACCCTTATGGGGCAAGTGTTGCATAAGGAAGACCGAGCCACGGCAGTCATAAACTACGTCAGCGGATTGATGAGCGACCTCCAAACTCGGACCTCTAACATACCCGACTCACAAAAACCAACCGTGTACATTGGCGGACTCTCCTCACGTGGACTTCACGGCTTCACTTCAACAAGCGCCTTCTACTCGCCATTCACCATGACCAGCTCAAAAAACGTCATAACCCCTGATATGGCTCAAAACAGCACCCAAGTTGTAAACATAGACATGGAAGCGCTTCCAGGGTTAAACCCCGACGTACTCTTTGTTGACCATAACGGGTTAAGCCTGTGTCAACAAGACGTAAACGACCACGCTGACGTGTACGAGCAGCTAGATGCCATAAAAAACAACTGTGTCTACGGCTTGATGGGCTACAACTGGTACGCCCTCAACTTTGACGTAGCATTATCGGACGCTTACTATGTAGGTACGGTTCTTTACCCTGACCAGTTTGCAGACATAAACCCCCCGCAGAAAGCCGACGAAATCTACACCTTCCTTTGCGGTGCACCCCTATATGACCAGATGGTTCAACTCACCGGCGAGTTCGGGCCAGTAGCTCTCAAATAAAGACAAGCGGAGAAACAACAGCCATGAAAGACCCCAAAACGCTACTAACCCCTCCATCTATCCGCTCAAAAGCCTTTGCAGCCTTAATGGAGAATGCGCTGCAGGGCTTAGAGCGGTTTTATCTGCTCACCACCGCTTGGGACTCAAACCTCTTTGAACATACAGTCACTCCAAAAACAGCACACGAATTAGCCCACGCCCTCAACTACAATGAAGCCATGGCCGTCATGTTTTGTGATGCACTGGTCGAGATGGGCGTGCTGGCAAAATCTGGCGATGCCTACGGTAACACGCCACTGGCTCAAACCTACCTTACGCCCTCCTCCGAACATTACTTGACCCATACTCTTCACAACATGAAAAGAAGCGCCGACCGCTGGACCCAGCTGCCAATCCTACTCAAAAACGGGCCCATTATGCAGGAAAGAACAGAACTCTTTGGTGAGAACTGGCTGTTTAGCATCGCGGAGTGGGCGCAGGCAGGCTCAGTTTCCGACACCATAAACGCCGTAAAACCGCATGTCAACTGGCAAACCTGGCGGCGCCTTTTAGACCTTGGCGGCGGGCACGGTCTTTACGCCATTGCCTTCACAGCGCTCAACCCCCAGTTGGAAGCCTTCATTTTTGACCTGCCCCGCGTCGTATCTGTCACCCGCAAATACGTTGAAGAATACAACGTCCAAAACGTCCACATTTTGCCTGGGGACTTCTATCACGACAGCATAGGTCAAGATTACGATGTTGTCTTCTCGTCGTTTAACCAAAGCTGCAGCGACCCCACCCTTATCCCAAAAATTGTCAACGCAGTAAAGCCAGGCGGGGATGTTGTGCTTCGCCGCTTTAAAGACTCGGACCGCGAAGGTGCCCTTAAAACTTTGGACTGGAACCTTTTGGCGTTTGAAGGTAAACAACTGGGTAGCAAGGCGCACTCGGCTGGTCCAATAGTCGAACGGGAAGCATACCTTGACAAGCTCAAGCAAGCGGGACTCGAAGTGCAGGAAATAGTTTCGGTGGATGCTTTTTCTGAGATAATCTTTGCACGTAAACCTACACCTAACGGAAGCAGCATATAATGACCCAAAAACAGGCTGACGGCTCAACGAAACCTGGTTCTTCAGGATACTCAAAATACGTTGGGCGAAAAATCCTCTTCATAACTGTCTGCGCCATCGTCTTAATCGTAGTTTCCCTCATAGCGTTAAGCATAGGTTCGGCGAATCTGTCTCTGTCTGAGGTTTTGGAGCAAATCGCCAGCCAAAGCGGAATCGCATGGAGCATCCGTTTACCTCGCGTGTTAGTAGCAGTAATTGCGGGAGCTATGCTTGCCCTTGCCGGTGCTGTCATGCAGTGTCTGCTTAAAAACCCGCTCTGTGAACCCTACACGCTTGGGCTTAGCCAAGCCTCGGCGTTTGGAGCCGCCTTCGCCATAGTTGTTCTGGGCGCGGGAGCGTTTTATAGCAACTCCAAAGATGCCGTTATCGTAAGCAATCAATACACTGTAACATTGTGTGCCTTCTGCTTCTGCCTAATTTCCACCGCCGTCATTTTAGGGTTGACACGGTTAACCAAGGTTTCACCTGAATCCATCGTGTTGTCAGGGGTGGTTTTGGGCTCCATTTTCGCCGCGGGACTAACGGCGGTGCAATATTTTGCCAGCGACGTACAAATAGCCTCCATTATTTACTGGACGTTTGGAGATTTAAGCCGCATAACCTGGGACAGCTTAACCTTAGTTGTAGCCGCGTCTACCCCTGTGCTCATTTACTTCCTGTACAACCGCTGGAACTACAACGCCATCGACGCCGGCGTAGACACCGCCAACAGTCTGGGCGTTAACGTCAACCGACACATCACCGTGGGCATGGTGCTTGCCTCCGTCGTTGCTGCTCTGATAGTTTCTTTGATGGGCATCATCGGATTCGTGGGTTTACTGGCGCCCCACATGGTTAGACGCGTAATAGGCTCTGATAACCGCTTTGTGCTGCCCGCCTCCGCGTTAGTCGGCGGTTTAATTTTAGTTGTTTCTGACACGTTAGCCAGAACCATAATTTCCCCTCTGGTTTTGCCTGTGGGCGTAATCACAGCCTTCATGGGTGGACCCTTATTCATGTACATACTCATTCGGGGGTATAGAAAATGAAGTTGAACGTAAGAGACATAGAATTTTCCTACAAAAGCGGCCCCTCCGTGCTCAAAGATATCCACATGGAGGTGGATGCACACGAAATCCTCACCATACTGGGACCCAACGGCGTGGGCAAATCCACCCTGCTCAAATGCCTCAATGGGCTGCTGAAGGCTCGACGAGGCACCGTTATGGTGGACGGCGAAGAAATCCACAAAATGAAACGTGTTGAAGTCGCCAAGCGGGTGGGGTATGTCCCTCAGCGGGCGGACGTTTCAAAAATCACGGTTTTTGATTCGGTTCTGCTGGGACGAAAACCCCACATCACGTGGGATGTTTCAAGCAAAGACATAGAAATCACCAAAGACGCAGTGAACTGTCTTGGCTTAGATGCGCTCTCGCTTAAGTACATTGATGAAGTGAGCGGCGGGGAACTGCAAAAAGTCCAGTTAGCACGTGCATTAGTGCAGGAACCCAAAGTTTTGCTTCTTGATGAACCCACAAGCAGCTTGGACCTTTGTAATCAGCACCGCATCATGGCAACACTTGTGGATGTGGTTAGACGAACCGACTTAACCGCTATTCTCACAATGCATGACCTCAACCTTGCACTGCGGTACTCAGACAAGTTTCTGCTGCTTAAAGACGGCAAAATCTTCGCCGCGGGCGACCACAGCGTCATCACCCCCAAAAACATCGAAGCCGTCTATGGGCTCCCCGTGAACGTGGAAAAATACGTCGGGCGACCTCTTGTAATACCCCTTTGACAGGGTCAGCCGCGGTTTGCTTGCTTTGCTGCTTGCCCAAACTCGTTTAGCTTCTCGCTTGCCAGTTGCTCTGCGGTGACTCTCCACAGCCAGTTGCCGCTTTGCCGCGCTGGAAAATTCATGCGTGCCTCTGACCCCAACCCTAAGACGTCTTGGAGTGGCACAATGCTTAGCCGCGCCTTAGATGATAGCGCCATTTTGACAAATTCAAAGCTAACCTGCGTCTCTGAAACCTCCCGTCCCACCTCAGCAAAGACTTTCCGCTTTGCTTTGGCGTCTGCTTCCTGAGTAAACCAGCCCCTCACCGTGTTTGTGTCATGCGTTCCAGTGTAAACCACCGCGTTTGAAACGTGATTTTCAGGGCGATGCGGATTAGCTGCGGAGCCGCCGAAAGCAAAAAGCAGCACCCTCATGCCTGGAAGCCCCAGCCAGCTTATGACTTTGTGGACGGGTTTGGTTATGTAGCCTAAATCTTCGGCGATAAATGGCAACGTTGGAAAGTGCTCTTTGACTTTGTTAAAGAAGGTTTTTGTGGGTGCCCTTATCCAGCGGCCTGTCTTGGCGGTTTTAGCGTGGGCGGGAACCTGCCAGTAAGCCACAAACCCGCGGAAATGGTCAAACCGCAGCACATCACAAAACTTCAGGTTATGCTCTAACCGGCTAATCCACCACTCAAACTGTGTCTCAGCAAGCCGTCGCCATTTGTATATGGGCGTGCCCCACAACTGCCCTGTTTTGCTAAAGTAGTCAGGCGGAACCCCCGCGATAAACTGGGGCATGAGCTGCTTGTTGAGCTTAAACAGGTCAGGGTGCGCCCAAACATCTGCACTCTCCAAACTCACATAAAACGCCAAATCCCCAAAAATCTTCACCCCCCGCTTGTTACAGTACTCTTTTAGCGCCTGCCACTGGCTAAAAAAAGTGTACTGAACAAACTTCTCCTGCTCTACCTGCTCCTTGAGGCTTTCGGCATGCCTGACTAGTGCTTGGGGTTCACGGTTGCGCAACGGTCCAGGCCACAGATACCATGGTTCGCCGCTTTTGCTGGCGAGCGCTTTGTAGAGGGCATAGTCATTTAGCCAACCCGACATCTCCAGTTGGAACTGTTCAAAATCCGCCGCCCCTGTCAGCGCCTTATTTTTCGATTTGCAAAAAGCTTGGAAAGCGTGGTTAAGGAGCGCCGTTTTTGTTTTTTCTGCAGCCACAAAATCTACTTTGTTTGTTGCCTTGAGGCGTGCGTTTTCCATTTGGGGTTTGGTGATTAAGCCTTCTTCGGATAGCTTTTCGGGGCTGATGAGCAGGGGGTTTGCGGCGAAGGCTGAGTCGGTTTTGTAGGGGGAGTTGCCTTCGGTGGGGCTGGTGGGATTAAGCGGCAGCACACTCCAAAACTGCTGTTTAAGCGAAACCAACCGGTCTGCGAACTTGTAGCTTTCAGGGCCAAGGTCGCCGATGCCAAAAGCGGAAGGCAACGAAGTAACATGCAGAAAAACGCCGCTTGCCCGCTTCGCCGTTGTTGTCATGTCGCGTCACCATAAATTTGTAGTGCTACTGGACGCTGCGCCCACAATTTTGTCGCATCCATAGCCAATTCTGTCCCACTCTGCTTAGCTTCTTTTCGGTTTCTTTGTCTGCTGATGCAGGTTCCCTGCTTAGTCAGGTACGGCAGCACCTCTTGGAGTTGGTCAAAGCCAAACTTGCTGCTAAACTGCACGCGTTGCGCGGCGAACGGGCTTTTCACGTTACTCCAACCGTATTCCAATCAAATCACAAAGCTGCCTAAACGCTGCAACCCACGCCTGAGCGTTTGGGTCGTCTTTCTTTTCTTTTTGTTCTCTGTAATGGCCATGCGCAATCTTGAAAGCGATGTTTTGTGAAAACCACAAATTCAAATGAATAGGCAACGCTTTAACTGCCTTCACCGTTTGACTAATCCTCAAAACAAGCTCAATCTGTTCGGGTGCCTGCGCAAGCTCTGTGAATTCTGTTGCGATTCTCTCGTTGGCTTTAAGTGCAAAAAGCTCCAAATCGATGTCTACATCCATGTGTTTTGCGTCGTCAATTAACCGTTGAAGCGCCTCCACATCAAACTCTTTCTCCGAAAGCACCTGGGTGATTCCATTGTTCACGATGACGTTGGCGGCGGCTTTGAAGGCGTGGGGAATGGGGAACCTGATGTCTTTCATGAAGCGCATCAACGCCGAATTGTCATGGTATACAATGTCGTAGAGTCCCGCTGCCTTTTTGATGCCGTCTTCAATTACAAAGCCCAAGATGCGTTTCTGGTCGTCTTTGAACATGTTTTTGAGGCTGTAGGTGTTTGAGCCAAAATGTTTGGGCATAAGCTGGATGGCTTCATTTATTTGCCCTTTCTCAAAGCTGTCCCGAATTTCCACTTTCATGGCGCTGTAGGCTTCAGGCGGCATGCGGCAGTATGACCCGCAGGAAACATTATGGTCACCTAACCAAACAGCGGCACAACCGAAAACGTCTTCATCTAACGTTATCCGTGAAAAAACCCGTAGGCGACCCAGCGCCAAACGGAACTTTCCGCTTTCTCGCTTCTCCAATTCCTCTAAAGTGACCTCAAAGCTGCGGCTGGAAGCCGCCATGGACGAGTTGGACGACTGAGAGTTTCCTAAAAGAAGGTTCGAGATGATGTTTAATGCGCTTATCTTCGTTAAATCCGTCATGGCAGGCTTCACAAATAACTCGTAAATTTTTGCGCCATCCCCATATTCAGGACGGTTGCTCGGCGCCTGTTTTAGCCTGTTAACGTATTCGGGTTCAAGCTCTGTTCCAAACGTTTCTTTGGCAAGCTGCATCGCTCTTGCCGCATACATCATGACCTGCGTGGTTTCTATGCCTGAAATTTCCTCAAAAAACCAGCCGCAACTGGTGTACATAAGCAAGGTTTGTCTTTGCATCTCAAGCAGCTTCATAACCCGCCGCTTCTCCTCCTCGCTGAGTTCCCTGCTGGCTTGGTCGGCGAGGAATTTGTCAACGTTCTCCCGTGACCGATCCAAAATCACTTGGATGTACTCGTTCCGAGCCTCCCAGGGGTCTTTGAGGTATTTTCCTGCTTCTGCCTCAAAACTGGGTGCAAGCAAATCCCTAAGCCAATCCATAGCTTCACGAAGCGGTTTACGCCATGCCTGATGCCAAGTGGGGTGTGTTCCTGTGCTGTCTCCGCAGTCGTTTCGCCACCGCTCAACCCCATGGCTGCAGCTCCAGGACGTGTTCTCGATAATTTCAACCTCGTGTTCTGGAGGGAACTTTTCCAAAAACTCCGAAAAATTCGTGATTTGAGCCAGTTTGTTTGCAGAAATGTAGTAGAGGCAGTAGGCTAAGCTCATGTCGCCGTGGGCGTGGTGGTGCCCATAGAGTTCTCCATCGGAGGCTAAACTCTCTAAGCCTGTTGTGTTTCCCCTCTTGAACCGGGACAAAAGCATGTTCCCAAAAAACTCGCCGTTGGAAAGCGCGGAACCAAAAGCTGCCTCGTTTGATGCCGTGCGGTCATAGAAGAATACGTTTATGGTTTTACCCGAAGCTAACCTGCATAAATACGCCTTTTTTGTGTCTATTCTTCCCTCCGACACGTTGGTCCATTTTTCTTCGCCGATTTTCCTTACGTTTTTGGCTTGAAGTGGACCAAGAATGGTGAATTTTATGCCGTTTTCCGCTAAAACCTCAAGCGTCTCGTTGTCCACTGCGGCTTCAGGTAGCCACATGCCCTCAGGAAACCGCCTAAACCGTGCCTGAAAGTCTTGTATGCCCCACTTCACTTGGGTTTCTTTGTCTCTTCGGTTGGAGAGGGGCATAATCATGTGGTTGTAGACCTGCGCGATGGCTGAGCCGTGTCCAGAAAAGTTTTTCATGCTTTCTTTGTCGGCTTCCAGAATCGACTTGTACAATTCAGGGTCATGTTTCTCTATCCAGTACAGTAGCGTGGGACCAAAGTTGAAGCTGATTTGCGAGTAGTTGTTTACCAGCCCGATTATGCGTCCTTGGGGATCCATGATGCGGGAAACTGAGTTAGGTGCATAACACTCCGCGGCTATGCGCATGTTCCAGTCGTGGTAAGGGTGTGCGGCTTCTTGGGCTTCCACCTCTTCCAGCCAAGGATTTTCACGTGGCGGCTGATAAAAATGTCCATGAATGCAGATGTATTTTTCACTCAAAGACCTTCACCAAGTCCGCGTTAGCATAAACTGCTACACTTAAAGGCGCCACCAAAACCTGTCGGGAAACTGGTTTTTTGGGCTGCACTGCACCCTGCCCCACCCAAGCAGTATTCGCCGAATCCAAAACCTTCACAAAGCCCCTCTGTGCAGACCCCAACGCCGTCTTCACTTCGTGGCTATTGAAGTTGGCAACCAACCCCCAAGCACCCTCTCGCGACATAAGCAGGACTCCTTCTGTTTCGCCTTCCGCCACTTCCATACGAAAATTTTGCTCTGAACTTTTGCCGTGAAGATGCTTTCGCACCTGCAGTAACCTCTGGTAGTATTCCAGCATTTTTTGGCTTGCTCCTCTGCTGCGTTGTTCCCAATTAATCTTGGAACGCATAAACGTGTCGATGCTCTGCGGGTCAGGGATTTCTGAAAAAGACGCCTCTTCTTGGTGTTCTTTTCGTCTGCCCTTTCGCACCTTATCCGCCAAGGTTTGGTCAGAAAAACTCGTGAAATACAAAAACGGTGCCTGCTCACCGTACTCTTCCCCCATAAACAGCAGCGGAACGTAAGGCGACAAAATCACCAGTGCCGCAGCCAGTTTTGCTGCCTCCCACCCCGCCAAGCCGACTAGGCGCTCCCCACGGGCGCGGTTTCCTATCTGGTCATGGTTTTGCGAGAAAACCACCAATCGTTCAGGCAAAACCTGCTTTGATGAGGTGCTTTGTTTGGTTTCAAAGAACGGGCTAAACTGCCCCGAATAAGCAAGCCCTTTATGCAAGGCTTTCGCTAGGTCGCTTACGTGGCCAAAATCCACATAGTACCCTGCTTTTTCCCCTGTGACCAATGCGTGCAGGGCGTGATGGAAATCGTCTAGCCACTGTGCATCTAACCCAAAACCCCCCGCGCTTCGGGGCTGGATGAGTATTTGGTCGTTTTGGTTTGTTTCCGCAATAAGGTACCCTTTTTTATGTCGCTGTTTCAAGTAGGCATCGACTGTTTCTGACATTTCCTTTAGAATGTGCTTGGGGCTGACATCCATGATGGCGTGAACAGCATCCAACCGCAAAGCGTCGACATGGTAGTTTTCAAACCAGAAAAGGGCGTTCTCCAAAAAGTAGTTACGAACCTCCCTGCAGTCTTTTCCGTCAAAATTTATGCTTGACCCCCACGGCGTTATGCGGCTTTCAAGAAAGTAGGGGCCAAAATCCGCCAGACAGCTACCTTCAGGACCAACATGATTATAAATAACATCCAAAACCACTGCAACCCCGCTTGCGTGGCAGGCTTGAACGAGCCTTTTGAGCTCCAAGGGACCGCCATAGGTGTTTTGCACGGCGAAGGGGAAGACGCTGTCATAGCCCCAGTTGCGTTCCCCTGAAAACTGCGTCACGGGCATAAGCTCCAACGCGTTCACGCCTAACTCGGAAAGCTGCTTTATGCGCGGTACGATTGCGCTTAGGGTGCCTTCTTTGGTGAAGGTTCCCACATGCAGCTCATAAAGAACCATGTCGGCAAGGTTTGGGGCACTCCAAGTTTTGTCGTTCCAATTGAAGGCGTGGTGGTCAACAACAGCGGAGGCGCCAAAAACGCCTTGTGGCTGAAAATGTGAGGCAGGGTCAGGCTTCATGCCTTTTTGGTCTATCTTGTAGCGGTACTGTGTGTTAGATCTGATGCCTTTGAGGGTTAGCTTCCAGTAGCCCTTTAGGTCTTTGTTCATTGGTATTGGCTGCTCTTGATTTACAACTAAGCTGACTTTGTTGTGGTAGGGTGCCCAGACAGTGAATTCGCAGTTTTCTTTTTGGCAGTTAGCTCCAATTTTCATCTGCGTTCCTCATTTGACGTAACCGTTAAAATATCTGTTAGGGTGTGCTGTTGTCAGCGTGCAAAACTGTGACAAACTTATTAGTGTCGATTGTTTAATATTAGCTTTGTCGGCTTCTTTGGATGTTTGAAGGCACAAGACTATGCGTGTAGAACTTGTAAAACCCATAAAACTGGATGATTACACCAAAATCGTTGGCAAAGAAGAAATCAATTCGGTAAAAGCCTTGGCTGAATCCTTGAAGCAGAAATCCGTAACTCACGTGAACTCCACAGCTTTCGGGGGCGGAGTGGCAGAGATTCTAAACAGCATGGTTCCCCTTATGAAGGACATCGGGTTAGATGTTCGTTGGGAAGTGCTTCAGGGTGCTTTTGACTTTTTTAACGTGACCAAAAAAATCCACAACGCCCTGCAAGGCATGAATGTGCCTTTAACTGAAGAGGAAGAAAGAATTTACCTTGACTACAACAAGGCAAACGCTGAGTCTATTGTTCTGGACACTGACTTTGTTGTGGTTCATGATAATCAGCCCGCTGCTTTGATCAATTTTCAGAAAAAGCAAAATAGTGAATGGATTTGGCGCTGCCACATTGACCTTTCCACCCCTAATTTATCTGTCTGGGCGTTTCTGGAACAGTACATCAGGCGTTATGAGGGCGCGATTTTCACGGCTAAAGAATACGTTATGCCTAGCCTTAACGTTCCCGAAATTCAGGTCAGCCCCCCTTCAATTAATCCTCTAAATGAAAAAAACAAAGACCTCTCTGACGACACCGTAAGAGGTATTTTGGAGAAGTTTGGTGTACATCCTGACAGGCCAATTATCACTCAGGTTGCCCGCTTTGACCCATGGAAAGACCCGTTGGGGGCGGTTGATGTGTACCGCATGGTGAAAAAGGAAATGCCGCAGGTTCAGCTTCTCCTAATTGCAGGAATGGCAACTGACGACCCTGAAGGCTGGCTGTATCTGGAAAAGACGGCTCGGCACATCGGCGAAGACCCCGACGTTCACTTGCTCACCGACCTGAAAGGAGTTAACGATTTGGAAGTAAACGCTTTCCAACGAGCCTCCCAGGTTGCTCTGCAGCTTTCCACACGGGAAGGCTTTGGGTTGACTGTGGCGGAAGCGTTGTGGAAAAAGGTGCCCGTTGTTGGTCGGAAAGTTGGTGGGATTCCGCTTCAAATTTTAGACTGCAAAACGGGTTATTTGGTTGACACGGTGGACCAGGCAGCGGAGAAAACGCTCTACCTTCTTAAGCATCCTGCTGAAGCCAAGCAGATGGGTGCCAACGGCAAGGAACATGTGCGTAAGAACTTTTTGGTTGTGGGGCACTTAAAGGACCACTTAACACTTTTCAAAGACCTTGAAAAACTAAAACAAGCCGCTTAACAGTACGCTGGAAAAAAGAAGAAGGTGGATAGTGCTTATTCGAGGATTGCCTCGACAGCATCCTTCTCAACTTCACTTGCCAACGGGATACCCGTGACCTTGGTCGCTAACTCGGAAAGGCTCATCAAGTCGCCTCTGCCAAGCAAGTTTAGTTTCCACTTGCGGTTACCCGCCATCAACTGCTTCAAACCAACCCCCACGCGGTCCGTTAAGTATGTGTAGACGCCTATGGCTTCCAAGGGGATTTCGCCAAACCGTGCCCCGTACTTTGCTTTTAGTTCAGGTGTGGTGATGAAGAACTTGTCTGGTGTGGTGCCAAAGCGGTCTGCGAACTGTTTAGGTAGTCTGCCTTCAGCTGCAAGCTGCTTAAAGTAGCTGGATTTCATCGCAGCCGTAATCGGCGAACGTCCCATCAGAACAGCTTTCACTAATGATCCCTCTCCAAAGTTGCTTAGGGCTATTGTCTTGAAGATGCTGGTTTCTTCGATGAATCCTCCAGCCATAACTAAGTCGGGAACATGTTTCCCTTTCTTTTTAAGTATCTGCGCGCATTTGAGAACTATGGCTTGTAGATAAACGGTAGGTATGCTCATCTCGTCCATCATGGGAACTGGACTCATGCCTGTGCCTCCGCCTGCACCGTCGAAGCTTAATGCGTCAATTTTAGCTTCTGAAGCAAACTTCATCGTGTAAGCCACTGCAGAGGGGCGATATGCGCCGGTTTTCAAAAACACTTTTTTGGCGCCTAGTTTGCGTAGCCATTCGATGTCTTCGATAAAGTTTTTCTCTTTAGGTATGCCTACTCTGCTGTGTCGTTCGAAGGTGTTGAATACCCCGTTTCTGAAGGCTTCTTGGACTGTAAGGTCTTCAGGGTCAGGAATGACGATGTAGCCGCGTTTCTTGAGCAGGATGGCCTTCTGTAGGTCTTTGATGCGTACTTCGCCACCTATAGCTTTTGCTCCCTGCCCCCATTTGCGCTCGATTATGTTGACTTCAAGCTGAGACAACGCATAAACGTCTATGCCTAATTCTTGGTCTTCCACGTTTGTCTGGACGATGACATCGCCATATTTTCCATCCCAGAACTTGCGGAACAGGTCCACTCTACGTTTTAGTTCTGGGGAGGC
This sequence comes from Candidatus Bathyarchaeia archaeon, assembly GCA_041447175.1. Lineage (NCBI taxonomy): Archaea > Thermoproteati > Candidatus Bathyarchaeota > Bathyarchaeia (SeqCode) > Bathyarchaeia archaeon. The sequence goes on along the minus strand of CP166960.1, from coordinate 2,250,112 downwards.
CATCACCTTGCCGCTTGCAAGCTTTGATTCAGTGTCCATGCCTACGACGTTTTCGCCGATAGTTATGGATACGCCTGCCAAAGCTGCGCCTGTCGCTAAGCCTTCCCAGTTGACTCGAGCAACTTCGGTCGAACCGAAAGCGCCTGTCAAGACTGGAAGCTTAAGCGGCATGCCGCCAACTTGAGTTTCCACGTTGACTTTGGGGAATATTGCGTCTTCGCTGCTTTCTCTGATGCCTTGAGCTTCGAATAAGCCGGCTTGGATGCTGAAGTGGCTCCAGTCTAAGCCGAAGTTTTTGAGTGCGCCGGCGGTGCTTGAACCGAATTGAATAGGTTCTGGGTAGAGGGCTTCATGTCCTCGAAACGCGGAGAGGCTGATTTCGCAGAGAACTGGGCAGTCGCGGATGCATATTGGACACATTCCGCTTAGGGTGTTTGTGTCTTTGAGGCGGGTGTTTGTTCCGACGGTTGATTTGCCATTTAAGTAGGAGCTGTTTTTTTGTACACGTTCGCTCATCATAATCACTTTTTTGTATGTTTGTACATTTTAACGCTTATTTTCAATGGATTTCTGTACAAACATTCAACTATATAATGTTATGCCAAAACTACGCTGTCCGGAATACCGTTTTCCGTATGTATCCTTTATGCGGGTTGTTGTTCGTACGGTTGATTTTTTGTTAAGTACGAAACCGTTTTATGTGCTTTTTCTTCCTTTGTTCACTTCTCTGCTATTCCAGAGCCATAAGAACTGAACAAACGTAAAAAAGCAGTACTTACTTAGGAGATTAAATATGCGAAGAAACAACTTTGACGTACTCATTAACAAAGATGCTGAACGGGTGTCTTTTTTTCTGTCTTGCTGTCCGAAGGACATTGCGTTTCTGTGTCTATAAACGCTGTATCCGCGACAGTTTTTCATAACCGAGATGTTTTTATTCAAAGTTATTTGTTTTTTCGTGAATGCTGTAGACATTTATTAAATAAGTTTATATTGGACGAGCGGACACTACGCAGAACTATTGCAAGCAAGGGGGAACATAATGGTAGGCACCTTTGGTCTATCTTTGTTTATAACACTAGCTGGTCTTCTTTCAATACTATTTGTAATTTTTACTTCTTGGAAAATTCTCAAGCAAGATGAAGGCACCGACAAAATGAAAGAAATCTCTGCATACATCAGAGAAGGCGCCTCCACTTACCTAAAACGACAATACACAGTTATAGCCGTAATCGTAGTAGTCCTCACCATATGCATCGCCCTCTTTGTGACACCCCTGATGGCAATCTCTTACGTGATTGGTGCAGTCTGTTCAGCCTCAACCGGTTTCATAGGCTTAAACATTGCAGTTCGATCCAACTCAAGAACTGCGAACGCTGCAAGAACCAAAGGGTTATCAAAAGCTTTAGACATCGCCTTCAGAGGCGGAACCGTTCTTAGTTTTGGCATTATGGGCATCGGCCTTTTAGGGGTAATGGGTGTCTTTACATTATTCGGCGGCTTAGATGCTGTCACTGCACCAACAGTTGTAAATGAAGTTATAGGTTTCAGTTTCGGCGCCAGCACTGTCGCATTATTTGCCCGCGTTGGCGGGGGCATATTCACTAAAGCCGCCGACATAGGTGCCGACCTTGTAGGCAAAGTCGAAGAACACATTCCTGAAGATGACGCTAGAAACCCCGGCGTAATCGCAGACAACGTCGGCGACAACGTTGGGGATGTTGCAGGAATGGGCGCTGACTTGTTCGAGTCGTATGTTGGCGCAATTATTGCAACAATGATTCTTGGTGCAGTGCTTCCAGAATTTCAGTCTTCGCCGGGAATCCCAAACATGGAGTGGGTCTTGCTTCCCTTAGTCATCGCTGGAGTCGGCATTATCTCATCAATATGTACAACCTTCACCGTTAGAGGTTCCCCAGAAAAAGCCTTAACCCGCGCCTCCGTCATAGCTACAATCGTTACTGCCGTGGCAACTTTCTTTGTGCTAATGGGTGTTCTTGGTTGGGGCTGGTATGAAACTCTATCCTCAGGAGTGTTCATTTCACTATTAAGCGGCTTAGTTGTTGGCGTAATCATTGGTCAAACATCCAATTATTTCACTTCAAGCAGCTTTAAACCTACAAAAATCACTGCTGCCGCATGTGAACAAGGACCCGCATTGACAATCCTTAAAGGCTTCTCAATGGGCCACTACAGCGTAGTTATTCCCATAATATTCATCGCCATCGCCGAAATGACCGCCTTTTTGCTTGGCGGAGTATACGGCGTAGCAATTTCAGCCGTGGGCATGCTCTCAATCATAGGCGTCGTAGTGGCTGCTGACGCTTATGGACCAATTACTGACAACGCAGCTGGTATAGCTGAACAGGCAAAACTAGCCCCTGAAGTACGAGACATCACCGACAAGCTGGATTCAGTCGGAAACACAATGAAATCAATCTGTAAAGGCTTCGCCGACGGCTCAGCAGCTTTAACGGCAATCGCCTTCTTTGTCACTATCACACAGTTGCCCGCTTTCACCTCATACGCCGCCACGTTCGCGGGTGGACAAGACGCTGTATTGAGCCTGCTTAACCCTAGAACCTTCGCGGGAATTCTAATCGGCGCAGCAATGCCGCCTTTCTTCACTGCAGTTGTCGTTTTAGGCGTAAGCAACGGCGCGGACAGAATGGTCAAAGAAATCCGCAGACAATTCCGCCACATTCCAGGCATAATTGAGGGAACCGCCAAACCCGACTACGCCCAATGTGTCAAAATCACCGCTGATAACGCCCTTAAGCAGCTAATCATTCCGGGGGCAGTCGCTATATTGGCGCCTATTATTGTGGGTATAACGTTGGGGCCATCAGCCATGATTGGTATGGTGGCTGGCGCTATCATCGTTGGGTTGATGTTGGGTCTCTTCATGGGTAACGTAGGAAACACATGGGACAACGCAAAGAAACACGTTGAAAGTGGGCACTTCGGAGGAAAAGGCAGTGCAGCACATGCAGCAGCAGTCATAGGCGATACTGTTGGCGACCCCATGAAAGACGCCGCGGGGCCCGGGCAGAACATATTCATCAAGCTCATGTCAGTGACAACGCTTGTCTTTCTGCCCGTAATTATCCAATTTTTCATTTAAAATTGGCGACGTATGTTAGTGGCTGTTGGAAAACAGCCGCAAATTACCTTCTTTATTCATCATTATGATTTGTTTGTGAAAGGACCTATAGCTTTCATAAAAAATTATGAACAATTCATAAACAAATTTAAATTCTTACAAAATAATGAATAATATTAAGGGTCATAAATGTCAGGATTAGACGAGTACCTAACAAGATACATTGCTGAACGTGCCCTTCTCCTTGAGAAATATGTTCTCAACGCATTCGACAACGAAGAAAAGCAGTTTTTGTGCCCCGATTCCCTTAACGAATCTGCTTCCGATCAAGACATTAAAAATTGCGAATTCTTAAAAGACGCAGAAATATTTTCTGAAGAAACAACGTTTGTGTGCAATGGAGACAACCGGTGTAGGGTTTTTCGGTTGACGAAAAAAGGGCAGGACTTTGCAGAAAAGCTCAGGCAATGAACGTTAGACCAAACGAGCAGAAGCGAAGACCCCTTTAGTTGGCACTTTTTGGTCTCTGTTTCTGTTATGTCTGCTTAGCTGTTACTATGCGGTCTTTTTTGAGGTCCTCTGCTAGTTTTAAGCCTAACTGTGTCAGACAGAAGATTTTGTATTCATTTCGACCTGACCTTGAGAACTGCAATCTTTCCCCGAAAATTTTTGCGTCACATAAAAGTTCCAAGTTTCGAATGTCCTTGGACTCGTTAATGACTCCTTCACGTGAAGCCAATATTGAAATGCAGTGGTCTTTGTTTTCGAGTGCAGTTAAAAGGTATCTTTTGTAGTTGATTGACCTTTTTTTTAGGTAGTCAGCAAGGTAATTAGCAAACTCGCTGGACATATGTTACTTTATGGGTTTTTGTGCCATTAAATTTTTCTGTTTGTATCTGAACACAAAATGATGTAGAAACCTTTTCAAGTTGTCTCTGGCACGGATTTCCAGTCATGTACACTTGAGGCATACACAGCTAACCCGTAACTCCTTCGTTGCGCAACTCCATAGTTGCAAGGGCACAACAAAATTGTACCGCAAACAACTCAGGTTTGGGTAAAGGATACTTCTGCCTTCAAAATGTCCTGCAGCGTGTCGCGTAGTTTGTCCATGTTGTTGTAGTTTCTTATGCTGTAAAGACCCTTTTCACGGCTGTAATCCAGTCCCAATCGGAGTAGCAAAACGAATTTGTCTTTTTCGACGTGTGGAAGCTTAAAGCCATTCTTGTTTAAAACAACCGTCGTGTTTAAACCAGCCCTCTTTTCATTTGCCCCCGCCGTTTTTAAGCCAATTAAGAAAGTCACTTCTTCAGGTGTAAGCTTTAGCCAATCAATCAGTGAATCTGCCTTCTTTTGCTGCAGCATAATCTTGAGGTAGGGTACGAAAATCGTTTTCGCTTCATATTTGCTAACGTGGCATTGGGCGCCGATTTTTGCGCAGATACTGTTAAGCATTGTTCGTTTGCCTTTAGTCCAGAACAGCGTCATGACTCTGATGGGCGGCGAAATCAACGTGAACGGCTTGTAGGTTTTCGGTGAAACGGCTGCGGCTTGAGCTAAACTATTAAAGAAGTACCTGAGCAGATTCCAGTGTTCGATGCCTATTCTGCCCCTGAACATGTCCGCTTGTGAAACAAAATCATACGCCTTGGCAAGCTCCAACGGGTTGGGGTACCTTAGCGGCAGGTTGTCACTTACTGCCATGAGCAGGTCGTCGTATTCGACGTTGGATCTGAAAAGCAACGAAGATGCCTCCTCTAAGGATTTCACGGAAAAGTATTCTCTGAGCAAATCATCCATGCTGATATCTTTGTTTCGTGCACTCAGCACCATTGTGTCTTGGAGGGTGAGCTTGTCACTTCTTTCGGCAAGGCTTTGTAGGTCGTTGATGGCAGAACGCATGTCGCCGCGGCTGTTTTGGGCGATTTTTTCCAGCGCTTCAAACTCTGCTTCGATGTGCTCTTTTTGGCAGATTTTTTGCAGTGCCCCAATTATCAGGGGAATGTGCACCTGTTGAAATCTGACCAGCTTGCACACTTTTTTGAGTGGGCGTAGCTTCTGCAGGTCGGGGTCGTTTGCAGCCATGATGACGGGGACACGGGATTTCTCCACAATTTTTATTATGGCGCTTACTCCGCCGCGGTCCTCGTTACCCGCGATGCCGTCTACCTCATCCATGAAAAGCATGTTTCCTTTCGTTTCCCTTGAAAACGTGTCTAATGCGACAAAGGAGGTTGCGGGTCCCGCTATGGCTTTGACGGCTTTTTCGGTGCGGGTGTCACTGGCGTTCATCTCGATAACGATGAAGCCGAACTCTTTGGCCGCAGCGTTAACCAGTGTGGTTTTGCCTACTCCGGGGGGTCCATAAAGCAGCACCGCCTTTTTTGTGCGCCGCTTTGCCCTTAGCCATTCGACGAAGGCGGCTTTGGCTTCTTCGTTGCCAACAACGTCAGCCACTTTGGTTGGGCGATATTTTTCTACCCAGAGCAGGTTTTCGCTCACGGAGTCTCCCCTTGCGTGTTGCCGACTTTAACAAACTGTGCAAGCAACGCACTGAGTTGGATGTCGCTGTTGGCTCCCTGCGTCAGGCGGTAATCATATTCGCCGATGATGTTTGACAGTTCGGCTTTCTGTTCAGGCGTAACAAACGACATCTTGAACAGTTCCCGCTGCATTTGGTGGACAATTTCTGAACCCGAAAACCCAAACTCGCCCATAAGTTCATACATCTTCTTTCGGGCGTCAATAAAGTTCCCGCTGAGGGCTTTGTTAATCATCACCTGCACCTTAACGCTGCTAACCTCCCCAACAACGTTCTGCACCGTTTTATCGTCAATAACGCCGTCATTGTAAACCGCTGCGGTCTGCAAGGCGTTGATGGCGTGCCTAAGGTCACCTTCACCGTAATCCACAATGCGTTCAGCGGTTCCTGGCGCCATGGTGACGTTTTCCTTTTTGGCAATCCACTTTAGATGTTCAGCCATGGCTTTGGGATCCAGTTTAGAGAAGCGGAACACGGCACACCGGCTTTGGATAGGCTCAATTATTTTGCCCGAGTAATTGCAGATAAGTATGAACCTTGATGTGCGTGAGCTCGTTTCCATAATTCTTCTTAGCGCGGTTTGTGCAGGGCCAGTCATTTGGTCGCTTTCGTCAAGAATAATCAGCGCGAAGGGTACGTTTCCAAATGCGGCTCGGCTGTAGCGGGAGAAGTCTTTGACTCTTTCCCTAACGGTATCAATGCCTCTCTCGTCGGAGGCGTTTAACTCCAAAGTGAAGGTTTTCCAGTTCTCCCCAAACAGTTCCCGCGCAATGCAAAGAGCCATGGTGGTTTTGCCTGTGCCTGGGATACCTGCGAAGAGCAGGTGGGGCATGGTTTTGGGGTTTCTCATGAACGCCTTTAAGCTTTCCACGATGTCCTTTAGGTCGACAACTTCGTCTAGACTTTTTGGTCGGTACTTCTCGACCCACATCAACGCTTCTTCATTAGATGCCATTAATAACCCTCAAATAAAGCAAGTTAACGTAATCTGCTTTCCTAATTTACCTTTCCAATCTCCCACTCTAAAGACAAAACCGCAAGAAGAACTCTTAACACTTGTTTAACATAGTCCGCATAAACTTCTACACGCCTATTTGGCGCCTATTTGGATGCTAATAGCATATCGATGCAGAACCTATAGAGGGGTAGAGGTATCAGCCTCTGAAAGTAAAAGGTGTGCTTATCCGATTTTGCTGCCTTCCGCCACGTCCCTGTCCGGCTGCAACACCGAAACCACGCCCGCCTCGTCTTCTGCCGCCAAAATCATGCACTGCGACTCAAACCCTGCCATCATGCGTCGCTTCAGGTTCAGCAGGAACACGCATTTCTTGCCCACCAACTCTTCAGGCTTGTAGTACTGCATGAGCCCCGCAACTGCCTGCCGTTTCTCGGTGCCAAAGTCCGCCATAACCCGAATGAGTTTTTTGGATTTCTCCACAGGAAGAACTTCAAGGATTTTGCCCACTCGCAAATCCAGCTTCAAAAAATCGTCAAACGTTATTTCAGGAACTGCCTCTGCTGCCTCGGGGGACGCTTCTTTTTGTTGGGTTTTTTCTGGTGCCTTTTCTGGTTCCATGCGTTTCGCCACTGCCTTTCACGGTCAATTGAAGTATTAAGTTTTCTGTGCAGCCCTTTGCTCTTTGATTTTCTTCACGACCTCTTCCACGCCGCTCCAGCCTTCCGACGCCTTCGCTTGGACCACCTCAAACGCCTCCTTCGCGTTCAACTTGGGCACACCTTCGCTGGTGGCTTTCCGCGTCAAGTACCAAGCCGCATCCAGAATCTGCCCGTTTAGCTGCGAGTCCACGTTGTCAGCCAAATGCACCACCAACGCCTCAACCGTACGGGGCTTGATGGGACCGTAGTTGCCGTAATGCGACGCAACAATATGAATCAGCTCCGCGGAAAACTCTCTGCGAACCATCTCCGCCGTCGCCAACGAAATGTGGTCAAGTCTGTCCGCAAGCGGCGACGATACAAAGTTGCCCTGCTCATCAACCATGTACGTGACTGGCTTGAAAATGTCGTGCAGCAAAACACCCGCCGTCACAAGGTCTCGGTCTACTTTGCCCCCGTAAACCTGCTCCACCACATCGCAGAGGGCAACGGCTATTTTCCATGTAGCCACCACATGCTCCATGTAGCCTCCCGTGTATGTGTGGTGATGGGAAAGTCCGCCGGGACACGCATCAAAAGAAGGACCCACGTAGACTTTGCCGTCTAAACTGAAGGTTGGGTTCTCCAAAAAATCAGCCACTTGGCTTCGCAGGTTGCCGTCTTGGATTTTGTCGGCTATTTCTTTGAGTTGCGCATTCAACATGGTGTTCGCCTGCACCTGTAGTTGTCGCCGCTTCAATTTTGGCTTTCCGCTCCGCCGACGCCAACTTGTGCGCTGCCAGAATCGGCTCGGGTACGCGGGCATAACGGATGCAGTGTTTGACGATTTCAACAGCTGTCGTTAACGAAACCTTGTGCCCAACGCTTACATAAACTGGCTTAGCATCCTTCTGGGTATGCACGACGGCGCCGATGACTTCCCCTTCAAAAACCAGAACTTGCTCTTCGCCCCTTCGCCTGACCTCGCCGACTAATCTATCCTTTGCCACACCAGCCGTCGGCATATCCAGCACTACGCCAAGGTGACTAGCTAACCCCAACTTGTAAGGGTGTGCTAACCCCTGGGCATCCACCAAAACGATGTCGGGCTGACGCTTCAGCTTCTTGATGCACGACATGCAGGCTGGAAGTTCCCGGAAAGAAAGCAACGTGGGAATATACGGAAACTTGACATGCTGAGTAACCGTTTGGGTTTCCAGAATCTCCAGCGAATCATAATCCAGAACAGAAGCAGCACCAAAGGCTAAACCAGCCGCGTACGCAACGTCAACACCCGCCACAAAACGGATTTTTCTGGGCAAACGGTTTTGGGTGATGACTTTTTGCGCCATTAACGTTTGGGCTTTGCGGGCTTTTTGGATTGAAAACTCAACAACAGCCACGCTGCTTTCCATCGCCTCATCCCTTGCTGGGTTGACTCCTTTTCTCCTGTCGCTCCTCGAAACCCCGCAGGTAATCCTCCAAGGCTTTGCGCCGAACTTCTTGGGTTAAGTCGCCACGGGTGGATTCGATGACTCTGCGAGCAACATCATTTTTTCTTCTCAGCCCCGGAACCAGCATGTATGCCTCGTCAAGGGCTTCCAGCTCAACATAAATTTCGTCCATGGTCTGCAGGCACTGCTCGCCTTTAGCTACGTCCCCTTCACGTAGTGCATCCAACGCTCGACGCCTGAACTCGCCAATAACGTCCGCTAACCCCAACACAAAGTCCACCGGCGGCGCACCAATTTCTTGGGGCTTTATGTATCTTGCATTCTCAAGTAATTCCAGAAAGATGCAGGCTTCTGAGTACTCCTGCATCGCCGCACTAAACATGCCTCCATAAATCATGGCTGGATGCCGCTCTGCCTGCGCTTTGAGGTTTGTGAGGAGTTCTTGGGCTTTTTCGAGTTGTTTTTTGGCTTCGGGAAGCCTTTTTTGGTGGCTGAGCAGTATTGTTTGTTTGGAGAGGCTGGTTGCTTTCCGCATGTTTTCGCGGGCTTCTTCCCATGCTTCTTCTTCCTGCATGAGTTCTTGTTTGATTTCTTGGAGTAAGCTTTTGAGGGACAAGTTTTCAACTCAGAATGGTTTAATTAAAAATAGAAGTGAAACAACGCTTATAGTTTTGCTTTAGGGCAGCTGTCATTCGGGGTCTGCCCATTTTTCCACGATAAGCTTGTTGTCTCCAAGTTTAAAACTTACTTTTACAAATATGGAGTCGGCTTCTTTAAAGGGGAACATGCTGTCCTCTGCTAAGTCTTTTGGTAAATAGACCAAGTATTTGCCGTCTTTTCTTCTGAAAAGCCTTCCTCTTCCTTCGTTGACCATGATTCACCACCCTGCTGATTTAATTGTAGGTTTAAGATTTAGGCACTACAAAATTCCTATTTAAGGGTTATATTCACGTTTTCCTTATATGGCTTTTTATTCAACCGCAAAAAGCCAAAAAGTGAATGAAATGATAGGTAATTTGTTAATTCTGGGACGAACCAAACCGTATTGGTTTCTCCAGTTTACTTAGTAAAACCACCCTGCTATCCGCCGACTCATCCAAAATCCGATACCCCGTTTTCTCAGATAACGCCAACGCAAAATCGTAAACCTCCTCATGGCTAGGCATGCGGTCAAAGCCCAAACGCAACCCCGAAAAACCCACATGCATATACGCCTTAGCCTCAACATACGTCGGCTCCGCCTTCGCCACCAACCGCGCATAACCCTCCACATCAGTCATGTTCAAGTCCCTCACAAGCGTTGAACGAATAACAGTCGGACAGCTAAAACTGGGCAACAACGCCAACGTTTCATTTAGCCGTTCCCACGCATCAGGCAATTGGGGACGACAAACCTGCTTAAACGTCTGCTTGTTTGGGGCACAAACCGAAACATACAACTGCGTGGGTTCCTGCCCTAAAGCGGCAATTTTTTCGGGTAAATTACCGTTTGAAACCAGAAACGTCGTTAACTCCTTGTTACGCAGCGTTCGCAGTAACTCCCCAAGCGGCTCATACATCGTCGGTTCCCCCGTTAAACTGATGGCAACATGCCTTGGTCTGTGAGCTTCCCGAAACTTTTGCGGGTCCGTTTTGGGGTGTCCCTTATACCCCGACAGAATCCGGTCCTGTGCCTTCAAGATTCCTTGTGCAATCTCCTCCGGCGGGTCCCATTGGGGCAGCTGCATTTCGTCCCAGTTAATTTGCAGGTCTCCGTTTTGGGCTCTCCAGCAGAACAAGCACTGTTGAGTGCAATAGAAAAGGGCGGGCGACATCTGGATGCATTGATGACTGTTTATGCCATAGAACTTTTGCTTGTAGCATGACCTGCCGCTGGTTAAGGCTTCGTAGAACCATTTACAGCGTTTCACGGCGGAGTGGCTGCCTACAAGGTGATACTTTTGTTTCTGCAAAGCTTGAATGAGAGCTTTAGGGACTAGATTCTGCATTACATTCACGGCTGCTTTGACTTAGCAAATGAACACACGCGTTTTATAAAACTGTCCCGCAAGTTTCCCTCTTAGAAAGGAAAAACGCGCTGCTAATCGAAATGCTTCTAACCTGTTAGGGTTCTATAAAGGCAAAGTTTAAAATCTTCTCAGATAGTAAGTGTTCAATCTCGAAGAGTAAACTTTACCGCACATAGGAGTCATCTGGATGAAGCAAAAAGCCGTTACCCTTGCCTTGTTAATTCTATTGGGCACAGCCCTTCTGTTTACCTCATCTGCAAGTCCCCAAGTTTCGGGGCAATCACCGTATGGTTTGATGATTTTTTATGTAACAGCACAGGGAAGCTTTGAACAGCTTCAAAACGCAACGGTAGGTCAACCCGTAACCCTGCTTGCATCCACCGACACCTACAATGGCACCTACAACCTTTACTACGACGACCAACTTGTGTCCTCGGGGACTTCAGAGGGCTACTTTGTTAGCGCGAACTTCACAATCCCCGAAATCACAACTGGCACCTATAACCTCACCTTGACCGATGTTGCGTACGGTCAAAACACCTCAATAGCTTTCCCCATTCTCACTGCATACTCAATTAAACCCATTATTCCCTCTGCGCCTTCTGTCCTTCAAGAGGGAAACCGCGTTCCCCTAAACGTAACCATTACAGGTGGGGAACCCAACACCTCATACAACGCCGAAATCACCGTCACCTTGCCCCCTGACCTTGGCACAAACTTCACAAAAACCGTTACCTTAACCACTTCATCAAAGGGCACAGCCCAAACCACAGTTAATTACCCTGACACAACCTTCTCACCATCCGGCGCAACCACCAACTACGCTGGTACATACACAGCTTACTTTAACCGAACACAAAACCTTGCACAACAAGCCTTCAAAATCGGCTTCACCGACCTGACCCAATACCACCGAGAAGACAACGTCAAAATAAACGCCGTCGGCTACCAGCCAAACCAAGGCGCCACGATAGCCATCCAATACAACAACAGCATCCTCTCCTCCCAAACCGTAACCGCCTCAGCCCAAGGCATCATAAACGCAACCTACCAAATCCCCGTTAACGCTGAACTCGGAACCTACACTGTAACCATAACCCCAACAATTACGCCTTCAAAAAACATTGCTGACGTCCAAACCTTTGACGTCGTCGGCTACCCCGTGACCTTAACTACCGTGAACTTGGCTGGAGACCTTGTTTCGGGCATACTGCTTGAAGCGATAGATGTAGATGGTTCGGGCGTGGTGTACTCAAACACCACAAACAGCAATGGTGAAGCCACAATTAGCCTAGAAAAAGGCGACGTAACAGTCAACGCTTATTGGAATCAGGTCAACGTGGGCACTTTAGACCTGACTGTAACTGGAAGCAGCCGCAACGCCGTCACCTGTGAGTTAACCAACCTAAAAGTAACCGTTCAAAACAATAACGGCGTGGTTATTCCCTTCACCAACCTGAACATCACATACAACTACGTAACCCGTTCAGGCAGCACCCAAACAGCCACCGCCTCAGGCCAAACAGACCTTTCAGGTACATACACTTTCAACTCTACGCTTCCTCACGTAAACTACAATATTGAAGCGGAAAAATATGACACCGTTTTCAACAGCGGAAACAACACCCTCACTAATCCACCCGCCCAAGATACTGTGATGGTTACGATTTTGTGCCCCGATAAAACCTTAACCCTTAACGTAGTTGACAACAACAACGCCGCGATACCCGACGTGCGCATCACCTTCATTGAGCAAGAAAGCGGCATCTTTTACAGCGAAAACACGAACAGTAACGGAAATGTCCAACTGCAAGTGACCTTTGGACAGTATCGATTAAACGTCTACACCTCAAACAACGTTCTCATAAATGAAACAATAATCAGTGTCCTATCAAACACTAACAGCCAAATTCGCTGTGCCCTTTCAAACCTAGATGTCTCCGTGAAAGTTGTGGACTACTTTGGCAACCCAATAAACAACGTGGACGTACAACTAATTCGAACTGGCATGAACACACAGACCGCAACAACCCAAAATGATGGCTTAGCAACTTTTAACAGCATCTTGGGCGGAAACTTGGAGATAACTGCTTCTCCTGCTGGAAACCCCACCTCTTTTGTGGCTTCAAACGTGGAAGTTAATTCACCCACAACGGTCACCCTTACCATGGGCAAATATGTGGTCTTCGGTGGCGCATTAGTAGATGCAAGTTTGCTCACTACGGTGCTTCTAATCATAGCCGCCATTTTAGTGGTTGGAGTTCTGGAGGTTCTGAGACGGGTTAGCTTTAGGCTTTCCCGAGCATCTCCATAACCAAATGAAATAACGGGAGAACTTTAGGAAAAAAATTTATATGCCCTTCAGGAAATATGCGTATCAATAGTGTATTGATGCAGCATTAAATTCTTTAAAGAAACATTAGAGGTGTATGCCTGTTGGCTCAATCCAAAGCTTGTTCTCCAAAATGCCCATCCTTTAAATGCGCCAAAAACTCCGCTTTGTACCGACGCGATGGAGTAATGTGTAAATGGACTGAAGAAGCATGCAGCGTCGCCAACTGCCAATATTCCATGTGTATGAAACGGCGTTTGCTTCCACAAGGCATCTGCGGTGAAACCGTGAGACGCATAACCACCGAAAAAAGCTTTGACGAAGACATCGATGTTCCTGTAAAGCTGAAGGGAAAAGCGTTACGAAAGTTTGGAGATGGCGAATTTTACTAAACCAAAAAAAGGGCTGTAAAACACAGAGTATGCGCCGCGTCAAAAACGCAGCGCGTTTTTCTCATTTTCTTTCTATTTCGCTTGAATGCGTTTAACCACTGGTGGCTTAACCTTTTTCAGAATGCGGTAGCCGCAGATTATACATTTGGTTTCTCCGCCGCGAAGCTCCAACTCTTCAGCAGGAACCCTTGCACCGCAACGCATACATTCATAAACGATACCAGATTTTTCCATGAAAGCTTCCTCTCGGTAGAAGGAAACTTTTTGTGCTTTTAAACGTTTTCAGTAACCTTACATCAATGAAGGGTAAACTTTGCGTACTACGCTCAAAAACGCCTTGGGACAAGTGAGAAAACCTGACAACCCAATTAACGTCTATAACGCCTTTGATATAGTGGGCGATATAGTTGTGCTTAAACTGCCCCACCCTATCACCAGCAACGCCAAAGTAGTCGCAGAAACCCTAATGAGTATTCACCGAAATGTCCAAGCGGTCTTCGCTCAGGAGTCCTCGGTTAAGGGGGAATATCGGTTACGCAAGCTAATCTGCATCGGCGGAGAAAACCGTACCCACACCCAACACAAGGAAGCCGGATGCATCTTCTCTGTTGATTTGGCTTCCTGTTACTTCTCGCCTCGCCTGCAAGGTGAACGCCAACGCATCGCCAGGCTAATTCAACCCAACGAAGTGGTGGTGAACATGTTCGCGGGAGTAGGCTGCTTTAGCATACTTATCGCCAAGCAGATGCCTTCCGCAACGGTTTACTCCCTTGACATTAACCCTCAAGCTTTTACGTTTATGCAGAAAAACATCCAACTCAACAATGTCCACCGTCAGGTGACTCCAATGCTTGGCGACGCTAAACCCTTAATCGAAAACTACCTGCAAGGCTGTGCAGACCGCGTTTTGATGCCTTTGCCCGAAAAAGCCCTTGAATACTTACCCGTTGCGGTTTCTGCACTCAAGCCCTCCGGGGGTTGGCTGCATGTTCATTTATTTGAGCACGCATCTAAAACTGATGACCCCATAGAGCAGGCAAAACAGCGAGTGGCTGAGCGACTCAACGAGTTAAGCGTTGTTGCGCATTTTTCTTATGCACGAGTGGTCAGGCACACTGGCCCAAACTGGCATCAGATAGTTCTTGATTTGCACATAACTTAGCGCCTGTTTCATAGTTTTTTGTCTGTTCTGTTATTTCACCCTTTAGCAGTGCATGTTCACCAAGCAAATCACCTTACCTGATGGGCACCTTGATAGGGGGGTCATAAACGAGCGGCAACACAAAAACTACTGCCGCCAACGACTGCTTCCATAATCTTCGGCGCCTTATCCAATCAGGTGCCTTCAATTTAATTGCGGTTCAATGCACTTTGCCTACCCAAATCTGGTTTGTACTCGTGTGCTTCATTCCAGATTTTCTCGAAATGGCTCCCAAAAATTTCTATACAGCCTGGGTGGTCGGTAAACAGATGAGTTTTATATGCAACGCCTTCATTTGGCACTAAATATAGCACCATTTGTTTATCGTCAACCAAAACCAACTCTGTTTTAGGTTTACCCGTAATATACCTGATTTGGAAATTGGGCTCTGCAATCAATCGTAACAATTCTGGAGTTGCCTCTAAATTAACCTGCTCGCTTATTAGCCGGTATTTGACCCCGCGTTTAACACAGCCAAGTTGATGGTCCACTAAACCAACCACAGTGGAAAAAAGCATCTGCTTGTCAAACAAAAGGTCAATTTTTTCTTGCGCCAACCTGCAGCACGTTTTTACCGATTTTAACATCCTCTCTTTTGTCATCTTAACGATGAAAAATATCGGTTCCTTTTCCCTGGCTCCACATTCCTTTTCAGGAGCCATTCTTTTTAACTCATCAGCAACTTCTTGCATTACTTGATATTCCGTTTTTTTACGTTCTATAAGCGCTGAAACTGCATCCTCAAGTGGGGTTGCCATATACAGGTTGGGTGTGCCCAATATTTTTGTAACTAACCCCATTTTTTGAAGTTGCAAAATTGTACGGTAAGTGTTAGAGCGATCAACATCCGCCTTTCTCGAAATAGCTAATGTCTTATCTTTCCCCGAACGAACCATAACCATGTAGATTTTTGCCTGAAGAGCGGTCAGCCCAATCTTCTGAAGGCTATGAACATACTCCTCATCAACGTATGATATCATCTTCTCTCTCCTCTCACACGTCTTAGCTATTGGCATTTATGTTGCTGTGCTTATTTCAGGTTTTCTACAGTTGTGTCTATAATACACCGCGATTTCTTAAGAGGTTTTGGCGCTTTTTCCTGATTATTCCTTAACAAGGAGAAAAAAGGAACATGTCTGAAAAAAATCGGAACTTGTTACTTCGTAAAAATAAAACGCTTACCCTCGCTGCTTTGCTTCTGTTGCTGTCCTTTACTGTCTCAATAGTTGCTGTCCCCGTTGCCGCGCATGACCCTCCCATAGACATTCCCACTTACGCTTACCTGTCCCTTTCACCTGACCCCGCAGGCGTTAACCAAAATGTTTTCGTTGTTATGTGGCTTCATGGCGCGCCACCCACGGCATACGGCATCGCAGGCGACAGATGGCACGACTTCTACGTCGAAGTTACTAAACCCGATGGCGGCATTGAAAATCTAGGGCCCTTCGTTTCTGACCCCACTGGCTCTGCATTCACAATCTACACGCCTGACCAAATCGGCACATACACTTTCGAATTTTCCTACACTGGACAAGTTTTGGGTTTAGTTAACCCGACAAACGGCATTGCTGTTGAACCAACAGAACCCATGCTGTCTATGATGGGCGGATTAGCCTATGTGGGCGACAACTACCTCCCAAGCAGTACAACCGCAACTCTAACCGTTCAAACTGAAGAGGCAAAAACCCCTGAAACTTACCCCCTTCCAACTGAATACTGGACCCGCCCAATTGAAGGACAAAACACAAATTGGGCAAGCATAACCTCAAACTGGCTTTTAGGAGCACAGTTGGGTGCTGGCGGATTTGGAGGCGGTGACCTCTGGCAAAAAGATGGTGCTGCACCAGATACCTCTCACGTCATGTGGACTAAACCAATAGAGTTCGGAGGCATCGTCGGCGGAAGCAGCGAAATTTCTGATGTTGGCTTTTACTCAGGCGGTTCATACGAGGGTAGATTCCAAAACGCAATCATAATGTATGGTCGACTTTACTTCAACTTACCCCTAGGGCATGAAGGCGGAAACGGCGGATACCTGTGCATTGACTTGCGCACTGGCGAAGAATTGTGGTACCTAGATGACCTTGGAACCCGTACTAACCCAGCGCCCTCAAAAGGGCAACTCTACGACTATGAATCGATGAATCAACATGGTGTTGTCGGCGGTATTCTCTGGCAGGTAAACGGTGGCGGCGGCTTCTTTGGCATGGCAGCACCCGAAAGCTGGGTCGCATATGATGCATTTTCAGGGCAATGGTTGTACAACTTAACCGGCGTCGGCTCAGGAACCGAAGTTTACTTGCCTGACGGCGAAATAGTCAGATACCAACTAAACGCCATGGGGCACTGGATGGCATTATGGAACAGCACTGCAGAACAACAAGGACTACAGGGGGCTATAGGTACAGGTACAGATGCATATCAATGGCGACCTAATGGAAAATCTGTTAACATGAGCCAAGCCTACAGCTGGAACGTTACAATCCCTGACCTACCTGGAAACTCAATGGCCAGTATCTATCAAGTACTTCCGGGTGATATAATCCTTGGCACAAGCAGCAACGTAAATGGTTTCGGAACCAGCTTCACCCCTGACCCCTACACCGTTTGGGCTTTAAGCGATGACCCCTCAACAAGAGGCGACTTGCTCTGGATACGGAGTTACCCCGCCCCTGAAGGTAACATCACACGAAAGATGGGTCCAGTGGACATCGTCAATCGAGTGTGGACAATGTATGACACTGAAACTATGCAGTGGCTGGGTTACAGTTTAGATTCAGGCGAGCCTCTGTGGGGACCAACCCAGACAGAAGTACGTGACTTCGGCTATTATGGCAGCGGTTTGGGTGCAGGTCAGGTAGGCTTTGCTGCTTACGGCAACATCTACACTCAAGGCTACGGTGGAGAAATATACTGCTACAACACGCTGACTGGAGAAATGGTCTGGAAATACAACAACACCCAAAGCGGCGCGGAAACACCTTGGGGGCTTTACCCAACTTTCATAGCAGCAATAGCCGATGGCAAAGTCTACGTCTTCAACAACGAACACTCACCCAACTATCCCTTATACAAAGATGAACAGGTCCGATGCATAGACGCATTTTCCGGCGAAGAACTTTGGTCAATAATGAGTTGGGCTGGTCAAACTGGAGGTCCAGGTTCATCGACCGCTGCGCTTGCGGACGGCTTCCTAACCTACTACAACTACTACGACAATCAAATCTACTGCATCGGCAAAGGTTCCAGCGCAACCACCGTTACTTGTTCTCCAAAGATTTCAACACTCGGCAACAGCGTGCTTATTGAAGGCACAGTAGTTGACACATCCCCTGGTACAAGCCAAAACGAACAGGCAAAACGTTTCCCAAATGGCGTTCCTGCTGTTTCTGATGAAAGCATGGATGACTGGATGGAGTACGTGTACCTGCAGAAACCCAAACCCGACGAGGTAACCGGCGTAACTGTATATTTAACTGCAATTGACCCTAACGGCAATACCCAAGAAATAGGCTACGCCATAAGCGATACTTTAGGCAACTATGCATATGAGTGGACTCCACCCGTTCCAGGGCCATACACTATAACTGCTACTTTCGAAGGCTCCGGCGCCTATTACTGTAGCGAAGCCGGGACAGCCTTCATTGTCTCAGACGCAGTCGCGGCAGAACCAACCCCCACATTGACTCCCACCGCAACAGCACCCCCTGCACCAACTCCAACACCCGCACAATCAGTTTCGCCCTCCCCCAGCGAAGCTCCCCAACCACCAACCAGCAACGTGCCAACGACTACCTACATTGCCATCGGCGCAGCAGTTGTCATCATTGTGGCAGCGGCAGCGTTTCTGGTGCTGAGAAGACGGCAATAATGCCGCCCTTTTTTCCTTTTTTGTTAGTGGATGTAAAGTATGGGGCTGAATGGGCTCTGGAAATGATTTCCAACTTTGCTCGTTGGGTCATTTTCTTCTCTCCTAATTTGCGTCCAGAGCCCCAGCAAACCCTTAACACTCCAAAGTGCTGATACAAGATGCCGTTTGAGGATAAAGACCTAGACTTGTTCATGAGGCTTGGGTTCACCAATTCGCAGGCGAAGGTTTACCTGAGTCTTGTCTATTTGGGTCAGTCTTGCGTGCATAATCTAGTAAAGGTCGCACAGATAGATAGGGCTGAAACTTATCGTGTGCTTTCTCAGCTTGAAAAGCAGGGTTTTGTTCAACGGGTGCTTGTTAACCCCTGTGAATTTAAACCTGTTTCTGTATCCGAATTGCTTTCCGCTTTAGTTTCACGTAAAAAAGCCGAAGTTACCCAACTGGAAAGGGAAGCAAAACGACTGCAGAAAAAGAAGATTCAAAGCATAGCCTTAAACCAAGATTACATGATTTTAGCTTCTAAACCTGAAATGGTTCTGGAGAGAATGAAGCGAACTTACAGTGCCGTGCAGACCATTAACGCTGTATCTACCTTGTGTAGCTTTAGGAAGTCTGCTAAAGTTTTTGAGGACATGATTTGGCGGTTCATTAAAGATGGCACCAAAGCAACGTTTATTGTTGATACTCCTGAAAATGACGCGTCGGTACCTGAACTCTTAAAAAACTTGGGTTTGTATCCAGATTTTACTTTGAGGTACACCGCTAAGCCTTTCCTTGTCCCAATTATGATAATTGATAATGCTGAAGTTTGGATAAACACTTCAGAAAACGCGAATTTTCTTGAAGCTACCCATCTTTTGTCGAATAATCCTCGACTTGTCGTATTAGCTCAAGGGTACTTTGACCATTTACTGGCTGAATCGTTTTCACCTGAGACGCAAACACATAATTTAACTTAAGCGGTTACTGTACATCACGCTTATTTTTTGAAAAAATGTGTCAATTGATTTCTTGTAGGTGAGAAATTCTGTGAGTGTGGTCGTCACTCGCAGTTTTTTATAAAGTCAGAGTTTCTATTTAGAAATTAACTTTGGAGAGAGAAAAGATGAACACAAACATTACTAAGTTAGTTGCTGCTTTGTCTTTGATAGTGCTTTTGTCTTCTTCAGCATCATTGATACTCTCAGCTGACGCTCACACCCCTGCGTGGGAAATCCCAACATACGCGTACATAGCAGTAACACCCAACCCAATAGGCGTTGGGCAAACAGCATTCGTTACCTTTTGGCTTGACTGGGTGCCCCCAGGTGCAGGAGGTATCGGAGGCGACCGATGGCGAGACTTGACAGTGGGTGTCACAAAGCCTGATGGTTCAAAGGAAACGCTGGGACCTTTCACTTCTGACCCTATCGGTGGCGCTTATGACTTATACATTCCAGACCAAATTGGTACATACACTTTCGAGTTTAATTTCCCAGGCCAAACCGCTTCCATGTATGGTCCTACTGGTGAAATCAGTGTGAATCCAAGTCTGTGGGACTACATCAACGATACTTTTCTGCCAAGTAGTGCAGTGACCACACTTACGGTGCAGCAAGAGGAAATTGAACTGATTCCTGACTACCCCCTGCCAACAGAGTACTGGACGCGTCCCGTAGAAGGACAGAACACAAAGTGGACAACAGTAGCATCCAACTATCTAGCGCCTTTCGGAGCGGCGTACATGGCTGGTGCAGAAAGATTCCAACCAGACGGCACCGCACCTGACAGTCCTCACATCATGTGGACAAAGCCACTGGCGTTTGGGGGCGTTGTCGGAGGAAGCAACACTGAAATTCCAGGTGTAGCCTTCTACACGGGGCTTTCCTACGAAAGCAGGTTTTCCAACCCGATGATAATTTATGGGCGTCTCTATTACGCTCTGCCCTTAAGCAACGACGCCGTTGGTGGAGGATACGTCTGCGTAGATTTACGCACTGGCGAAACCCTTTGGTGGCAAAACTACACTGCCAACCCCTCATTTGGGCAACTCTATGATTATGAGTCCTCAAACCAACACGGCGTCACACCCAACGGTTACCTGTGGGCAACAACAACTGCTGCTGGCGTCACAACCTGGATGGCATACGACCCTATGACTGGACTTTGGCTTTTTAACATGACCAATGTTCCTTCAGGCACCAAAGTGTACACTGACGACGGGAGCATAAACATCTACGTGCTTGATGCAACCAACAAATGGCTGGCCCTGTGGGATTCCTCAGCAGACCCAGAGGGACCTTTAGTGCGTGAATCTGGAACTGGCACTAACGCTTACCAATACAGACCAATAGGCAAAAACGCTGATATGAGCACTGCATACGCATGGAACGTAACCATCCCCTCCTCAATCCCAGAAGGTTCCTCAATCCGAAAAGTAATACCTGGAGAAATGGTGCTGGTCAGTACCCCCACAACTCCTATGTACATGGGTTGGGGAAGCATCGATTACACAGTTTCAGCGATAAATCTGAAGTCTGGCTCAGAAGGGCAGCTTTTGTGGTCCGAAACTTATCTTGCACCTGAAGGAAGCCTCACAAGACAGTGGGGTCCCGTTGATGCAGAAACCCGCGTGTTCACCATGAACGACAAGGAGACCATGCAGTGGTTAGGCTACAGTATCGACGACGGTAGTCTGCTTTGGGGTCCAGTGGGCGAAACCCGCGCCTTTAACTATTACCCAACTATCGGCATGGGCGGCTCGGGTCCAGCAGGCTTTGTTGCCTACGGTAACCTCTACGTTGGGGGTTATGGCGGTGAAGAGTTCTGCTACTCAATGAAGACTGGTGACTTGCTTTGGAAGTACAACGACACCTCCAGTGGTCACGAAACGCCTTGGGGTAACTACCCCATATTCCCTGCGGCAATCGCTGACGGAAAAATCTACCTCTACAGCGGCGAGCACTCGCCCAACTCGCCCGAATACAAGGGTTCACGCGTACGCTGCCTTAACGCATACACCGGTGAAGAACTTTGGACTATGCTCAGCTGGGGCGCAGTAGGCAGTTTTGCAGATGAAGGCTGGCCAGTCGCCGACGATTCCATCGTGTACATGAACACCTACGACATGCAAATATACTGTCTAAGCAAAGGGCCAAGCGAAATCACTGTTGATGCCCCAATGGCTGGTGTAGCAGCAGGCAACAGCATAGTGATTCGTGGTACTGTAACCGACATCTCTGCAGGCACAAAACAGTCTGAGCAGACGATGCGTTTTCCGAACGGTGTTCCTGCTGTTTCTGATGATTGTATGGGCGAATGGATGGAGTACGTGTACATGCAAAAACCCAAACCCGACGACGTAACCGGAGTACCAGTACGCCTGATGGTCACTGACCCCAACAACAATGTTCAAGACTTAGGCTATGCTTTAAGTGATGACTTAGGCAACTATGCATTTGAATGGACTCCTTCAGTTGCTGGACTACACACGGTAACCGCCACCTTTGAAGGTTCCAACTCATACTACGGCAGCCAAGCAGGCGTCTCATTCGTAGCCTCCCAAGCGGTGGCTGCATCTGTGGCAACACCAACTTCAGGAGGACCAACCTCTGGGGCACTTTCGCCTTCGCCAAGTCAAGCTCCGCAACCGACAAGTGGAATGCCAACAACCACCTACATCGCTATTGGTGCCGTTGTGGTCATAGTGGCCGTCATTGCAGCAGCCGTTCTTCTCAGGAAACGCAGCCGCTAAACAACACCTTTCCCTTTTTCTTTTTGTTAAACGAAACAATCGAGGTTAAACAAGCAGGGGCTGAGTGGACTCTAGTGGATGATTCAACTTGCATGTTGGGTTATTCATTCTTCTCTCCTAAATGCGCTAGAGCCCCAGCAAACCCTCAAACAGGTTAGCAGGCCACTTGCGGTAAGGGTAAATTGCGTAAATTTCCGTTTTTTCCACATGTTTGATTCTACGGACCTGTTTTGTTAACCTCAACAGGTCGTCTAAGTCTTCAAGGGGCACCATTACATGCATGTCATATGCGCCTATAGTTCTTATAATTACGATTACGTTGGGTATGCTGTAGACTTCTGCGTAAATTTCTGGAATGCGGCTCTTATTAATGGCCTTTATAAAAAAGTGCCCTGTTGCTTTGTAGCCCAGTTTGCAAAGGTCAATTGTTATGGTGGATAATGTGAACACATTTTGTTTTCTTAGTTTGTGGTATCTTTGAATTACGGTTTTTGTTGTGATGTTAAGTTGCTTGGCAACCTCACTAAAGGGCATGCGGCTATGCTTGGAGAGTATCCTTGCAATAGCTCTATCCGTATCATCTAGTTTTCTGTTTTCAATGGTTTCCATCGTTCTTTGAAGCCTTTCCGTCTGCTTTGCTTTTGGCAACGGCTTGATTATCAAGTTTTCAGGGTGATCAACGTTCACTGGATTTGTCCAGATCAGAACATCTGCCTGCTTGATGTACGGGTTGGCTTCTATCTCTTCTAACGCATGACCCAATTGTTGAATGTCAGGCAATACAAAAAAAGCCCCAATGTTATATTTTCCCCATGACCCCATTATTAAAGTAATGAAGGGTTTAGTTTTTAGAAACTCCATCACTTTCTCTTCTCGGTCAGTAACCGTTATTATTCCGATGTCCCCAACGCATTTGAAGCCCAATCTCTCTGGGTTCAACTGCATTATCGCGCCGTTGATGACCCCTGCTTCCTGTAGGCTTTTATATCGTACTCGGATGGCGGGAACGGAAACGTTGCAGGTTCTTGCGATTTCTGTAAAACTTGTTCGTGAATCCTTCAGAAGCGCCTTCAAAATGTTGGCGTCGGTTTCGTCAATTTTGTTCAGTTTTGGCAATTCTATCCTTTTATAGGATTAGGTCTATCAATAAAAATTTTCTCTAATATTACGACTACATTTTAGTAAATATTCTTAATATCTATCGCTTTTAAGGTTAATTTTGTTTCTTGTTTTCATAGATTGGCGAAAAATCTTAAATATGTCATACTTGCAACAACGAAAATTCATTGGAGAGAAAAAAGAGAGTTGATGTGATGCAAATATTTTCAAAACATAAAAAACAAATTGTAACCGCCACATTGCTTCTGACGTTGACTGTTTCTGTTCTTGCGGCTTTACCCGTAAACGCTCACACGCCCCCCTGGAGTATTCCCACATACGCATATGTGGCGGCGGCGCCTGACCCTGTAGGCGTCAACCAACCCGTTGCTATCGTGTTTTGGACCGATAAGGTGCCTTCCACCGCGGCAGGTTCTGGAGGTGACCGATGGCGGGACCTAACTGTGGACATTTCAAAACCTGATGGTACAAAAGAAACTTTGGGACCTTTTGTATCTGACCCAGTTGGAGGAGGATATGCTCTGTTTACCCCCGACCAAGTTGGACAATACACTATCCAGTTTAACTTCCCCAAGCAAGTCTTATCCTTGTTTGGTCCAGCAGGCACCCCTGGGGCTCCCAGCGATTTCATAAATGACACGTTCCTGGCAACAACTGCAACAACAACGTTAACGGTCCAGCAAGAACAAATCGACCCGATACCCGATTACCCGCTACCTACAGGCTTTTGGACGCGCCCAATTGAAGGACAAAACACCGCATGGGGTAGCATAGCCTCAAACTGGCTAGGCGGAACCTTCAACTTTATGGGCAATAATGCACCAACAAACATGCCAAAAGAGAAGTACAACGTCGGTTCAGCCCCTGACAGCGCTCACATAATGTGGACCAAACAGTACTCCTTTGGAGGGGTAGCTGGAGGACCCAACACTGGCGTGGCAGGCAACACCTTCTACAGTGGACTCATGTACGAAACCTACTTCACGAACCCCATTATCCTTCAAGGACGCCTTTACTATCCGTTGACGGAAAGTGACAATCCAACCAACGAGGGATATGCCTGTGTGGACCTCATCACGGGCGAAGAGATTTACCAGTCTGATACTTTGGCGCCAAACTTTGGGCAACTCTATGACTATGAATCCATGAACCAGCACGGCGTCATTCCCAACGGTTTTCTCTGGGTGACAACCACAGACCCCAATAATGGCGGCGCTGTCTGGATAGCCTACGACCCAATCGATGGCAGCTGGCTCTTTAACCTCACCAACGTCCCCACAGGCTTCAACACTCTTGGTTCACAAGGGCAAATCCTGATTTACCAACTGGACCCCACAGCAGGATGGTTAGCTTTATGGGACAACACTGCAGCTCAAGGCTTAACAGGCGCAACAGACTCCACAGACACCACCAGCAGCAACTATTACCAGTGGCGACCCGTGGGCAAAAACGTCAACGCAAGCCAAGCCTACCTGTGGAACATAACCATACCCAAAATGTTACCCACCGCAGCCGTAATCACCGCCTACCCCGGAGACATACTGCTTGGGCGTTCAAGTGCCTTTGGTGGCATGTCGTCGTTTGGAACACCAAACCCCTACACGCTGTGGGCAATAAGCCTAAAAGAGGACTCCTTGGGTCAGGTACTCTGGCAAAAAGACTATCCTGCACCAGAAAACAACATCACCCGCGTAGTTGGTCCAGTTGACCCAACAAACCGCGTTTTCACAATGTATGACAAAGAAACCATGCAGTACTGGGGCTACAGCTTAGATACCGGCGAATACGCTTGGGGTCCAACACCAAGTGAAGAAGCATGGAACTACTATTCAGGTCCCTCCGGCACTGTAGGCGCCCTAGGTGAAGGCACCTACGTGATAGCATACGGCAGGCTGTATACCACAGGATACGGCGGCGCATTCTACTGCTACGACACCAAAAACGGTGATTTGCTTTGGACCTACAAATCCAACAGCGGCTTGGACACACCCTACGGCGGATTTCCCTCACAGATAGGTGCAATAGCAGAAGGCAAAATCTACACTCAGGTCTTTGAACATTCCGCTGATGCTCCACCCTTCAAAGGCGCCCCGGTAAACTGCATTGATGCATACACAGGCGACTTGCTTTGGACCATGTCCGGTTGGGCTTCTGACCGTGCCATGGCAGTTGCAGACGGCTACCTCGTGTACCTGAACCTTTATGACATGCAGATTTACTGTGTCGGCATGGGTACAAGCGCCACAACCGTGACAACACCCGACGTGGCTATCCCCTTAGGCACAACCGCAGTCATAAAAGGCGCAGTCACCGACCAAACCCCCGCAAGCAAAGACACACCAGCCATATCCGATGCAGACATGGGTAAATGGATGGAGTATTTACACATGCAAAAACCAATGCCTGACAACGTGGTTGGTGTTCCCGTAACCTTAACTGCAACCGACGAAAGCGGCACCGTTTACCCGTTGGGCTCAGTCACCACCAACTACGGCGGAACCTACGCCACCTCGTGGACTCCACCCGCAGAAGGCAAATACCTGATTACTGCCAAGTTTGACACCACCGCATCCTACGGCGAATCCTACGCAACTACCTACCTAATTGTCGGCGCAGCGTCACCCTCCGCAGTTGTAAACCCAACCGTTCCTCCAACCAACGCGCCCGTACCCCCCTCAAGCGGAACACCCACAACAACCTACATCGCAGTCGGCGCAGCCATAGTTATTATCATTGCAGCCATAGCCGCGTTGTTCCTCAGAAAAAGAAAATAACTCTTCCCTTTTTTCCTTTTTTGGTAACTTTCATGGGCGGTTTTGTGTAGATAACGTAACAAAATTGGAAAAAGTGAACAAAAGACAATGATCGTTTTCGCAACCTCTTTCATGGAAGAACAAAAGCTTCAAAAAAACGATTGCATAGCAAATCATAACTGCACTATAGCCTAAAAACGCAACTTACCCCTAATCGTAACGGTAACGTTTATAACTCTAATTTCTTATTGCTAATCTTCGCGAAGCGGAAGTAAGATGGGTCACCGAAAACATCATGCTCCAAGACACGGTTCATTAGCGTATTTGCCTAGGCAACGTGCCAAAAATCCAGTGGCAAGAATTCGCTTCTGGCCAAAAATTGATGCCGATACACCAAAGCTGTTAGGTTTTGCAGGCTACAAAGCAGGCATGACTTACGTCTTCTCAATCGAAGACAGGAAACGTTCACCTAACTTTGGTAAAGAAGTCATGAAAGCCGCAACCATCCTAGAAACACCCCCAATTCTGGTGTGCGGCATACGAACTTACACTCATACCCAATATGGCTTGGAGCAACTAACTGAATGCTGGATGAAAACTCCCACAGACGAACTTTATCGTGCACTGGTTCTTCCAGACAATTTCGACACAGACGCCATGATCCAGAAACTGGACGAAAAACTGGACCAAACCACAACCATACGTGCAATCGTTGCTACCCAACCAAACCAAGCAAACTTGGCAAGAAAGAAGCCTGAAATCTTCGAAATTGAAATTGGCGGTGCAGACATTCCAAAACAGCTCGAATACGCCAAATCACTGCTGGGCAAAACTGTGTCCTCTGAAGAAGTTTTCACGAGCGGACAATACACTGATGTTGCTGCCATAAGCACGGGTAAAGGCTGGCAAGGTCCAGTGAAACGTTGGGGCGTAACCAAACTGCAGGCAAAAGGTCGCAAAACCAAACGTGGTATTGCAACTTTGGGTCCATGGAACCCTCACCACCTCATGTACTCGGTTGCACGTGCAGGGCAGATGGGTTATCATCAACGTATTGAATATAACAAGCGTATTCTCAAAATGGGTAAAGATACAAACGAGGTCAACGTGAAAGGTGGCTTCATCAGGTATGGCAACGTTAAATCCTCCTACATCGTTGTCGAAGGAAGCGTCCCTGGAACCGAAAAGCGAACCATAAAGCTCCGCGTTCCCGCACGACCACCCACCCAAGTCGCCGAAGCACCACCCCAAGTCACATACGTTTCGCTTGAATCTCCACAAGGAAAATAACGGTGAAAAACAATGCCAACAAAAAAAACCGCCCAAGTCTTTAGCATCGAAGGTAAACCAACAGGAAACGCGGTTCTCCCCCAAGTTTTCGAGACTCCACTCCGACCAGACGTAATTAAACGTGCAGTTCTCGCAATTCAATCTAACAGGCTCCAACACCAGGGCAGAGACCCCATGGCTGGAAAACGAACATCCGCAGAGTCCCGCGGAACTGGCATGGCACTTGCCCGCGTTCCCCGCGAAAAAGGTGGTGGCGGAAAAGCAAAGTTCGCCCCCGGTGTCGTTGGCGGAAGACAAGCCCATCCCCCACGAGCAGAAACAAAAATCGTCAAAGAAATTCCGAAAAAAGAAAAACGCCTTGCGTTACTTTCAGCCATCGCAGCCACAGGCTCCAAAGAAACAGTATCAGCTCGTGGACACGAAGTTGAAGGTGTTTTAGAGTTACCTCTCATTGTGGAAGATGCCTTTTCCGAGTTAACTAAAACCAAGGAAGTTGAAGAAGCCTTCACTCACCTTGGCTTATTAACCGATGTTTGCCGGGTTCGTGAAAGCCGAAGCATCCGTGCAGGCAAAGGCAAGCACCGCGGCAGAAAAATGAAACAGGCAAAAGGGCCCCTAATTGTTGTTGCTGAAAACAGGGGTCTGTTTGAAGCCGCAAGTAACCTTCCTGGCGTTGATATAGTTACTGTTAAAACTTTGAACGCTGAACTTTTGGCTCCTGGTACCCATCCGGGCAGATTGACCGTCTGGACTAACAGCGCCATTGAGCAGCTAAACCAACTTTACGGTGAAGGAGTAAGCGCGTAATGGACTCTAACGAAATTATCTTTTATCCATTAATGACTGAATCAGCCAGTCTTATGGTTGAAGCCGACAACAAACTCATCTTCATGGTGAACCTGAAAGCTGGTAAAACTGATGTCAAGAAGGCAGTGGAAGAACTTTACGAAGTTAAAGTGGACAAAATCACCCTGCTGATTACTCCACAGGGACAAAAGAAAGCCTTCGTCAAGCTAAAGCCCGAATTCAAGGCATCTGACGTAGCCATCAAACTTGGCATACTCTAAATTGAAATGGAGGACTGACAATGGGAAAACGAATCCGTGTACAAAGACGTGGGCGTGGCGGTTCAACTTACCGCGCATCAACACACAAACGTGTAGCTCCCGCTCAATATCCACACATGACCCCAAAAGAGGCATATGAAATCTCAATTACTGGTGTTATTGAATCTCTTGTTCATGACCCTGGACGTGGCGCACCTTTAGCCTTGATAAAATTTGAAAACGGTCAAGACTGCTACATTGCATCTCCCGAGGGAACTCACGAGGGACAGCAAGTCCGTTTAGGCGGTTTAGCACCCGCGGAAATTGGCAACATTTTGCCGTTGGGTAAAATCCCTGAAGGTGTCATGGTCTGCAATTTGGAACTTAGACCAGGTGACCGAGGAAAACTAGCCAAGTCTTCAGGTTCATACGCCACAGTTGTGAGCCACACTCCTCAAGGCACTATGATTCGTTTGCCCTCCGGACGCACACGATACATTAATGATTACTGTATGGCAACCATCGGCGTAGTTGCAGCTTCTGGACGCACTGAGAAACCTTTCTTGAAAGCTGGCGAAAAATTCCACCTCATGAAAGCCAAAGGTCACAAGTACCCCCGAACAAGTGGACGCAAAATGGTTCCGGCTGTTCACCCCTACGGTAGCAGCAAACGCAGCGCACGCAGAACAACAACAACTTCACACGGTGCTCCACCAGGTCAGAAAGTCGGCTTAATTGCAGCTCGCGGTCCAGGACAGAAAAAGAAACGGGCTATACGTTAGGAGAATGTTTATAGCCCTTAAAAGAAAGTGAAGGTTGAAGAAAAATGCCCAAAGAATTTAGCTACCGTGGTCATTCGCTCGCCAGTTTGCAAGGTATGTCCATGGATGAGTTCATAACTCTGCTTCCGTCAAGACAACGCAGAAGTCTACAGAGAGGTTTGTCTCCTGAGCAGCGCGTTCTGCTGGAAAAGATGCGCGCAGCTCAAGAAGACCTCAAAAAGGGTAAAGAAACCACTGTAAAGACTCACGTCCGCGACATGATCATCTTGCCTGAAATGGTTGGTGCTACCGTTCATGTTCACAACGGCAAAGAATTCATCGCTTTACCAATCAAAGCGGAAATGATTGGTCACTACATCGGTGAATTCGCCATAACTAACAAGCCTGTCCGACATGGAACTCCTGGTATTGGTGCATCCAGATCATCAATGTATGTGCCCCTGAAATAGAAGTGAAATTGTATGGAACTTGAAATCGTCTCCAAGAAAGAAAACCCTCTTCTTAAACGAAAAGAGGTTCAGTTCACGATTGTACACGCCCAGAGCAAGACACCTGCACGGCTGGATGTAAAACGCTCCATAGCTAGTCAACTGCAAATCAGCGAGAAACTGGTTTTCATTAAGCACATGCAAAGCATGACTGGAACTAGCAAGACGGTGGGTGAAGCTAACGCTTACGACTCCGAAGCCCAAGCCAAGCTTATTGAACCCGAATACATCATTAAACGCAACAGTCCACCCGAGAAACCAAAAGAAGAGGCGAACGCATAGATGCCAAAGAAACCTGACAAGAAACCTGACAAAGCAGCCGCGAAACCCGAGAAATCCTCAAAGAAAGGGTCTGCTGGTTTAGGCTCGTTGTATAAAGTTGAAGGCGATAACGTTGCGAGGCTGCGTCCAACTTGTGAACGCTGCGGTCCCGGATACTTTATGGCTGACCATCATGACCGGTTTACCTGTGGGCACTGTGGGTTCACACGGTATAAGCGGGCTTAAGCAAGAATAGTTATAAGCGGTTGACACGTTGATACATCTGCTGGTATTTGCATGATTAGGGTCAACGTGTCAATATCCAATGTTTCTGCTGAACGTTTTTGGGATAATCGTAAGCCTGCTCCAAATATTCAGATAGCAACCAACATCAACGTTGTTAATGTTGAAAAGAGACCTGAGGGGTCTCTTGAAGTTCCTTTTGTTCTAACCATAAGCTATAACCCTTCTTTGGCGCAGATGAGCCTTAAAGGCAGCGCTTTTGTTCAAGGTGACCCAGCAGAGCTTGAAACAATCCTTACTGATTATCAGCAGAAAAAACCCCCTGCACAAATCATACTGCAATCCATTTCAAACGTGGTCTTTACAGAATCCATAATTATATCCCGAATGCTCGGCATTCCACCGCCAATTCCGTTGCCTGTTATCCCCGGGCCTGGAAAAGCTAAAGATGCAAAGCCTTCAGGACGAGATTACAGCTCTTAAGCTCCCAAGACGCCTCATTCTTCCTCTTTGATGGTTTTCATTTCTTTCCAGATTTTTTTGGCTTCCCCTTTTTTTTCAGCAGTGACTTTAACCACAACGATGCCTTGGTCGGGTTGCCCATAGATTATTAGGGCGTTTTCTGGGGCATAAACTGCTGCTGCAAGGGTCAGTAAGTCTTCTTCGCCCTCAACTACAATTTGGCTTTGGGTACTGCTTTGAAGTGCGGTTTGTATTGCGTTGATTGCTTCTTGCGTTATTTTTCCTTGTGGGTTTTTGACTTGTAAAATTTCTTTGTTGGGAAAAATGTGCGGTTCTATTTTTACCCGTTTGGTCTGGTTGTCAAAGATGGAAACCTGAGGAATAATATCGTATTTGTGGAGATTTCTTGAAACCATATCGCCAACCGATATTATCTTGGTGGGTTTGTCTTCTTCGACAATGCATCGGAGCTGTTCCATGGTTTGAGAAACTGACCCTTGGATTAGGGTGCCAAAAGGTTCTTTGAATTTTGCCAGAATCTTGGGCGTAACAACGTAAGAAGTGGGCATCATTTTCAACCTTAAGCTACCCTGTTGAATGGCAGGTTAACTTGTTAAAGTTTCTGCCAAAGGAAAAGCCGCGCACTTATCGAACTTTGAGGGCGTAGCGGCCTTTCTCTTTAATTTTCATAGCTTTAGCAACTGCTGACTTTGCAGGGTCAAAAACGACGACTATGCCGCCAAAATCTTCGCTTAGGCTTGTGGAACGGCATTTTGGGCAAACATTCTCCTTGGTCAAAAAGTGACAGTTTGTGCACGCTTTCTCGCTCATGCCTGTTTCTCCTTCTTCTTTTCTGGTTTTGCTGGAGCCTCTTTGCCTTCAGCTTCTTTAAGCGTCTCCAAATCTTCCTTTAGCCAGTCCAATTTGCCCAAGAAAGGTTGCCTTGCGGTTACGCCGATTTTGCCACTGCTTCCCGCTCTGCCCAATGAAACGGCGGTTATCCGAGCGCGGACTTGGTCTCCTGTGGAGAGTTTGCGTTTGGTTTCTTTTCCTAGCAGTACCCCCTGTTTTTCGTCGTAGGAGATGAAGTCATCCATTAGTTGAGAGACGTGGAGTAATGCGTCAACTGGTCCGATGCGTACGAATGCGCCGAAGTCTGCAATTTCAACTACGTCGCCTTCGACGACTTCTTGGATTATTGGGTAGAATGTGAGGAGTGAAAAGTTTACTTTGTGATATGTGGCTCCATCGCCTGGGATTATTTTGCCGATGGGGCTGACTTCCACTTTGCTTACGGCAATTACATAGCCTAATTCTTCGTCCACTACACCTTCATATTTGGCTTTAACTTGTTCTTTACCCACTGCTTCCAGCGGGTTGCCGAAGGTTTCTGGTGGAATGCGGATAGTATCTTGAAGAGTAATGAGTTTGAACATCTACGATATCAACCCGTCAATTTCCAGACGCGATTTTTCTCTCACATAAATCACTGGCATACTTATATCTCTTAGCTTCATTTTAAGCAATTTATCGTTTGTGAAAACTGGAGCCTTCCATTTTTTTGCTATACGGAGAATCGCTTCGTCAGTGGGTTCATTTGGTTTTTCGGAAACTTTCACATAACTGCATTTCTCAGCTAAGGTGAGCGCAAAAGCGGCTTCTTTTTGCACTTTCGGCGACTTTTTCTGGGTTAGTGTTTCCAGTTCCCTTTTAACAGGGGAAAGCAGAATTAATTGAACGTTTCGGTTCAGAACTCGTTGCAGTTCAGTGAATATGTCTATTTTGAATTGAAGTGGTACAAACAGCGCGTTTGAATCTACAATGATTTTCAAGGGTTGCTTTGGCTCTGAGGTGTTGGTCATTTCTGAGTGGTGCCTTCTTGATAACTGAACGGTGCTGGTTCTCTTAAGGCTTCTTAGTTAACGCTTTGAACAGGGATGTGTGTTGCCTGTGCTTTAGACTCTGTTTGAGTGGGCTCTTTTTGGTTTGTTTTTTTGTTTTGGGGTTGTTTTCTGGTTTTTCTTGAGTCTACCGCTGCCTTTAAGAGGCGTGTTTTGACGTGATTTGTCTCTTTTGGTCTTCCTTTTGACTGAGCTTGCTGCCTACTTGCGCGTTCCAAACACATGTGGACGTTTGTTCAGAACTCCTTTTAAGGTTGGCTTCTTAAGTAAACGTATATCCGAATTATATTGGTGGCGCGTTATGCTGAATGAGAAATCCTGTGGGGCAGTTGTCTACGCTAAAAACTCTGAAGTAAAATACCTCCTTCTCCAGTACGAAGCTGGACACTGGGACTTCGTAAAAGGCAACGTGGAAGAAGGCGAAAGCGAACAAGAAACCACCGTCCGTGAACTCAGTGAAGAAACAGGCATAACCGGCGCACAATTCGTCGACGGGTTTCGAGAAAAAATCTCCTACTTCTACAAACGCCAAGGCTCAACTGTCTACAAAGAAGTAATCTTCTTCCTTATGGAAAGCCCAACAACTGACATCAAAATATCTTTTGAGCATATCGGCTTTGACTGGTTAACCTACGATGACGCCATGAAAAAACTAACCTTCAAAAACGCCCGTGATGTCCTGCAAAAAGCTCACGGGTTTCTTAAAAAACTGTGGAAAGAAAATTAGGCGCTTAAAGCTTGTTGCCTGCTTTATCTACAATTAACCCGTAGCCTATCAGGCGCCAGCGAGACGTGATTTTTCTGCTTATTGCCACGCGTGAATTGGGTAAAATACAAACAGGCCTGTTTAGTTTTACTCGAATTAAGTCGCCTTTTGCGGCTGTGACTTTTCCAACGTTGACGGCTGCACCCACGTGAAGCAGCAGAGTTTCGTCAAGGTTTATCCTTTCGACTTTCAGCAGTTCTTTTGTCCCGACCGCCCGCTCCAGCACATGCGTTTCTAAAACTAACTCATTTAACAATGGTGGTAGCATGCCTACTTTTCCCGCGATGTTGCCTGTTAACCCGTCTGCCTTCGAGTACGATGGGTCCAGCTGTGTTCCGACACCGACAAGCCCGCCGCAGGTGGCTTCTTTCACGTACTGTTCGCCTGCTTGCAGGCTCACGATTTCACTGATTAACGGGTCATAGACTGTTCTGCCTTCCCGTTCAGTCATTATGCCTGGGCGTATTTCAATTTCTTCGCCGACGACGAATTTGCCTTGGGCTATGGTTCCGCCGACGATGCCTCCTTCCATGTCCTCGATGAGGGTGCCTGGCTTGTTAACGTCAAATGACCTGATTATAAACATGAACGGTGGCTGCGTTTCGTCTCTATGAGGTGTAGGAATGATTTCTTCAATAGCCTGAATGAGCACATCTATGTTTATGCCCCGCTGAGCCGAAACTGGAATAATTGGTGCATTCTCCGCTACTGTGCCTTTTACAAAGTTTTTGATTTCTTGATAGCTTTGCATTGCTCTTTTTTCGTCCACGATGTCGATTTTGTTCTGCACGATAATGATGTTTTTTATGCCTGTTACTTCGGCGGCTGCTAAGTGCTCGCGGGTTTGTGGCTGTGGACATGGCTCATCCGCAGCAATAACCAGTATGGCTCCATCCATTATGGCGGCGCCTGAAAGCATGGTTGCCATCAGCGCTTCATGACCTGGAGCGTCGACAAAGCTTATTGCTCTCTCGAAAATGCCTTCTTCTCCGCAGTTGGGGCAGACTGGTTTGGTGGAGTAGTTTTCTGGAGATTTGCATTTTGGGCATTTGTATATAGGTAAGTCGGCGTAGCCGATTTTTATGGTGATGCCTCGTTTAAGTTCTTCGCTGTGTCGAGATGCCCACACACCAGTCAAAGACTGCACCAGTGTGGTTTTTCCGTGGTCTACATGCCCTATGGTGCCGATGTTGACTTCTGGCTGCTTAGGCAAGGCTTTGGTTTGTTTGCTCATGTCGGTTCCACAAATACCCTATGAATCGCTTGGGAATAAATGTTGAGGATAAATAAATTTGGAGGCTTAAGCGGGGGCTGCCTGCGGCGCTTCAGGTTTTGCTTGGACCGCTTTTGCTTCTTTGGGTTTGCTTGGCTGGTCCACGATTTTCATGTTGATTTGGACGATTTCGTCGGTTATGATGTTACCGCGGACTGCTACACGTTTGCGTTCGCCGCCTCTTTTAGGGTTGAATCCTACGCCTTCGCTTAAGACGACTTTTCTTCTGACTCCGCCATGAACGTTTGGTCTCATGGGGATGCCGTCTTTGTCTGAGCCGCCCAAAATCTGGATTTTGGTTGCAGGCATATCTACTACGGAGCCGTCCATGGTTTCTCCGATTCTTTTGCCGATGAACGGGGCTGCGCGGGCTTCTTCAACCTCGACTGCTTTGGAGGTGCCCGTTTGGGGGTCAGACACTATTACCTTGAACTTTGCCATTTTACTGTTAACACTCCAGCGCAGTACAAAGGTGAAACTCTCTCTATTAAGGATTTATGAAAAACCCGCGAGATTTAATTATTTGATAGAATTTTCCAAACTGTCTTACCGTTTGGGTTTTCTGTAAAAGTGTATCTGAGTTTCGTTTGCCGTCCTCTCGTCGTGTTTATGCCAGCCTACCTTTCTCAGTTTCTACCCTTATGTGCGCTTCGTTTGTGTGCGTCCTTTTACTTCTCATAAATAAGACGGCTTTTAGCCAAAACAAACTCAGTTTTTCTTTTCTGTTTTGGGCGTGGCTTTTCCTCGTGAAAACCTTGGTGGTTGATTCGATAAATATGTATGTAAGTTACATACACTAACCTTTAAAATTTTCATGTATGTGAGTGGCTCGTATGGAGAGACGAAAATGAGCCTACTAAATCAAACAATGAAAATTAGGTCACCTTTTCATGTCGGAAAGAAAGGGAAATCGATTAGTTTCCTTCTTTTGCTGGCAATTAGCGTTGTATCTGTGTCCTTTCTGCCCTCCGCAAATGCCGTAACCGTGACTACTTATGCCTACCTTTACGTCGGTCCAAGTCCTATAGGCGTAAATCAGCCTGTCGCTGTTGTGATGTGGCTTGATAAGATGCCTCCTGTCAGTGAACAAAATGCAGCCATGACCTACGATAATTACATGTTAGAAGTAACTAAACCCGATGGTACACATACCGAGATGGGGCCATACCAGTCTGACTACATTGCTTCCCATTACATTGCCTACCTACCAGATATGGTGGGCAAATATCAATTCCAATTCAAATACCTTGGGCAAACAATAGAAGCCAGATTCCGTTCTGGAGACCCCTTCACCAACAATACTTACTTGCCAAGCCAAAGTCCAGTAATGGAGCTCACCGTTCAGTCCGACCCGATTGCAACAGACATTTCGACTACCCCTCTTCCAACTGAGTACTGGTCTCGTCCTATTGAGGAGCAGAACAGAGGCTGGGGTGTACTTGGAGGAAACTGGTTAGGTGTTCCTCTCCAGTTCGGTGTCGGGTACGACTCGATTGGAACTTTCAATCCATATTCTCAAGCGCCTGAATCTGCTCATGTTGTGTGGACAAAGCTACAAAGCTTTGGAGGAGTTGTAGGCGGAGAATTCGGAGACAAAAGCTACTACACTGGCTTATCCTATGAAGAGAGATGGAACCCACCTACTGTAGTTGTGATTAATGGACGACTGTACTATCATCAACCATTAAGTAACTGGCCTTCTGCCGGCGGATTGGTTTGTGTAGATATACGGACTGGTGAGCAGTACTGGTCGCAAGACATAAGCATAAACCTTGGTCAACTGCTCAACTTTGATTCAATGAATCAGCACGGTGTCATTCCCTACCTCTGGAGCACAGGCTCAACATACAAGATGTACGATGCGGTCACAGGCAACTTAGTCTTATCCATGGCTAACGCAAGCACTGGCAAAATTACCTACGACGACAATGGAAACATGATTGTTTACGTGCTCAATGCAGGGAGAAATTGGCTGGCGATGTGGAACTCAACCAAAGTCGACGGATTAATTACTCTCACAGGCGCTGAAACAGGCTATCAATGGCGGCCTCCGATTGGGGCAACTCTTAACTGGTTAACTGGAGTGCAATGGAACGTGACAATTCCGAACATTCCAAGCCAAACCTTGACGATACTTGGTGAAGATGTGCTTGTCACAACGAAACTATACACTGATGCACCGGGAAACCCCAATCAGCTTACTGGCTACAGTGCTCATACTGGTGAGTTTCTTTGGGCAATGAACATCTCTGACTACGCGATGGTTGCCCGCTCAAACTACTTGTTCAGTAACATTGTAGAGGACGTTTTCACCTACTTTGATCAGGCAAGAATGGTTTGGTACGGTTTTGACGCTAACACTGGAGACCAAATCTGGGGTCCAACTGACCCCTACGATAATCCGTGGGGCGTTTATAGCCAAAACTATCGGGGTGGCGGACAACCATTTGTCCAAATGGCTTATGGTAAATTCTATACGACAGGCTACGACGGAACCGTGCGTTGCTATGACTTACATACGGGCGAGAACGTTTGGAACTATTTCAGTGGCAGCAGCGGCTATGAGACTCCCTACGGTAACTACCCCATGTACGGGGGCGTCACCATTGCTGACGGAAAGGTTTACATATCCAGCAACGAGCACAGCCCTAACTCACCTAACTGGCGAGGCGGCAAACTCTACTGTATAGATGCAGAAGAAGGAAACCTTCTCTGGAGCGTCTTAGGCTGGATGCCTGGACCAGTAATAGCCGACGGTTACCTAGTGGGGCTTAACTCCTACGATGGACTCATCTACAGTTTTGGCAAAGGTCAAACATCCACCACCGTCTCAGCAACACAAACTTCCATACTGCTTGGCTCAGATGTCCTGATTCAAGGAACAGTCACTGACCAGTCACCTGCCTCAAAAGACACCCCCGCAGTCGCCGATGAATGTATGAGCGCCTGGATGGAATACCTGCATATGCAAAAAACCAAACCAACCGACGTCATGGGCGTTCAAGTGCACATAATCCTAACTGACCCCAACGGAAACACCGAGGACCTTGGCACCGTAACCAGCGATGACTTGGGCAACTATGCAATCTCTTGGACTCCACCCGTTCCAGGGCTTTACAAAGTGAGAGCGACCTTCGAAGGCTCAAACTCCTATTATAGCAGTGAAGCAGGCACAGCATTCACGGTTTCCGAAGTCTCTGCAGTTGCGCCAATTGTTCTGCCAACTGAGCCTCCAACTACGCCAGCAGTTGTAACTACACCAACGCCAGCACAGTCAGTTGCCCCCTCCCCTAGTGAAGCTCCACAACCACCAACCAGTGGAATGCCGACAACAACATACATTGCCATAGGTGCAGCAGTCGTAGTGGTCATTGCAGCCGCAGCAGCGCTACTCTTACGTAAGCGAAAGTAACCTGCAAAAATCCCTTCTTTCCTTTTTTTGAAACGTATTAAGAGTGAACGTGAGAGGCTGAGAGAGTTCTGGAAACGAGTTTCCAACTTGCTCGTTGGTTTTTCTCATTCTCCAAGTTTCCGTTCCAGAGCCCCAGCAAGTTCTCACGAAAATGGAAGACGCTTTTTTTATTAAACGACTGGTACCTATTTGTTCTGGGGGCTGTTTTTGTATCAAGTTGAATGCTCGACGCTGGGACTTGTTTTGAGGTGCTTGGAAAAATAAGTTAAACAATGCTCGATAAAAGAAGAATAGGCAAAAATTTGCCATTTTCTCCTTCCTTCCCACCTTCTCTTTCTGTTTGCTGAAATAAACTGTTTTGCATTACAGAAAAAATAGTTCTACATACGCCTATGCAACCTGTTTGCGGCACGTTTCCAATAACCTTTCAACAGTTGAAAAGGAGTATTTCTAACCTGTTTTTACTTGCTTCTACATAATCTCAAGAGCTGCTAACAAGAAGCCGCCGCGGTTTTCTTTTCTATAAAGTAAACGTTTTAATGCTTTTGCGAAAGTTGCTCTGACCACCATGTGGCGTCTGGGGTTCTTCTTTCACGAAATGGCGTTCGGTCTGCTTTCCGTATTCATACCCCTATACGTCATATCCCCCGCCATCGGAGGCTCCCTTGTTGACCTGGGCGTCATGACCTCCCTGGCATTGCTCTTAACTATCCCTGCTTCTTACTTTTGGGGCTATATCTGCGACAAAACCCGCCGCTACAAACTCTACATATTGCTCTCCTTTTTCTCCATCGCCATCTTCCTGTTTCTGTTCTCCTACGCCACCGACGTCTTCACATTCACCATCCTTTACGTGCTAATGGCGATTCTGCACGCAGCCCAAGAACCCCCAAAAAACGTTCTCATATCAGAAAGCTACTCCCGTAACGAATGGGAAAAATCATTCGCCCTCTACGAGGGCATAACCGAGTTTGGCTTCTTGTTGGGGCTTCTTGTAGGCTTATTCACTGCCACTCTAAACTTCAGTGCCACCTATACCCTGTACTTATGTAGCGGCTTAAACTTGGCAG
The DNA here is from genome assembly GCA_041447175.1 of Candidatus Bathyarchaeia archaeon. NCBI lineage: Archaea > Thermoproteati > Candidatus Bathyarchaeota > Bathyarchaeia (SeqCode) > Bathyarchaeia archaeon. The sequence continues at coordinate 2,211,013 of CP166960.1, read as the reverse complement.
CTTTCTTGCTGTCACTATTCTTCGTGGCTGACCCCTTGATGATTTTTGAGCGGCGCCTAGTCAGCATAGAAAACAAGCTGGGCTTCACCTTTCGGGGTTTCAACGCCGCCTTTGACCTCATGGATGGTCGTCCAATGAGAGAAAAGCTCCGACGTGACAACCTGCTGGTGTTTGGCGTCAGTATGGTTTTGTTCTCGCTTGCTTCAAGCATATTCTTCACGCCTCTGCCCGTGTTTTTCGCTCAAGACCTTGCCTTGCCTGAAAGCATGGTTTTTTTGGTTTACATGTTAAGCTCCTCTGGTGCTATGACTGGGTTTTTCTTCATAAGCCGACGCGCGGTCTATATGGATGCGCGAAAACAAATGCGCCGCATGATTCTGTTTCGGGGACTCCTTATCCTTTTGTTAATTTGGGTGGTGCAAGCAGCTTTCGCGTCGACCCTGCTGGCAGGCGCCATACTGGTCATGATGGGGTTTGCCTTTGCCTTGTACTCTATTCTGATGCTTTCGCTTTCTATGGAAATCATTCCTGCAGGCAAGGCTGGTCTCATTGATGTGCTGGTTGCGTTGGGGGCTGCAGGCGGTTCCTTTCTGGGACCTTACTTAGCAGAAACTTTGAGCTTTTTGCCGATGTTTTTGGTGGCAAGCGTGGTTTTTCTGTTGGCTTTTTTGGTGCTGAAAATTTTCTCGTAACAAAAAGAAAAGAAGGATGTTTGTTTATTCGACGTGGACTCGGTAGAGGTCAACGTCTTCGCGCATGCTGGGCGTTAATTCCAGAAAGTCCCTGATGCTGCGTTCGATGTCTTTGCTCTGCGTGATGTACCTGCCGACGATGAGAATGTCTGCGCCTTTCTCGAGGGCTTCTTTGGCTGTTTCCGGCACGATGCCGCCAGCGACTGCTATGAGGAATTTCTTGTCTGGGAAGGCTTCGCGGATGAGTTTGATGCGTTCTAAGCCACTGCTTCTTCCTGTTTCTTGGTCAATACCTCTGTGCAAAATGACTACGTCAGGGAGCTCTTTGAGCGACTTAAGCTTTGCAAGCACATCGTCGACGTTAAGCATGTCTATGAAAGCGTAGATGCCCATGCGTTTGGCTTCGTGCACGGTCGAGTCAAGCGTTTCTGGGGGCGCGAGTCCTGCGGCTACGACGGCGTCAGCGGTGTCTTCGTAAGCTATGTCGGCTTCCACTTTTCCAACGTCTAGCGTCTTGAGGTCAGCTATCATGAAGAAATCTTTTGCGACTGCCCTAAGCTCTTGGATGACGCGGGTGCCGTACCGTTTAATCAGTGGGGTGCCGACTTCAATTATGATGCGGTCACTGCCCGGAATCTGCGATAGAACCTTCTTGGCACCTTCCAGTGAGGGCGCGTCAAGGGCAATTTGCACGTATGGTGGTCTCCAGAGGCGGGGCACCTTAAAGCCCATGATTGGGTGTTTGGCGCGGTCTTTGTCGTAGTTGATTTTCTCGATGGATGGATACTTCTTTAGGGCGCGTTGGATGGCCATTTTTGTGGCCCCATAGTTATATTGGTAGATTTTGCGGAAGTCAGTGGCTTGGGGGTGGATGAATACGCTGCATATGATGAGCCAATCGTCTACTTTGTTCAGGGGGATTACGCCTTCTTCGACGGAGTCTGCGACGGCTTTTGCTACTGCGGCTTGGGCGGGGCCAAAAATTTTACCCGTATCCGCCATGTTTTTAACGGTAACTTTGGGCACGATTAGTGTGTGGGGCTTAGGCGGCAGGTTGGGGCGGATTACTGCAAGCAGCGGGGTGTGCCCCGCAGAAAGCATGGTTAAGCCTTGAGCGAATGCATTGCCGACGGGACCAGTTTTGTCGCCTATCAAAAGGTCAATGTGGGCTACTTCATTTCCTTCTCCTACAAGAGACTCGCCGATTAAATATGTACTTTCATCCTTATTCAAATCGTCTGACATGTTTTTGGGCATTTGATTCAGAACCTCCTTGAAATCAACATTAAACTCTTTCATCCAGCTATAAACCGTGTCGCGGTGAATGCTTAACGTTTTAGCTGTTCCAGAAATTGTCGGTTTTGTCGGTTTTCCCTTCTCGGAGACCTCTTTTTTTGCGGCTTCCATCAACATTTTTATGAGTTCTTCTCGTGTTTCAGGTCTTTTAGCGTCAATACCCGACATATGCTGGGTTCTCCGCGTTCAGGATGTTACCCTCTGGTATTTAAGACTGTCGGACAAACCCGAATACTTTCTCTGTGCGCCCTCTTAACCCTTAAACAGGGATTCTTGTGCACGAAGTGTCTTGGGCGTATGTTGTTTCCGATTCTACAGTCGGTAACTCTATATATCGAGGCGGCGGTATTTTTCAGGTTCAAACATCTAATCTAAAAAGGAGCGTTGTTGAAGGTGTCGCGGGAAGATTGGTTATGCCTATGCTTAATTATAGTGGGAATTGTGTTCTTTTTGGTTGGCGCCAACATCTACAACGCCCTCATAGGCTGGTTTGGTGTCTTCCTTTTCTTGGGCGGCATCTTGGCGTTAATCCTGCTTTACGTCTACAACAGCCTAAGCAAACCAAAAACTGACGCAACAGCTTCAGCCGAGTCCGCTTAAACCCCATAAAGCGCCCCGTACTTCTCCTCAAGATATGTCAGATACGGCTTAACTGAAAGTATGGTTCCAGTCGCCTTTTTAATTAAAACCGCGGGGTCGTAGAGGTTTCCGTAACAGTAAACATTGTTTGCCAGCCATGTCCGTAGCGTAACGAGGTTGCCCGCTGCTATTTCCTTCTGATATGCTGGGGCTGCCTCTTGAATGCTTCGTCTGATTTGCCCCGAGTAAATGTTGCCTAAAGCGTAGGTGGGAAAGTAACCGTACAGGCCGCTTGCCCAGTGGGTGTCTTGCATGATGCCTTCGGAATCGTTCTCCACCTTCACGCCCAACAGTTGCTTGTATTTCTGGTTCCAAACCGTTGGTAACTCCTCAACCCCAACCTTGCCCTCAAACAGGTCCCCTTCTATCTGGAACCGAATAATCACATGCAGGTTATAGGTGACCTCGTCAGCCTCAATACGAATCTTTGACGGCGCAACGGCATTCACAGCGTCAAGGAAGCTGTCCAGCTCCAAGTCTGAAAGGAAAGGTGAAGCGGCAGCTTTCACTTTTAGCAGGGTTGCGGTCCAGAACTCTTTGCTTCTTCCCACAATATTCTCGTACAGGCGGGACTGGGACTCATGAAAACCCAAGCTGCAAGGTGACCCGACAGGCTGGTACTTCCACTGCTGGGGCAGTCCCTGCTCATAAAGCGCATGTCCCGTCTCGTGCAGAACCGAAAAAACCGCGCTGGAAAAGTTTTGGGGGTGGTAATGGGTGGTTATGCGAACGTCATCATAGTAGCCCGTTGTGAACGGGTGCTCGGTCTCGTCCAGCCGTCCCGCAGCGTTGGGCGAAGGCGGCGTCTCATAACCCAGAACCCGCATAAGAACCGATGCAACTTGCCGCTGCTTCTCCACCGAAACCTCCGTCTGAAGAATGGTGGTGTCTGGCTGGGACTTTGCGTTTTGGATTTTCTCCAGCAGCCTCTCCACTCCCCGCTGCAGCTCCCCAAACACCAATGCGATTTCTCTGGCGGTCATTTTGGGCTCGTAAATGTCAATCAACGCATCGTAGGCGGTTTTGGTTTCTTTAACTTTCATGAGAATTTCTGCGGCTTGCTTATTTAGCGACAGCAGTTTTTCTAATTCGGGTTTGAAAAGGGCGTAGTCTTTCTTGGCTTTGGCTTTCTTCCACGTGTTCACCGTTATTGCCTGCTGCTTTGCCGTGGCAGCGACGAGTTTTGTGGGCAGCTTGGTTTGTTCGTCATAGTTCTTTTTGATAAGCTGCACATTACGCTTCTCAACTTCGCTTAACGTTTCATACTGAGGGTGCCCAAGGATAGCATCAAGGAATTTTCCTGTTGCGGGAGCTGTACTCATTTTGTGGTGAAGCTGGCTAAGCAGCGCAAGTTGTTCGCTGCGCAGTTCCACGGCTTTGGGCGGCATCATGGTTTCCATGTCCCATTGGACTATGGCTTCTGCGGAGCCTAAAACGATGAGGTTTCGGTTTCTTTCTAGCAGCCTTTTGTAGGTTAAGCGTAAATTCTCTGGCATAACGGTGACCTTCCAGTTTCTAACGAGGCTTTTTTATTTATGGCTTATGCGAAAAGCTATACCCTCACAAGCTTGACTTGGTCGCCTGCTTTTGCCGAAAACTTGGCGGCTGCACTGCCCTGGTTTAAGGCGATTTCCAAGTAGCCGTGACTGCCGACCAGCACTACCGGCATGTGTGGCTTGACGTTGCCGTAGGCTCGAGAAAGCTTCAACTCCAAAGCCGTCTGCGGCAACTCAACCTGCACCACGCCCTGAAAGTCTTTGGTTTCTTGGCTTGGTATGTTGGTTATTATGTTCCCAAAATCATCCACATGTAGCACCTCCCCAGCCACGCTGTCTTTGTCTCGTACAACTTTGGCGTAGCTTGGCTCAACAAACTCCGATAGTAGCGGACCAAACTCTGCTACGAGCACCCCGTTGGCAAGGTGAGCGGCTGTGGGGGCGAAAATGTCGCGTCCATGAAAAGTTCCCGAAACATGAGGCAACATGAAACGGCGGCTTTCCAGTTGCCGAATTTGTTTTATGCCTTGGGCTTGTGCGGCAAGAGCCATCACGCCGTTGTCTGGACCCACAAAAAAACACTTACCCGTCTGAATCACAATGGGGCGCCTCTGCGTACCCACGCCCGGGTCAACCACTGCAACATGAACGGTTCCCTCTGGAAAGAAGGGTGCGGCTGAAGCCAGCATAAACGCGCCCTCACGGACGTCAAACTTTTCCACGAGGTGTGTCACGTCGACGATTGTGGCGGCTGGGCATATGCCAAGAATTGCGGCTTTCATCTCCGCCACATAAGGGTCTTTCAGCCCAAAGTCCGTGGTCAACGTAACGACGGGCACCGTTTAGCCTCCATGTACTACAGGCACAAAAACAACTTCGTCGCCGTCTTTAACCTTGGTTTCTAAACCGTTAAGAACGCTGATTTCTTTGCCATTAACCAGAACCAGCGCGTTGGGCTTGGGTGTGTCCAGTTGCTCGTCAAGCAGGTTAGGGCGCAACGCTGGAGCTTGCTTAGTTGCGGCTTCCACGAGGGCCATCACGGTGGTTTGGTCGGCGCATTCGACGATGACTTTGTCTTGTCCAGAGGCATGCCGCAGTGCACCCAGAAACTTTAAAGTAACTGACACTTTGTTCACTCATTTTATAGTGCGATAATCACAGATATATCGTTAACATTGGTTCCCGTTGCATCTGTATGAATAAGGTCGCCCAGTTTGGAAAAAAAGTGGTACGCATCATTTCGTGCCAAATACTCCTCGGGGTTTAAACCCGCCTGTTTTGCTCTCTTCAGGGTGTAGCCGTCCACAATGGCTCCCGCCGCATCTGTAGGTCCGTCCACGCCGTCGGTGCTAAAAGAGGCAATTACACATTCCTCCAATCCTCCAAGATTTAACGCAGAAGCCAACGCCAACTCCTGATTTCTGCCCCCCAACCCTTCACCCCGAACAGTAACCGTGGTTTCGCCGCCTGCCACAACCCCCACAGGCTTAGGAATAGGCGTATCCGAAACCACCACGCCCACAGCAAACTTGGCAAACGCTTCCCCCACATCCTTGGCTTCTCCCTCCAACAAATCGGCTAAAAGCAGCGTGTTTATGCCTTCGCTTTGGAGGCATTTGAGGGCGGCTTGGCTGGCGGTCCGGTTGTTACCGATTACAACGTTGTGGACGTTTTTGAAGGCGGGGTCTTGGGCTTTGGGAGTCTCCTCAATCATGCTCTCTGCGCCTTCTGTGATTAGTTCGCGGACAGCAACTGGAGCTTTAAGCCACAACCCATACTTCTCAAGGATACCTTGCGCGTCACCAAACGTTGAGGAGTCAGGGACAGTTGGTCCCGAAGCAATGGCGTCCAACGGGTCCCCCATAACATCCGACAAAACCAGATTCAACACGGTTGCAGGGTAAGCTTTTTTTGCTAGCCACCCACCTTTAAATGCGGAAAGGTGTTTTCGGACAATGTTCACTTCCGTTATGTCTGCGCCGCTTTTCAGAAGCATGTTTGTAAGTGCCTGTTTATCCTCCAACGAGATTCCTTGGCGAGGCAGGGGCATAAGGCTGGAGCCGCCGCCTGAAATCAGGCAAATCACCAAATCCTGTGCGGTGGCTTCTTGGGCTATTTGCATGATGCGTCTTGTGCCTTCAACGCCTGCTTGGTCCGGAACAGGATGTTGTGCTTCCTGTAGCTCCACCTTTTGGGTTGGACGTTTGCTGCCGTAAGGAACATTCACAACTCCACCCGTTATCCGCATACCCAGAACCTTCTCCACTGCTTGAGTCATGGCTGCACCTGCTTTGCCGCCGCCCACCACAAAAACACGCTCAAACTTGTCCAAATCAAAAACCAAGTCGTCAATGCGTAACTGACTATTTTTCTTTATCAGTTTATTTTTCAGCAACTGTTTGGGTTCTACTGCGTTCACTGCCTCTTCAAGGCATCGGAGCGCTAATGCACGGGCTTTGTTTAGACGGGGTGTCTGGGCGTTTTGGAGGAGTTGTTCTCGGTTTTTAATCTCTACCACAGGGTTAACCACGGAAAAGGTTTCTGCTAAACGATGCTTTTGAACGCTAATAAAGAATTTGAGGCTTAAACACAAGAAAAGTGTTTGCGGCTAGTTTTCCATTTTTTCGCCCGTGAATGTTTCCACGAACTCTGAGGCAACCTGCACGATGGTGTCCGCTTGCTTAAGCATGGCGTCATCGTTAATTTCTTCAAGCTGGTCAAGCTGCTGCACGGTCTGCTCCATTTCAATCAGAAACCGCAAAATGACGTCGTCGGCGGTTTTTTGTTTTGCCAACTCGTCTCGTATGAGCACTTCGATGAAGGCAGGCTCGCCAAGGCTGTAGTAGATGGCGTTTCGGGCTTTGTGGATGGCTTCAATCATTAAGCTGGGTGCCATGTAAGGGATTTTTTGGGCTGCTTCCAGCTCCGCTTTTGCTTCTCGAAGGTAGCGGTGTGCCCATCCTCGCCTGTACTCATCCATCATGCTGTTTTCCAGCGTTGCTTATTCTTCGGTTTCCTCTAAAAGGATTTCGTCTTCTTGCAACGGGACGCCTTTCTGGTTGAGCGTGTAGGTGCGTGTTATGTAGCCTGCCACTTGGTTGCGGACTCTGGTTGTGATGTCTTCCGTGAGTTCGCTGACCATGACTTTGTTGTCGTCAAAGTTTGTGGAGAACTTGTCTGGAAACCGCGCAATCAGCTCTTTGGCTAGGTGCTTTATCTGTTCGGTCTTAACTTTTCCCATGTTTGTTCCTCCGTAGTTTTCTTTACGCGTAAAAGCGTGAAAGCAGAGTTGATAAAAGCGAAGGCTCAATTTAAGGTTACCTTCTCAGTAACGGTTTGGTGAACAAGCCCAACGGGCAGGTGCGCTGTTAGGCGGGGTTAGCAGAGTTTTTTGTTAAAGAAAGCCTCAAAATTCTTGACAATCTGCTCTGAAACTTCCTCTGCGGATAACCCTTTGATTTCGGCGATGGCGTGTACAACTTCCCGCACAAAGGAGGGGCGCGTTAATTGTCCGTTGAACGGCGCTTTTCGAAAGAGCACTGGACCGTCAGTTTCGGTCAGCAGATTTGTCATGGGTGTGTCGGTTATGACTTCGCGGATGCCATTAGAGTACAACGCTGGAGGACCTTCTGTGATGTAGTAGCCGTGCTCCATCGCTTTTGCGAGGGCGGGCATGGGGTGGCTGAACCAGTGGAGCAGCACCCGTTTGAGGCTGTAGGATTGGAGCATGTCCACGATAAATTCAGTTGTTCCCCGTGAATGAATAATCACCGGCAAATCCAGCTTCTCCGCCAGACGCAGCATCTTGTCAAAAACAAGAATCTGCTGGTTCCAGATAGACTCATATTTGCAGTCTAAACCGATCTCGCCGATGGCAGTGATGTTCTGTTTTTGGTGTTGTTCTTCAATTAGCCTTAACGTTTGGTCAAGTTCGCCTTCTTTGAGTACATTCACGTTCCAGGGGTGAATGCCTAACGCCACATAAACCAGCTTGGGGTTTTGCTCTTGGAGTTTTAGCGCTTCGATGCTCGTGTCGTAATCCATTGCGTTAGTAACCAAGGCAACCAGCCCTGAAGACTTGGCGTCTTCAATTAACATGTCTGTGTGTCCCGCGTATTGGGGGTCGGTGAGGTGAATGTGGGCATCGACCAGCTTCATTTTCTAAACCTTAAACCGCAACTATAAGAAACTGCCCATTTAATATTTCTCTTTTTTTGAATGTTAACTCGTTTCTCCACGTTTCAAAGGGGTGTTGAATAACAAAGGTTAAATATGGCTTAAAAAAGAGAAAGAGGCTGTCGGAGGGTCTTTATGGCCGATTTAGAATTAGCAGTAGCCCCCATGCATAGACTATGCAAAAAAGCAGGCGCAGACCGCGTAAGTGAAGCCGCAGCAAAAGAACTCGCCAAGGCGTTGGAAGGAATCGGCATCAAAATCGCCAAGGAAGCCTTGGACTTTGCCATGCACGCAGGCAGAAAAACCATCAAATCCGAAGACATCGAAATCGCATCAAAAAAAGTCATGGGAAAATAACCTTCTAGTTCCCCCTTTCTCTTTTTTGTTTGATAGGTTAACTCGGTTCTGATAGACCCCTATCCCTCTAAGCTTTTTTGGATTATGTTTAGCCTCAAAAGAAAACCTGGATTATGCTGTTGCTGAAGAGTCCCAGAGGAACTGGAAGTATTCACGTGCAAACCTCACCAAGCCCACATGTTTGCTCCATATGACCAGGCTGGGTTTGTCTTCGCCCAAAAACAGCATGGCTTCTTTGCCGTCTGTGATGACGCCGCCGCCAAACATGTTGTCCCGCACCCGCAACTCGTTAATGCCTGCGACAGTTTTGAGGGGTTTCCAGTCGCCGCTCTCACCCGCCGCCATCACCTTCACCGTCACGTTCTTACGCAACCCCATCAGCAACTGGTCTGCAGACGCAAAGATAGGTTTAGCAAAAACAGGCGCGGCTATCATAATTTCCTTGTTGGCTTTTTTGAGAACTTCCTCCAGCTTGGCTAAGACGGCTTGCTGCCCGTGCAAGATAAGGATGTCGGGGCGCTCGACTAGTTCATGTTTCTCATAAAGCGGCTGCAACGTCGCCGCGACCGTTTGCTCCCAAATTTGGACTTTGTCGTCGAGGCGTTGTTTGGTGTAGGCGGTGGCTTCCAATGGTGACACGGGGAAGTATTTGAAGGGGCGGGTTTCGCTGCTTTTTATCCAGCCTTTCTCCTTAAGCGAGTTGAGTACCTCATAAATCTTGGAGTAGGGGACTTTGGCTTGGTGGCTAATTTCCATTGCGGTCATTTTTCCGTTGTCTATCAGAGCTAGGTATGCGTCGACTTCGTAAGCATTTAACCCCATTTCCCGTAGAGTTTCACGGGTGTTCTCGTCGACTGACACGCGTTTCCCCTTATTCACCGTTGTATTAGTTTGGAAACCTTATTATGTGCTCTACGGCTCTTAAGCCCTTCGCAAAACAAATCTCACGATTCAGTGGTTAACATGAACCCAATTAAGAGCACACGATCCATCTGCCCCGAATGCCTCCAAGCGTTAGACGCTGAAATCTTCGAGGACGGCGGCAAAGTCTTCATCAAGAAAACGTGTCCCCAACACGGCGAGTTTACGGAACTTTACTGGTCAGACTACGACCAATACATGCGGGCGGAGAAGTTCCGCTTCGACGGTGAAGGCATGGAGAACCCCCGCACCAAAAAAGAAAAAGGCTGCCCCTACGACTGTGGCATATGCCCAGAACATAAGTCCAACACTGCACTGGCAATCATCGACATAACAAATCGCTGCAACCTCAAATGCCCCGTTTGCTTCGCCAACGCTTCCGCCGCGGGTTACGTCTACGAACCCACTGCCCAAGAAGTTACCGCTATGCTGGAAAACCTGCGGGCAAACAGACCCGTGCCTGCTACGGCGTTGCAGTTCAGCGGCGGCGAACCCACCATCCGCAACGAACTTTTTGACTTTATTCGAAAAGCCAAAGAACTGGGCTTTAGACATGTGGAAGTTAACACGAACGGCGTTCGAATAAGCAAAGACCTCGAATATGCCAAGCAATTGCGGGCGACTGGCGTCAGCACCATCTACTTGCAGTTTGACGGGTTAACCTCTGATGTTTACAAGTTTATCCGTGGCGTGGATCTGGTGGACACCAAAATGAAAGCCATCCAGAACCTTCGGGAAGCAGGTTTTAACAGCATCGTTCTGGTCGTTACGTTGGTGAAAGGCGTTAACGACACACAGCTAGGCGACATTATAAAGTTCGCCACCGACAACTTCGATGTTATCCGGTGCATAAACGTGCAGCCCGTTTCCCTCTGCGGACGCATTCCTCAGCAGGAACGCGAAAAAATGCGCATCACCATCCCCGACTTCATGCGGCTTGTTGAAGAGCAAACTAACGGAGTTGTGAAAGCTGACGACTTTTATCCCGTCCCAACGGTAGCGCCTGTCTCCAAAGCCGTCGGCTCCATCAAAGACAAAAACTACATCGAATTCACTGGGCATCCCCACTGCGGCATGGCAACCTACCTGTTTGTAGAAGACGGCAAAACCACCCCCATAACCCACATAGCTAACGTGGACAAATTCATCGAGGCCCTGAAAAAGGTTTGCGAGGAATCTCAAAAAGGCAACAAGAACCGCGCCAAACTGCAGTTAGTTAATGCGTCACGTCACGTGAAGTTCAGTTTCCTACGCAAATACGTGTTCCGGGTGCTTTCTGAGGGTAGTTATGAGAGTCTTGGTGACTTGCAGCGAAAATCGCTTCTGCTAACTTCCATGCACTTTATGGACCCCTACAACTTTGACTTAGAACGGGTCCAGCGATGCCTGATTCACTATGCTCTGCCAGATGGGCGGATTATTCCGTTCTGCACCTACAACAGTCTTCATCGCACCGAAGTCGAAAAGAAACTTGGCGTCCCAATTAAAGAGTGGCAAAACAAGCATAAGGTTGAAATAAGCCAGCCAGTCTAGAACAGGAACGCAAGTGATAATCATGGGTGGAAAAAAGAAGCTCGGCTTAAAGCAGATGGAACGCCAGCAAGGCAAAGAAGACGCAGCTAAAGCCGCGAAAGAAAAGAAAGACAAAAAAGCGGGACCACCAAAAGAAAAGAAAACAATCATCAACGTGATTCCGCCAGACGCCAAAAACGAGCGCATCGTTGCTGAAATCAAGAAAATGCCCGTTCTGACACCCTACGCTGTTTCCACAAAATATGGTGTCAAGATTAGTGCAGCTAAACAGTTCCTTGGTCAGCTTCAGCAGAACGGCTCAGTTGAACTCGTTTCAGGCAACCACACAATTAAAGTCTACAAGCCCTGCGCATAATTACCTGCGCAGTTTAGGCTTCATTTTCGGTTATTTTGGGGGCATTGGTTTTGAGTTTTCCAGAAAGAGTATACACCGAAGAAGAACACAAAGCAGCCAAAATGCTGGTGGACGCTGGCTACAGGCATGACTTGACCGTGCAGGGTGACGACAGCTTTGTGGAGAAAGTAAATGCGGCTCTTGAGTTGGCAAAAACCGCGGGGTGTTATGATTTTCTCAGAACTTACCTTAGGCAAATAATTGAGATAGACGGCTTAACCCAACTGCGGGAAACCGAAGTCGCCATCTGGGCTAACAAGTTCGCCGTAGAAAACGAAGTTGATTTTGCCAGTTTGCTAGTGCAGAAAGCTTACCACATGAAGGAGTATCTGGACGGCGAACTCTACTATGGCGGGGCTTCAGAAAAACGAACCGTACAAAAACGCATGGAGTTCCTAGAACAGCTGCAGAACAAAACAGGCGATGCCAAAGTAAAAGAGGAATGTGAGCGGCTGCTAGAGATGTGGCGTGAAAGCTCACTCGCTTACTAGCTGCTCTACCCGTATTCGGGTTCCACTTTTTATTTGCTTAAAGATTTCCAAGTTTTTGGTAATTTTCCCCAGATTACTCACCGGACTATACGGTTGGGATTGCCCGTAAAACACGCACAATGCCCCGCCCATAGGCCAAAACGCTATGGCGCCTGTTTCCACAGTTGGTTTGGCTTTTTCTTCTCCCATTTTTAGGGGGATTTCAAAATAGATTTCTTCTTTGTAGAGGGCGGCGCGTCCTTCGATGGGGAGTTTGCGGACGATTGTGTCAACTGTTCTGGGCGCCATAAACCGTACTAGTTCGCCTTCGGCTTCGCCTAAACCCTCGATTTGAAACTTTATTTTTACACGGGAAACTTCACTCAATGTTTCTACCTTCTTTGAGAAATGCCTATGAACCTCTAAGGCAAACAGGTGTACCTAATATGCTAAGTTCATATTTAACATTTGCAGTAAACCTGCAGTTTACCCGACGTTTAAGACAGCAACTTTAATACTGTTTCGCCGATAAACTCCGCCTGTTCTTCGGTGACGCTTGGGTGAATAGGCAACGAGAAAACCTGCTTTGCCGCTTTCTCGGTTTCCTCAAGCTTAACTGACCCAAAATTGTTCAAGTAATAGGGCATCGTGTGAACGGGGTTCAGGTAGTAAGCTTCTGCGCCAATCCCGTTTTGGTGAAGTGCATCTAAAAGCTGGTTACGTTCAGCTTCATTCCCGTTGTAAAGCCTTGCCGTGTAGAGGTACCAACTGTGCTTCCCGTTTTTAGGCTCTGCGGGCAGGCAAAGCTTGTTGGATTGGGACAAAAGTTGGGTTAGTTTCTGCGCGTTTTGGGTGCGTTTTGCCACGAAATTAGGGAGCTTTTCAAGCTGTACGGAACCTATGGCCGCTTGAATTTCTGACATGCGGTAGTTGCATCCCAACATTTCCGAGGCATACTTGGCTTTTTCTCCATGCGTCCGAATCATCCTCAAACGTTCAGCTATTTCATCATCGTTTGTGGTCACGACGCCGCCTTCGCCGGTGGTTATGTTTTTGCTTGCATACAAGCTCCAACACGCTGCGTCAGCAAACGCACCTGCGGCTTTCCCTCTGTAGGCTAAGCCGTGAGCTTGGGCGGCATCCTCCACAACCGCTAAGCCATATTTGTCGGCGACTTCACGAATGGACGACATGTCGGCGGATAACCCATAAAGGTCCACGGGCACAATGGCTTTGGTTTGTTTTGTGATTCTCTTTTCAACTTCGTTAGGCGCCACGTTGTAGGTTTCAGGGTCTATGTCGGCAAATACGGGTTTGCCGCCAGCCAAAACAACCGCTTCCGCCGTAGCCACAAACGTGAAACTGGGCAAGATAACTTCGTCGCCCGCTTTGATGCCTGCCGCTGAAATTGCCGCATGCAACGCAGCCGTACCCGTGTTCACTGCCACTGCATGCTTAGCATCTGCCATCTTGGCAAAGCTTTTTTCGAATTTAGTGACTTCTGGTCCTGCGCCAAGGCTGCTGGTGAGGTAGCCGCTGCGCATGACTTTAACGACCGCTTGAATTTCTTCTTCGCCAACTCGGGGGAGATTAATAGGTATCAACGGTTGCGCCTCAGGATGGAAAACAATGCCTAAGAGGATATTTCAATTTATCTGACTGCTTTAAAAGGAAAAGAAGAAAAAGAAAATTTGGTTGTTGTTTATTTGAACAGGGGGACTTCAATTTTTTCTGGTTCGAAATCCACCAGTTTGCCGCTGAAGAACTGGTCGTAGGCTGAAAGGTCCAGCAAGCCGTGTCCGCTGTAGTTCATGGCGATGATTTTCTTCTCGCCCGTCTTCTTGCATTCCAAGGCTTTGTCTATGACGTATTTGAGGGAGTGCGCTGTTTCTGGGGCGATTACGAAGCCTTCGGTTTGGGCAAGAGTTTGTGCTGCTTCAAAGATTTCTTTTTGGTGGTATGCGACGGATTTCATGTATCCCTTGTGAATCAGGTACGACACGAGTGGGGCCATGCCGTGGTATCTGAGGCCGCCTGCGTGGATGGGTGGGCAAGCGTAGTTGTGTCCGAGGGTGAGCATTTTGACGATGGGTGCTGTGGCTGCGGTGTCGCCGTAGTCGTAGGTGTAGACGCCTCTGGTTGTGTGTGGAACGGCTTTGGATTCGCAGGCAACAAATTCGATGTCGGATTTGCCTTTGAGTTTGTCAGCCATGAAGGGGAAGCTAAAGCCAGCATAGTTGGAGCCGCCTCCGATGCATCCGCAAACGATGTCGGGTTTCTTGTCGATGAGGTCAAACTGTTTCTGGGCTTCTTGACCGATTATGGTTTGGTGCATGCAGACGTGGTTGAGCACCGAACCTAAGGTGTAGCGTGTGTTTTCGTCGGTCATGCAATCCTCCACTGCTTCGCTGATGGCGATGCCTAAGGAGCCGACGTGGTTGGGGTCTTCTTTGAGGAGTTTTCTGCCAAACTCGGTGTTGTCGCTTGGTGAAGGAAGCATCTCCGCACCATAGAGTTGGGCGATGAGTCGCCTGCCAGGTTTTTGGAAGTAGCTGGCGCGAACCATGTAGATACGGCATTCCAAATCGAACATTTTAGCGGAATACGCCAACGCGGTGCCCCATTGACCTGCGCCCGTTTCGGTGACCAGCCTTGTGATTCCTTGTTTCATGTTGTAGTAAGCTTGGGGTATGGCGGAGTTGGTTTTGTGACTGCCTGCGGGACTGAACTGTTCACATTTAAAGTAGATTTCCGCGGGAGTTCCCAAAAACTTCTCCAAGCGGCGTGCGCGGTACAGCGGGGAAGGTCTGGGGAGGCGGATGTAGGCATCGTAGACTTCGTCGGGGATTTTGACGTAGCGTTCCTGCGCCATTTCCTGCATTACGAGTTCTTTTCCGAAGATGCGGAACAGTTTTTCGGGGTTTATGGGTTCTTTTGTTTCTGGGTCCAGTGGTGGTGGGAGAGGTTCCGGGAGGTCAGCTTGAATGTTGTACCATGAGGTGGGAGTTTCGTCTATGGGTAATGTGACGAAATAGTCTTCGTTTAGTGGTTTCGCCATTTTTTACACCTGTAATGTGTATTTGATAATTCTACTGCGTTATAACTTCTGCTGTGTTGAACAACAAAAACTAGGGAACATATTTATGCGTTATTGTACCGAAATGTACTTGAATACGTGGCTTGCATGTGGAGCTTAATCAAAAAACACTTCAAAGAATACCCTGAACGGCTCAAAGTTGCACGTGTCCTTGTGGAAAACGGGTTAACCGTGAGGAACCAGAAAATCTACCTAAACCAAATCGAGATTCCACCTATTCGCATCGCAAGAGTCGCCACCGTAGACCGCCGAACAGTCAACGAAACTGTCCGCGCCATAAAAGGCAACCGTGAACTCCGCCTCATATTCGAAGAAATCCGCCCCGCAGGACACTCTCTGAAAGAAATCGCCAAACACCTCAACCTGGGCGTTGTAGAAATAACACCCGTGGACGCAAAAGCCCACGGCATCCTGGCAAACTCTGCTATGCTTCTCACAAACGGCGGCTTGAGTATCCGTCAGGCAATTGTGGATGACCCTGAACTTTCGCCTGAGCCAAAGTTGACGTTGATTGTGGAAAAGAAGCTTTCTGGCGAATTGATTTCGCAACTGCTTAAAATTGAGGGGGTCGCTAAGGTATCCGTTTACTAGCTGAATTTTTTCTGCCTGATTTAACATTAATGTGACAATTGGCGAGTTTTTGGGTTGTTTATTTCATGTTAAGTAATACCTGCTTCTAGAAAAATTTATATGCCTATGCTGTTTTGTTGTTGTTCGCATTAAGGGGTTTATGGAATTTGTCGTCAAATGTACAAGCTGGCGGTGTGCCAGTTCTCGTCCTAAAAGAAGGCACTAACAGGTCTCGCGGAAAAGAAGCCCAAAACACCAACATGACCGCCGCTAAAATTGTAGCGGAAAGTGTCCGAAGCGCTTTAGGTCCCAAAGGCATGGACAAAATGCTCGTCGATAACTTCGGCGATGTCACAATCACAAGTGACGGACGCACCATCTTAGATGAGATGGATGTTCAGAACCCTGCAGCAAAGATGCTGGTTGAAGTTGCCAAGGCACAGGACAACGAAGCAGGCGACGGAACAACCTCCGCCGTTGTGGTGGCAGGTGAACTTTTAACCAAAGCCGAAGACCTCTTGGAAAAGAACATTCACCCAACCGTAATCACCGACGGCTACAAAATTGCCCAAGAAAAAGCCTTGGAAACTTTAGAAAAAATTGCACTACCCATAGACCTCCAAGACACCAGTTACCTCAAAAAAGCCGCCGTCACCTCCATGGCAAGCAAACTTGTCGCTGAACACAAAGATGCTTTGGCTGACATTGTGGTAAACGCCATGCTTGCAGTTGCAGAAAAACAAGGCGACGGCTACAAAGCTGACGTAGATGATGTGTTGGTGGAAAAGAAAACGGGTGACTCCATTAAGGAAACCAGCCTCATAAATGGCATTGTAATTGACAAAGAAATTGTCCACTCCGGCATGCCTAAACGGGTGGAAAACGCCAAAATTGCGTTGCTGGACTGTTCTTTGGAACTCGAAAAAACTGAGTATGATTCCAAACTTAACATTGACAGCCCCGAGCAGATTGAGGCTTTCCTCGCACAAGAAGAAACCATGCTCAAAGCTATGGCAGACAAAATTGCGGCTTCGGGCGCAAACGTGGTTATCTGCCAAAAAGGCATTGATGACATGGTGCAGCACTTCCTCTCCAAGAAAGGCATCTCAGCCATTCGCCGAGCCAAAAAATCCGACATGGAACGCTTAGCCAAAGCCACCTGCGGCAGCATCGTCAGCAACATCGAATCCCTTACCGCCGACGACCTTGGTCAGGCAGCGTTGGTGGAGGAACGAAAAATTGCCGAGGACAAAATGACCTTTATCGAAGGATGCAAACAACCCAAGGCAGTCACCATTCTAATCCGCGGGTCATCCCCACGGCTAAACAACGAAACGGAGCGGTCAATTCACGACGCACTATGTGTGGTTCGAGATTTGATTCGGGAGCCCAAAATTGTTGCTGGCGGCGGAGCCCCAGAACTCGAAATGGCTATGACTCTTAAAAAGTACGCCGAAACCCAATCTGGCAGAGAGCAGCTGGCTATTAAAGCCTTTGCTGAAGCCCTCGAAGTCATAGCTACAACGCTGGTTGAGAACGCGGGGTTAGACCCCATTGATGTCATCTCTGACTTGCGGTCCAGACACGAAAAAGGCGAAACATGGGCTGGATTTGAAGTTTTATCTGGCAAAGTGCAAGACATGCACAAAGTAGGCGTGTTTGAGCCAGTTGCAGTAAAGAAGCAGATACTCAAGTCAGCTGGTGAAGCAGCCACATTGATTTTGAAAATCGATGATGTGATCGCTGCCGAAAAAATGAAAACACCCCCAACACCGCCCGGCGGAATGGGCGGAGGCATGGGTGGCATGGACGGAATGGGAGGCTTCTAAACGGCGATTCAAGAAAACGTTGAAGTCGGTCCCCCAAAAATAACCCGCTTCGAGAAAGCCCGCATCGTAGGTGCAAGGTCCCTACAGATATCCATGGGTGCCCCCATCCTAATCGAAGTGGACAGTAGCCTAACAAGCCCCATCGACATCGCCCTCAGAGAACTCGAAGTCGGCATCCTTCCCATGACGGTTCGACGCACACTACCCGACGGAACCTTCCAAGACATTCCCCTAAAATGGCTCATGGTAGCCTAAAATCGGGTTCTTTTTGTTTTTCCCTTTTCTGTTTTGCTTCTTTAAGCGTTGCCTCTATATTAGTCCAATGTGCGCCTTGCCAGTAGACGGTTCCACAGTTTGGGCACCTCCAAAAAGCATCATAGTGTGCAAACGTGTTTTTTTGGACTTGGTTGACAATTTCTTGCTTTGAGGCAGTGGCAAGTTTGGTGTTGCATTTAGGACAACGTGACTGCTTCAAATCGATTTCTATAGGCAACTGAAAACGCATAGATAGTTCAGCTAACCGTTCAGGCTCGGTTTTGCCCTCCACGTAGTAGACCTCTACGCCCCTAGCAGTTGCCTGCTGATAGAGCGCTAAATCCCTTGTGAGTAGTACGCGGGCTTCCTTTTTCGCGTTTTCCAAGAGCTCAACGTCGTCTGCAGTGGAGTACTTGGCGTCATGTCCCATCATGCGTAACCAACGAGTCAACTTTCCCAACATACCATCCAAAAGGAAATTCACGTTTTGGCTCTCCGAATCACCCTGCCGCTTCCAGGCTTAGCCACGATTGCGCCTTCATCCATGACCAAAACGCCATTCACAAAAGTTTTCAAAGGTTTACCCTGAACTTCCCACTTGTCAAACGGCGAAAACTTGGCTTTGGACTTAAACCGCGAAGCATCAATCTTGAATTTCGCGTTAAAATCAACCACAACCAAATCCGCATTCTTGCCCTCCTGCAAACTTCCCCGCTCAGCCAAATGAAAAATTTCGGCAGGTTTTTCACAGAGAACTTCCAGGGCGCGTGCGAGCGTCAACTGGTTTTTGTGAACTGCTGTGAGGGTTAACGGGAGGATGGTTTCTAGTCCGGGTATGCCAACTTTTACTTCCCAAATGGTGGCTGCGTCTTTTTCTTCTGGGGCATGAGGGGCATGGTCGGAGCCAACGGTGTCAATGGTGCCGTCGGTGAGTCCTTTCCAGAGTGCTTCCACGTTTTCTCTGGTTCGCAGGGGTGGCAGCATTACCGCCGTAGCCCCCTCCTCCTCATAGGCGTCTTGGGTGAGTAAAAGGTGGTGAGGGGTAACTTCACACGTTACTGGGGTGCCTGCCTTTTTTGCTTCTGCTACGGCTTCTACGGCGTTTTGAGTGGAAAGATGGCATATGTGCAGATGCATTTTTTTGATTTGGGCACTTAGCGCAAGTACGCGTTTGACCGCAGCTAATTCCACGTTGTCGTTGTGGGCTTTCAGGAAAGTGGGCATGTCGTTTTTGTGGGATAGTTTAGCCTTCTCGATGGCTTTCTTAAGCATCAGGTGGTCTTCAGCGTGAACCGCAACTGGAACCCCTGCCTTCCCGGCAACCCCAAACGCTTCTCTTAGTGCTTGGTCATCGTCAATATTTAACCCGCCCAACTGCTCAGCCATAAACAGCTTAAAACCCACTGTGCCTTCCCCAACAATTCCCTTAATCTCTTGCAGGTCCGTGGGGAACTCTGAGTAGAAACCCACATTAACCAACACGCGGCGAGCGGCAGTTTGCATACGGGTTCGCAATGCGTCACCACTCATGGTCATGGGTGCGTTGTTTGGCATATCCAAAACCGTGGTTACTCCACCCGCCGCAGCCGCCTCAGTTCCAGTTTGAAACGTTTCTTTGTAGACTTTGTTTTCGTCACGTAAATGAACGTGTTCATCGATTATTCCGGGCAGAACCAGCATGTGATGCAGGTCTATTTTTTGGTCGGCTTTTGGCATGTTGGTTTCTTTGCCGATTTTCTGAATTTTGCCCTCTTCAAGGGCGAAGCTGCAGTCCACAATTTCGCCTTGTACGAAAATTTTTGTGTTGGTTAGCACCGTGTCAACAATCAAATCTAACGCGTCCTGTTTTAGCTAGAAGAGTTACGGTGGCTTATTTGCTTATTTAAACCCAAACAAGAAAGGAAAGAATTTTGTTACTCTGCTTCTTCCACTTCTATTCGGCAATCCTCACACAGGAACTGTCCATTCTTGTCTTTGAGGTCTTCTGAGTAAACTCCGCAGCGGTCACAGTAACCCGAAAGAGGCGTTTCTTCTTCAACTTGCTCCTCTGAGGTGTTGGAGCCTTCAATTCGAAAACGCTCCTGAATTATCTCAATAAGTTCAGGCATGACGCCTAAAATGTCCCTGCTGGAAACCAGCCCGATGAGGTCGCCTCGGTAAATTACGCCTAATCTTCGAACATCTAATCGGCTCATTATTCTGGCCGCATCACTTATGCTTGCTTCAGGGTCAATTGTAGCAAGGGGAGCTGTCATGACATCTTTGGCTGTTACAGTTTCGGGTTTAAGATTTTTTGCTAAGACTCGAACGACAAGGTCACGTTCAGTTATCATGCCCAAAGGTTTTCCATCTTCATTTGTGACGATTACGCAGCCGAATTTGTTTTGATCCATCAGTTTTGCGATTTTATTAGAGGGGGCTTCCTCGTCGGTTGTTACAACAGGGCTGCTCATCACGTCTTTTACAAGCATCCGCGTTCTTAATCCAATTTCAGACATAATAATCCACGTCTCAACAGCTTTTTGATAGCATGCCATGTTCAAGTCAAGAGAATGGTGATGCGCAATTTAAGAGTTTTCCACACGCTGCCCCCTTGGGGTTTTCCGTGGAGGTTTTGAGACTTTTGGATGTTTATTCATTGATGCTGCTTGTAAGTTGGCTTCTAATTTTTGGATAATCATAGATGCAGCCAACCATAGCTTTTTTCAAAGCTCCAAGAGCACATATATAAGTCAGTGGAATAGTAAATTGTGTTACAGAATTAAAGAGGATTCCGAAATTGCCATTTAAACGTAAAAGCCGAGGACGTTCCAAAGGAAGCAAAGGAAGCAGCAGCTTAGTTCAATGTGCAAACTGTGGGCAGCAGGTGCCAAGAGACAAAGCTAAGCGGTCCACTCGTCGAGTGTCTTTTGTTGAGCCCCAACTAGCTAAAGAGCTAAGGCAGCAAGGCACGTACATCGCTTCTTGGGTGGACACTAAATGGTACTGTGTTTCCTGCGCTGTACACCGCGGCATCGTGAAAGTTCGCTCTGAAAGTGAACGGCATTCACGTCCCAAACGGCGATAATCCTCGTCGTTTTCTTCTTTAACCTCAAAATGTACTTTATTCTATAAATTTTAGTTATATCCTGCGTTGTTGAGCAAGCTTTCCTACTAAACTGAGCATTAACTTTTTCTGGTGCTTATTTCTTTGCGTTTAGTGTTATATACACATGTCTTGCCCTTTGTAAAACCGTTATCGTCGCCAAAACCGCAATAGCAACTACGCCGATGTTTAAGGCGGGAAGCCAAAAAATGCCGGCTATGCTTGCGGCGGCAAGAATTAGGATGCGTTCTGGTCTTTCTGCAAATCCGATGGACTCCATTTTAATACCAACAGCTTCTGCTCTTGCACGGCTGTAGCTTACCATAAAGGAACTTGCCAGTGCAGCTAACCCGGCAATGAGGATGAATTGGGCGTTTATGATTATTCCTGCACCGCTGATTATGATGCCTGCAAACGCAAACGAGTCCGAGTACCTGTCCAGAAGAGAATCTAAAAAGCCTCCAAAGGGGCTTGCTTGTTTGTAGGTGCGTGCCAATATGCCGTCTAAGGTGTCGCAGAATCCAGATGCCATTAGTGAAAACACGGCAGCAAGTAACCACAGTGGTTGTTCTTGGCTGGTTAATGCGTAGCAAACCCCCGCCGTGAACGACAAGATGAATCCTATGGCTGAAACGATGTTGGGGGTTAAGCCTATTTTGTGGGCAACGGCGGCTTCCGAGGCGAGTGCCTGTTGGACTTTTTGTTTTAGTTTAGTGAGCATGTCGGATTCTTAGTTTTGTATGTTGCCTCTTGTTATTAAAGTTGGGGCTGTTGTTGATTTTTTGTTTGTGTTGTGAATGTGTAAAGGTATGCTTGGTTGAAGGTTTAGACAGCGCCATTTCTTGTCCCTTTCTGGTTTAGGTTGCGTCGTCTGGGACGCGTTTTGGTTGCGTATTCAAGGCAACATTGTTGATCCCCAGAGAACATATAAGGGAGAATCCGAAATAGTAAAACAGTAACGCTCTGTCGCGGACAGACGCGAGCATACCCGGCAAACGTTACATAAACACGTAAGGAGTAAACAAATATGGCAGAAAATGCAGACGTTATCTTCGTCGGAAATAAACCGCCAATGAGCTATGTTTTGGCAATCATAACCAGTCTCTCCTCAGGAAACTCAAAAGAAATAACCCTTAAAGCCCGAGGCCAAGCAATAACGACCGCCGTGGACGTGGCTGAAATAGCCCGAAACAGATTTGTGAAAGACCTCAAAGTTAGCAAAATCGCGATTGGGACTGCTGAGATGCCACCACGAGAGGGAGAGACCAAGTCTAGAATGGTTTCTACGATGGAAATAACATTGAAGAAGTAGCCAAAACAGAGCAAGTAACCGAAAATATTTTCGCATATTTTTCCTTATTTTCTTTTTCCTTTTTGTAGTTTTAACTACACTTTTAAATTTAACTTGGGGTTGCCTTATGGCTTGGCTTTCAAAACTTCTGTTCTTTCCTGAACTCACTACCCTCAGCTGAAACGCATGGGGCCTTTACCGTTGAAGGAGAAAACACCTCTCCTCATGCAAAACGTTTATTGGTGCACTCCCTCCCTATCCTAATGTTGCGGTTCCTCTTGTCCTTTGGCAAGTGCCCTTTACTGTAAATCCCCGCAAAACTGCAAAGCCCAACGCGAAAACGCGGCAACTTCCGACAAAAACATCACTTCGCTGGGTTAGAATTGTCAGTTAATGCACCACAACCTATAAATTCGCGGAGAAAAAAACTAATGAAGCCAACAAAGAAACTAGGAGTGCCACGTTAGCTATGTCGGAGAGTAACTCGGTGCTGATCGGACGCAAACCAGTCATGAATTACGTGCTTGCATGTATCACTCTCTTTCACGCTGGCGCAAAAGAAGTTAACATCAAGGCACGTGGAAAGTCCATTTGTCACGCGATTGATGTGGCTGAAGTCGTCAGACGACGGTTCCTTCCTAACGTGAAAATAACAAAAGTCGACATTGGAACCGACCAGCTTTCCTTTCAACAAAGTGAAGGCAATAACCTCACCAACGTGAGCACCATCGAGATAACCTTAACGCAATAACTTTAACTCGCCTTGGAGCAAAGAGTGCTCCTTCAAAATTTGCAGGTCTCCAAATGAAAACCGAACTTTGCAGTTTCTGCCTCAAAAGTGGCATGCTATGCCAAAAATGTTCCGCCAAAGTTAAAGCTGGCGAAATCAGCGAATTAGACCTTCGAATCGCGCGTGCTCTGTTGATTCTTGAAGAGAAATATCCCTCGCTGCAGAACGTTTGCTTCTATAAAGCCGTGGATGCCAACCGCACCATAGCTTTAATGGTGGGTCATGGTGATGTACCTAGACTGCTTGGGTATGGCGGTAAAATTGTCAAGGCTCTTAGCGAAGAAACGGGTAAATCCATTCGGGTCTTGGAGAATGGTGTGGATGACCGCAAGTTCCTTGAAGACCTTTTCACACCACTCAATATTTTAACGATAAATAAAATTTGGTTGCCTGACGGGACCACCGAGACTCGAGTGATTTTACGCAAAAAACGTGGCGCACAGTTGCCTTTCGATTTGGCGGCCATCAAAGAGATTGCACAATCTGTGCGGAAAATGTCTTTGCGCGTAGAATTCGCAGATTAACCGCTCAACGGAGAAACCATTTATGATGTTGGATTCAATGGGAGACTGGGTCAGAACACACTATACCTCAAACGTTACGCCTTCTCTTGATGGCGCAGAAGTTACCCTTTTTGGTTGGGTTCAAGAAGTCCGCGATTTAGGCGGCATACGCTTTGTTATCCTGCAAGACCGCGAAGGCACAATACAAGTCACCATCCTAAAGAAACGGGTTTCCCCTGAAGTTTTAGCAAAATCGGATGCTCTGCAGAAACGTTTCAGCATAGGCATCAAAGGCACCGTCAAGAAAACCACCATGACCCCCAGAGGCGTCGAAGTCATCCCAACAGAACTTCGCATCTTCAACATAGCCGTCGAACAGCTTCCCCTCGACATAACGGGCAAAACGCCTGCAAACATCGAAGCCCGCCTTGACGCACGCGCATTAGACCTTTGCCAAGAACAAAACGTGGCAGCGTTCACAATTCAGCATCATGCAGTTAAAGCCATCAGGGAATTCCTCTTCGAAAAAGGGTTCCTTGAACTGCACACTCCCCGCATTATTGCCTCCGCCACTGAAGGAGGAGCAGAATTGTTCCCTGTGGACTATTTTGGTCAGAAAGCTTACCTCGCTCAAAGTCCGCAGCTCTACAAAGAACAGCTGACCATGAGCATGGAGAAAGTCTTCGAAGTTGGTCCCTTTTTCCGCGCCGAGCTGTCCCATACCCGCAGGCACTTAAGCGAATTCGTTTCCGTAGACGTAGAAGAAGCGTTTGCAAACGCTGAGGGCGTCATGAAGCTTCTGGAGCAAGTCATTCATCACACTTGTAAGGTGGTGGCTGAGCAATGCAGCAAAGAACTGGCGGCGTTAAAGTATCGGGCAACGGTTCCTGAGCTTCCATTCAAACGTTTTACCTACGACGAAGTTTTGGCAGACCTGCACAAAGAAGACGTTGATATCCCTTGGGGCGAGGACATCTCAACGGAGGCTTTCCGGGTTTTGGGCAAAGACCGCGGATACTATTACTTCATTACTGATTGGCCCACCCACTCCAAGGCGTTCTACATCAAACCTAAGGATGGCAAACCTGAGCTTTGTGAAGGGTTCGATTTGATGTGGCGGTGGATTGAATTGGTTTCAGGCGGAACCCGAATCGCTGATAAACAGGTTCTCATGGAACGTATGAAAGAGAAAGGGCTTAACCCCGATTCCTTCAAGTATCATCTGCAGGCTTTTGATTACGGTATGCCGCCGCATGCAGGTTGGGCAATCGGGTTGGAACGGTTAACGATGGTTTTGACGGGGAAGAAGAACATTCGCGAAGTGGCGTTATACCCCCGTGACCAAATGCGGTTAACCCCCTAACTTTCTTTTTCGTCAACGTTTTTTCTGTTGGTTTCTTGTGTTTCTTGTCTTTTGTTAGTTTTGCAGTTCTGCTTTGTGTCTTTTAGGCGTCAAATTCTTAAGTAACCTCACTATTGTAAAGTTTTAATTTAACATACTACTAAAAACAGGATGACCAATGTGGAGCCTTTAACCAAACGTTCTATCCAACTCTTAAAACGATTATACAATAAAGGGCAATCAACAAACACCTACACCCTGCGTGTCAAACAAGACGAGTTGTCCAAACAACTGGACATAAGCAGACAAGCCCTAAACGTACATCTGCGCAAACTCAAAAGTGCCGGATACATCCGCACAGGACGCGGTTTCATTGACGTTACCGAGAAAGGGCTCACAGCATTAGGCGTTTCCACAACGCCCGCATTCATACTCATCAAGGTTTCCCCCGTAAAACGCATCGACGTTTACGAAAAACTCAGGGAACTTTTCATCGCACGCGCCTTCCGCATTGCAGGAGATTTGGATGTCCTTATCATGGTTGAACGCGAAAACATGGATAACACCCTCAAAAAACTCTACACCATCGACGGCATAACAGACACCCGTAGCTACGTAACCATCGAAATCATAAAATAACTTCCCTCCCCTCTCTATATGGGGACATGTTTTTGAAGCTCTACGAGTACGAAGCAAAATCACTCTTTTCCCTTTACAATTTACCAACACCCAAAGGCACAACAACAACCAGCAGTCAACAAGCATACGACATAGCAGCCCAGTTTTGCACACCCGTAGCAGTTAAGGCACAGGTGTTGGTTGCAGGACGAGGAAAAGTCGGCGGCATTTTGTTTGCCAAAACTCCTCAACAAGCCAAAGAAGCAGCCCAGAACCTGCTGAACTCCAAAATCAAAGGTGAAGCGGTCACAAAAGTTTTGGTGGAAGAGCAGGTTTCTGTCAGGAGGGAACTTTATTTTGGGTTAACCGTTGACCGGTTCAACCGCTGCTATGTTGCTGTGGCTTCTGAGGCGGGTGGTGTAGATATTGAAGAGGTCGCAGAGAAACGCCCCGAAAAAATCTACAAGCAGCTCCTTGACTCCCAGTTGGGTTTGCGCCTTTTTCATGCCCGACAGATTGCTAAAGGTTTGGGGTATAGTGGCAGTCAGATGCTTGAGTTAGCCCAGCTTTTGCAGAACATGTATCGGCTAAGCATGGATTACGACGCTCAACTGGCTGAGATGAACCCGCTGGTGGAAACCACCGATGGACGGTTTGTTGCAGTGGATGCGCGTCTTATTTTGGATGACAACGCGCTTTTTCAGCATCCGCAATACCTCCAACTACGGATGGAACACCAAAGAGACTTGGCTACCCAAGAGTATGAAGCCCAACAAAACGGGTTAGAGTATGTCTTGCTTGACGGGGACATAGGGGTTGTGGGTAACGGTGCAGGGCTTGTTATGGCAACCATGGACCTGATCGCTCTCTACGGTGGGCAACCAGCCAACTTTCTGGACATGGGCGGAGGTGCGCCTTTGCAACGAATCAAAGCTGCCCTTGAAGCTGTCCTGTCTAACCCGAAAGTCAAAGTGTTGTTTGTGAACATTGTGGGTGGCATAACCCATTGTGACGAAGTGGCGAAAAGCATCCTCTTGGTTAGGCAACAACTCAAAACCCCCAAGCCTTTGGTGGTCAGATTGATGGGAACCAATGAGGCAGAAGGAAAACGCATCCTGACTGACGCTGGGGTGCCGGTTTTTGACAGAATGGAAAAAGCTGCCTCCAGAGCCGTAAAACTCGCCCAGATGGAGGTTGCTTAAATGGGGATACTGGTTGATTCCAAAACTCGCGTCATTGTTCAGGGCATCACGGGGAAACAGGGCAGTTTTCACACGAACCTCATGCGGCATTACGGCACACGCATCGTAGCTGGCGTCAGCCCAGGCAAAGGCGGAACCCAACTTGACGGCGTACCCGTTTACGACACGGTGCACGACGCTCAACTGGACCACACTGCGGATGCTTCAGTTATTTTCGTACCTGCCTTGTTTGCGGCTGACGCAGCCCTCGAAGCATTGGCGGGCGGCATCCGGCTGGTTGTCATAGTCACGGAGCATGTTCCAATAAAAGATGCAATCGCCGTGATGAGTTACGCGGCGCAACGCAACGCGGTGGTTGTGGGTCCAAACACCCCCGGTGTTATCACACCAGGAAAATGCAAGGTGGGGATTATGCCTTCCAGCGAGTTTTCTGAAGGCAACGTGGGCATTCTTTCCAGAAGCGGTACTTTAACCTACGAAATAGCAGCCGACTTGACTCACGCTGGTCTGGGGCAGTCTACCTGTGTAGGTGTAGGCGGGGACCCAGTGACAGGCTTAAACTTCATTGAAGCGCTGGACATGTTTAGAGTTGACCCCCAAACCAGAGCAGTGACATTGATTGGCGAGATAGGCGGCAACTTGGAGGAGCTTACCGCTCAGTACCTCTCCAAAGTGCATTATCCTAAACCTGTTGTAGCCTACATAGCTGGACGTTCAGCACCTACAGGGCGACGGATGGGTCACGCAGGCGCCATTGTCATGGGCAAGTCGGGTACGGCAGAAACCAAAACCTCAGTTTTAGAGGCTGCAGGCGTTCAGGTTGCCAAAAAACCTAGCGAAGTCGCCAAACTGTTGCTTCAAGGGCTTGGTTGAGAACGTTTTTGGTGTCACTCTGTGCGGTTTGAGGCAAAAGGTATATTTGAAAGTTAGCCATCAAAGGTATAGCCCGAAAAGAAGGTCACATTGATGCCAGTATTAGATCCTTTAAAGAAATCCATAGCACAGAAAGCTCGCTTGTACAAGAAAATCTGCAGGGACTGTGGAATCAGAAATGCCGCAACGGCCACAAAATGCCGCAAATGCCACAGCAAAAACCTGCGGTGGAAGAAGCGAGAACTAGTCAAGTAGTTTTCCTTTCTCTTTGCTTTCCCGGTACTCAACCGTTTATGGCTGTCTTCTAAACGTTATTTCTTTTGCTTTCTTCTATGATGTCGTTTTTAGCTGCCGCGGTTTAACCCTGATTTTCTCGCAAAAGCTCTCCGCAGACCCAATTTTATCCGCTGACGAAACATTTTGCAGTGGGGGTGCTGCTTTGCGCCATGTTCGCCTGAAAAAATCCTCCGCCATCGTCACTAACCCCACGTTGTTTGTCCAAAGTGCCTTGGTGCAGTTTGGGTCAGGTTTAGGGTCAGCCGCTAAGAACAATTCTTTTTTGTCCACAGAACAAAACATAACAGGAAGCGGTTTGCGAACATACCTGACTTCGTAGGTGTCTTCTTTTGTCCAGCCTCGTTTAACAGGTGTCATGACCTGCACTTTTTCTGGAACGTTAGAAATCACTTTGACTTTAACTCCCCTTGAGATAGCGTTTAGTAGCGGTGCAGGTAAATCATCCTTTTCTGGTTCCCCGACGTAAGTCATGATGGTGTGTATGCTTCTTTGTGCCGCATCAAACGCTTGCCCAATCCTGCGGCAATGTGCCTCTTTTTCAGGAATTAACACAAATTCATGAATCTTTTCAGGCCCCTCAGCATTCTCAGGTTTTTCAATTAACTCTTGGGTTTCCGCTTTCACCTTGAGGTACTCATCAGTTCGGTCCCGAAATAGCTTTTCTGCTGCTTCCTTTAGCGGTAGTGCCCGGAATTTGATGGGTTTCTCCAGAATCTTTTCTACAAGCCCTTTCTCTTGTAGCGACAACATTATCTGGTAAATGTTTTGACGTGCCACTTTCGAAGTTTTCGCAATTGCCTTGTTTGAGGCTTCCCCCAGTTCAATAACGGCAAGAAACGTTTTTGCCTGCAAAAGGGTGAGCCCTAAATCCATTAAGGTTTTGATGTCTTCCTCTCTCAATCTTTCCTCTCCAATTGGCAGTTGTAATCTGCACTGGTCTTATGATTTGTTGCGTTTGATTTTTAAAATTGTCTGAACCTGTCTGAATATGCTATTCTTGCCATTTTTTAAAAACTATGCCCACGAATAGGGTTTCAGGAATCTTTGGAGAGAGATACCTGTGAAAAAATCCAACAAAAAACCAAAACTATTGTTATCCATCATCATGATGCTGGCTCTTGCAACAACTCTTGTGGCTTTGCCTAGCACCAATGCACATTCTCCCCCATGGGATGTCCCCACTTGGTGCTATGTTGCCGTCACAAACAACCCTATAGGCGTTGGTCAGCTGATGGATATCGTTTTCTGGCTAAATGCGTACCCGCCAACAGCAAACGGCGCCTACGGTGACCGATGGACCTTTAATGTCGAAGTTACAAAGCCGGACGGGACAATGGAAACACTTGGTCCAATTATTTCCGACCCTGTAGGTTCAGGATTCACACACTTCACGCCCGACCAAATCGGCGAGTATACGGTTGTGGCCAAGTTTGAAGCAAAAACCATAACTGGTGAACCCTTCCCACCCGACTGGTCCCCTATGTCCTCGGGAGCCACCAGCATAAATGACACCTATCTTGCTAGTTCAAGCGACCCCGTTTACTTCATGGCGCAAAAGGACCAAATAGAAGCCTGGCAGGAACCCCCGCTGCCGACCCAATACTGGGAGGTACCCGTTAACAGTGCCAACAGAAACTGGGCTTCCTTAGTGGGTAACTGGCTAGGCGGCGCAGCTCAAACCGACGGACCCACTTCCCTGTACGCTTACGGCGTAGGACCCGAATCTGCTCACATCCTCTGGACAAGGGAAGAATGGGCAGGCGGCATCATGGATGAACGGTTCGGCGACACTGGCTACCAAACGGAACACTACGATGGCATAAGCTTTGACCCGATAATACTTAACGGAAAAATCTACTACAACAGCGTTGCCGCTCCCCACATGGGGTGGTGGTGCGTTGACCTTTACACAGGCGAAACCGTCTACTACCACAACACCACTGGACCAGTTCGGGGCATAACTTTCTCTGGGTTTGACTACTCGGGCGGCATCAGCGGTGAAGCCTTGGCATTTGGACAAATCTATGATTACGAATCCCCAAATCAACATGGCGGCTTCCCCTACCTTTGGAGCACTGGTGCCATGAACGGCTACTCTGGAATAACCGGCGGCTCAACTTGGATGCTTTTTGACGCCGTCATGGGCAACTACATCTGTGACCTTATCAACGTTCCTTCTTGGGCAGTAGGCGGCGGCTTTTTTGGTCCTCCACCAGGAGTGAACGTTTACGGCAAAGATGGAAGCCTGTTATGGTACAACATTGTCGATGTAAACGGAGCCAACTACCTGCAATGCTGGAACACTAGTCGTGCACTCTGGGACAGGCCTTTCAGCTCAAACACCTACTGGATGTGGAGAACCTACCTGAATTACACCTTTGACGGTAACAACGGCTACTCCTTGAACGTATCCGTACCCCAAATGCCCGGTAGCATACTTGCAGTTCGTGAAGACCAGTTCGTTATCGGGGGGACTTCGGGTAAGAATAATGGTGCCTACGTTGAGGAGGGTAACCTTTGGGCGCTGAGTCTTGAACCAGGCCAAGAAGGCACCCTGCTGTGGGACATCACGTATACTCCACCCGAAACCGTCGTGCCTGATACAGTGGCGGGCGGCATATTCGGCGGCGGACTAATGAGCGGACCAACCGTTGACCCTGAAGACGGTGTTTTCATATTCAACGAACCCATGACACGACAGTGGTGGGGCTTTAACTTAGAAACTGGTGACCCCATCTGGGGACCAACCGAACCCGAAAACAGCTGGAACTACTATGGCATGAGCGCAACAATCTACGATGGTAAACTCATCTCTTACGGAGGAGGCATGGCAGGTACCGACTTAGTTGCATACGACATAACCACGGGAGACAAACTTTGGACTTATGTTCCCGCTCAGGAAGGCTTTGAATCCCCATACGGAACCTACCCCCTGATGTTAGCGGCAGTCTGTGATGGCAAACTTTACATGTACTCCACTGAACACTCCCCAAGCCAACCCCTCTGGCGCGGCTCCTACATGCGATGCATAAACGCCACTAACGGGGACGAAATCTGGAAGCTTCTTCTTTGGGACGGAACCTACAACGGCGGTGCAATCTCGGACGGTTACCTACTAGGCCTTAACCATTACGACAACAAAATCTACTGCATCGGCAAAGGACCCAGCCAAACAACAGTATCTGCACCCCAAACAGTGCTGCCTCTTGGGACATCAGTGTTCTTAACTGGAACCGTCACCGACCAATCTCCTGGAGCCCCCGGAACCCCCGCCATCTGCGACGAAGACATGCAGGATTGGATGGAGTACCTCTACGAGCAGCAGATATTTCCAAAAGACGCCAAGGGCGTCACGGTACATCTAACGGCAGTTGACCCTAACGGTAACACCCAAGAAATCGGTAACGCATTTAGCGACATTGGCGGAAGCTTTGGAATTGCTTGGGCTCCTCCTGTTGAAGGCACCTACCAAGTCACGGCGACCTTTGAAGGCAGCAAATCCTACGGTAGTTCATATGCAACCACTCACTTCGCAGTTGGTTCTGCAGCCGTATCACCCGTGGTCACCCCCCTGCCTTCTGCGTCAGCACCCGCACCCACTTTAGCGCCAACAAAAACTGCATCTTCGTTGGCTCCTGAATCTCCCTCGCCAAGCATTGCTCCGCAGCCAACCAGTGGTATGCCAACGACAACTTACATCGCGATAGGCGCCGCAGTCGTAATCATAGTTGCCGCAGCCTTAGCGCTTCGGAGACGAAAATAACAACAACCCTTTTTTCTTTGACCGCATCGAGAAGGGGCTGAATGACCTGGAATGATTGTCAACCTGCTGTTGAGTTTTCATTCTTTCTCTCCTATGTTTTGCCCATTTGGGTCCAGCAAACCCTTCTCATAACCGTAAGTGGCGGACCCGCTGGGATTCGATAGCCCTGACACGAATTTATCCTGTTGCCGCTTGATGAATTAACTGCCTTAGGTGGCTGGTAAGCACTGCGAGCTGGTGGTTTTCGAGGTCTTCTTCATTCCTGTAGGTTGTTGCACCTTCAGCTAGTGCCTCTTTTGTCATTAGCTGCTCTGGATTCATTCCTAGCGTCCGTATCATTTCCTTAGCCGTTTGGAGTTTGCTGATTTGCGTCTTTTGTCTGATGCATAGACCGGATACTGAGTAAACAGTGCGTAGCTTGTCTATGCCCAGGCTCTGGATATCATGGTAAGTGTCTATGGTATGACCCATCATGTAGTCAACGTAATCTCCTTGAACGCCGAGTGCTATCATCTGTGTCTTGAAGTATTTGCGTAGGCTAAACGCGCTGTAATTTAGCACGAAATCAGCTTAAAAGGCAAATATTGGGCTTATACGCTAATAAAACCTCCGATTCAACCTTAAAACGCTAATTGACACTAAGGTCTAAGGAATAAAAACTTTATTCCTGGTTATTCCCGGAAGTATACTGCTTATTGGGTTTACCGTGCTGCTATTTATTCGGAAACGAATCTTCAAGAAAGCTTAAATAGTCATGAGCTGAATTATCTCTTCAGGATTTTCACGACCGGAATTTATGATGCCGAAGAAGCAACTCAAGCGGATAAAAAATCTCCAGGTTGGGAGCTTGAAACGCGAAATTTCTAATCTGATAAAAACAGGGCTCTTTCCTAAAATAATCGTGCAAGGTAAACGGGGGATTATAAATAGACTGACAATACCCTCTCTTATACTGACATTCTTTTTAGCAATCCTGGTTTCGGGATCGGCGACCAGCGTCGCATATGCAGATAATAGTTTGATTACGCTCTTTGGCACCGTGACCGATGAGAAGGGCATCCCCATACCCAATAGCACTGTAACCGTCTTCATCAGCAGTGATAGCAGTTTTATAGCTAATACTCTGACCGATATTGGAGGCAATTATGAGTTAAATGTGCCTGCCGATCCCTTATATACTTTTTTTGTTGACGGGAAACAGGGAGGCGATCCTTCGCCCTGCAGATACATTCCAATTTATGGTGAGACAAGATCCTTACTAAAAACGGAAGACGCTCAAATAAATTTCAGATTGAAAGCGGGGGCGAACCTGGTAATTCAGGCCTATGACAATAACGGCATCATGCTGCGTAATAATGAACTTCCCCGGATAGCCAATAACAGTTTATATGCAACCGATTTAAATGAGATACCGAACTATGCCGTACTCAATATAGACGGCATTCAGGAAAACCCCTCTCAACAGGTGAACAGGGATACTTCAACCCCTGCCTTTGTGGTTCTGCCTGAGGCATCCTACGAAATCAAGATTTTATGGGAAATTCCCGGTCTAGGCAAAAGTATATTGACCGCAGATAATGGAGGGCAGGGCTATTCCGTGGGCAAACAAGGCGGGCAGTTAGTCCTGAATTTTAACTACGAGGCAGCCAAATCAAATCTTATTAATTTTCAGCGGGACTATGAGGAACTAAAGAGCGAAATGTATCAATTCTCAGATTCCGTGGCGGACAGCTTGCTTTCAGGTCAAGACCATCTGGCAGCCGCAGAAAAACATCTGACGCAAGCGACACCCGATATGAAAAACGCGGTTACCGAGCTTAACTTAGTGCTAAAGGCGACCATTTCAGCTCATGAACAACTTTTTCTGGATAAAGCTAACGCTGATATTGAAAGATATAGAAAAGGGGAAGTCACAATCAAGGCGGTCGATGCGGCGGGTAAACCCCTTGATGGCTGTGACCTCTCCTTTAAACAGTCAAGCCATGACTTCGATTTCGCAGTTGCCTCAAGCTCTCATGATAGCAATCAACAGTACACAGAATTACTGAAGCAAGCCGGAATTAACACCAAGTACGTCTATTTTTCCTATGGAGAAGTACAACCAGAACCAGGCAAGTTTGATTGGTCCGGGCCTGATAACCAGGTCGATCTACAATTGAAACAAGGTTTTAAACTGATCGGCGATCTGGGGTGGTTCTTTTATCGTGCCAATTGGGGCTCTCCTTCAGCCTGTCCAACTTACTTAGACAATATGAGTTTCGACCAGATCAAAGAAAATGTATTCAGCTACACGTATGCTGTGGCAGAAAGATACACGGGCAAGATCAATATCTGGGAGTCCATATCAGAGCCCTGCATGTTTAACCAGTTCAACTGGACATGGAATCAAAAATTTGAAATATATAATGTTACGGCCTCAGCGATAAAGAAAGCTAATCCCGAGGCCACTATATTGAGCTGGAATCCCAGTTTGTCTTACCAATTACAATCATACTATAAACCGGAAGATATTAATTTGGACGAACCGGCCCCGGGACTACCATGGGAGAGTGTTTCAGACGGACTTCCATACCAGGAATTTATCCGCCTCGCTATGGATTACGGGGTACCGATTGATTTGATTGGTCTTCATCTAGAAAACTCAGGAGTAAATGCCTATACACAACCAATGAACTATAATGTCGCTCTAGATCTGGTTTCTATTTCAAATATGATCGATCAATATTCCAGCTATGGGAAACCCATTTTTTACAGGGAAAACCAGGCACCATCGACACAGGTCGAAGGGGGCAACTGGTGGCATGGTACATGGAACGAGCAGACCCAGGCAGAATATGTGAAAAGCTTCTATACTCTGGCATTCGGAAAGCCTCTGATGTACGGCGCAGGGTGGTCAACCGGTTTTGCTGACGATGATTCCTATGCTGCCGGTGCTATCAACGGTGGTTTACTAAACTCCGACTTAACGCCCAAACAAGCGTATTACACTCTCCAGGAACTGATCAGTTCCTGGACGACATCAGCCAGCGGGAAAACAGACCAGAGCGGAGAATTCAAGCTCCGAGGCTTTGCCGGCGATTATGCCGTTAGCTTGAAGACGGTTGACGGTCAGACCATGGATTATACAATTCACATTAACGAGCAAAAGTCCGCAGCCTTTACTATCACAGTCCCCGCAGCAACAAAAACTACTTCCTCCATTACTCCGAAAACAGAAACATCTTCCCAGATACCCTCCACAACAGCAAACCAACAACCGGCGACTGAACCGGAAAATCAAATATCAGATTCAAAAAACAGCATATTACTAATACTTATTGTTCCAGCGGTTCTAGTCGTCGGCTTCAGTATCTTGTTTTTTACTAAGAGAAAAATTACAGACTGTGTGAAAAAGTAGCAAGCAAGTGATTGAAACCTTTTGTGAGGGAATCCCAAGAAGCCTGATGTCTTCTCTGGTATTTTTCTATGCTTTTCCAATTAAGGCAAAGCTGCCCTTAACCTCTGTGATCCAAGAAGGCTCAAAGCCCGCCTGATATTAAACGCAAGCAAGTAAAACCAACCTCCCCGCCACCTTTCCCAATCCATTAAGTAAAAGATAACCCTCATTGAAAACCCTCTTCACAGCACCAAACAAATACTCCACAATAAATCTCCTAACCTCCACCCCCCAAGGCACATGCCCCATTCCATGAACTCATTTCCTCAACCGCCCCCTCACACACCCACCTAAAAAACATCCCACCTTACCTATTCAACGCACACTAATCAGTAAAAAAAGAGCCTGAAAAGCAAGCCTTCTGTTTGGTCTCTGTTTAGGCCTTCTATGTGTTCGCTCATTAGTTATCGCCTGTTTTATGGCTTGTTATTTCGGTAGCTTCATTGGTCGTTTCTAGCTATCAAGTTTACCGAATGCACGGCTGAAATAGAAGTTAACATCGGAGAAGTAGTTGACCACAAGAAAAAAATTCTGTTCAACTACTTCTTTTAAGCAAACAAATTAGCCCTGATTTTTCACGCAGTCTGATATTTTTTCATTCTACCTGCTGCTAAAAACTTCCGCCAAATAAAGTTGGAAAAAAGAAAGGGGAAAGTTCGTTTGCAGGATAAATTCGTTTGGGGGGGGGTGGCGGGCCCGCTGGGATTTGAACCCAGGGTCTTCGGCTCCGGAGGCCGACGCCTTTATCCGTACTGGGCTACGGGCCCGCAACCTACAAGTTAACGTAAAAGGTGAAACTTAAGTCAATCGCTGCGTCTGCTTGCTTCTGTCTCCCTTTATCTGTCGACTCCTGTAGTGTAACGGGTTTGTTTCTGTTAATCAAGCAAGGGCGCAAACATGTTTTCGGGCCATGAACGGTCTGCTTCTCTGAGGTGTATCTCTGTCTTTTTTATGCCTTCGATTTTGCAGACTTTTTCTGAAAGCCTAAAATAATCTTGGAAGTCTTCAAGAACACCAATTACAATCAAATCATAGTTACCAATTAATCTGATTGTCACAAGGATGTTTGGAATTTCGAGCAGTTGGCTCCAAATTCGGGGAACTTCCCTTTTGTTTGAGGCTTTTATGAGGATGTTTATCATGGCTTTGTAACCTAACTTTTTAAGGTCAACCGTTATGGTGGATTGAGTCAGTAAACAGTTGCGAAGTTTGTTGTACCTCTGAAAAACCCTTTTAACGGGTACTCTTAGCTGGTCTGCGATTTGCTTGAGGGGGGTACGTGCATTGTGCACTAAAATTTTAGCTATTTGCATGTCTAAGTCGTCTATTGGTGTTTGTGCCTCAAAGTTGGAGCTGGGGATGATTTGTGTATGGTTCTTGTTTGCGTTGTTTCTGTGTGTTACGGGGTTGATTACCAAATTTTCGGCGTGATCCATCCCTGTTGGCTCAACCCATATCAGGGTTTCAACGCGTTTAATTAAGGGGTTGGCTTCCAAGTCTTCGTGGATTTCAATCATTTTTTCTATTGAACGTAAGGCAACAAAAATGTCTATGTTGAATTTAGGGAACGTGCTGCCCCCAAAAACCCAGTAAGGTTTCGCTTTGAGGTCCATCATTACTTCTTTTGCCCTGTTAACCGATGTCTCGATGGCTATGTCTGAAACAAAGTTGTACCCTAACGCTTTGGGGTTTATTTGCATAATTGATCCTGTGATTATACCAGTTTTTTTCAAACGTTCAAATCGCGTCCTTACCGCACCAACAGATATGTTGCATTCTTTGGCAATTTCGGTAAACGTGGTGCGTGCTTCTTGGAGCATGTTCCTTAAAATTTTTTCGTCGGTCTCGTCAATTCTAACAGGTTGATTTTGCAACTGCTGCTCTCTCTCCTGACACTTTTTTTCTTAGCGTGTCAGTTTTTCCTTCTGTTTAAAGGTGTATTTTTATTTTTTGTATGTTACTGCTTCAGAAAACGTTTTTTTTGCCTCGATTTAGGGTGGTTTTTGGAAATTTTTATATATGCTTAGCTAGCCTTCTGTCAAGCAACAAACTTGGAGAGAAATGAATGAGTGGCAACTCAAAGAAACCAAACTTAACTAAAAAAAAGACCCTTTTGGCAACATTGTTTCTCTTGTTGACAATTACTGTCACTTTAGTTACAGTGCCTGCCGCTATTGCTCATGACCCCCCATGGACCATTCCAACATACGCCTACATTAGCGTCGCACCAGACCCAATTGGAGTTGACCAAACCGCTTTGATTGTGTTTTGGCTCAACCAATTGCCTCCTTCCGCTGCAGGTCTTGGTGGTGACCGCTGGCGAGACCTAACTATAGACATCGTGAAGCCTGACGGTTCAACAACTACTTTGGGTCCCTTTAATTCTGACCCTGTAGGTTCATGCTATGCTCAATTTGAACCCGACCAAATTGGCACGTACACTTTGACCTTCAACTTCCCTGGTCAAGTAGCCTCTCTGGAGGGACCAACTGGTATTCCAGGTTCCCAAAGCGCCTATATCAACGACAACTACTTAGCCAGCACCGCAACAACAACCCTCACCGTTCAAGCTGACGAAGTTGAAACTCCACCTACCTATCCTCTGCCAACAAACTATTGGACCCGCCCCGTAGAAGGTCAAAACATTGAGTGGGCAAAGCTGGTTTCGAACTGGCTAGGCACTCCTCAGATTGTAGCAAAACTGCAACCTGAAGGCATAGCCCCAAACAGCGCGCACATCATGTGGACACAGCCAATTTCGTTCGGAGGCATAGCAGGCGGCGACTACGCAGTTGACTACGCCATGCCCTACTATTCAGGAACAGCTTACGAAGGCAAATTTGGTTCCCCGCTCATCCTGTACGGAAGACTCTACTACAACCTGCCCCGAAGTGATGCTCCCTCCGGAGATGGATACGTATGTGTAGACTTGCGCACTGGCGAGCAGATTTACTGGCAAAACATGACTCAACCCACCTTCGGGCAGCTCTACGACTATGAATCCATGAACCAGCACGGCATTATCCCCAACGGCTTTCTCTGGAAGACAGCTAACGACCCCGCTAACGGCGGCACAGTTTGGATGGCATATGACCCAATTGACGGGAACTGGCTGTTCAACGAAACCAATGTTCCTTCAGGCACCCAAGTGTACGGTCCAAACGGCGAAATCCTCATCTACCAACTCAACTATAACGGACGCTGGCTGGCATGTTGGAACAACACAGCAGCTCACGGCTTAACAAGCTCTAACGACCCGACTGATTTCACCAGTAGCAACTACTACCAATGGCGCCCCGTCGGTAAAAACGTCAACGCAAGCGACGCCTACTCATGGAACGTAACAATTCCCGCTTTGCCCGGAGTAAATCCCCCATCGATAATCAGCATTCTTCAAGATGACGTTATGGTTGGCACCAGCAGCACAATGGGTGGGCTTTTAGCCTCTGGCACCCCTAATCCTTACACGATTTGGGCGATCAGCCTTAAACCCGAAACCCGCGGTCAACTTTTATGGCTCAAAGATTATCCTGCCCCTGAAAACAACCTAACACGTTCAATAGCTCAAGTTGACCCTGTGACGCGTACCATTGCGATTCTGGAAAAAGAAACTCTCTGCTACTACGGCTTAAGCCTTGACAGTGGTAAAGAAATTTGGGGGCCAACTCCACGCGAAGCTGACTTCAACTACTACGCTGACGTTGGTCTGCCACGCAACAACATCGCTTACGGGCGCCTCTATTCAGTCGGCTATGGCGGAAACTGCTACTGTTACGATCTAACCGACGGCGAACTGCTATGGACTTACACAGCATCAGCAGGCTTTGCCACACCTTACGGACGCTACCCCCTTGGCATCGGTGCCATTGCGGACGGAAAAATCTACCTGTTCTCCACCGAGCACTCTGCAAACTCGCCCCTCACTCCAGGAGCTAAAATCCGCTGTGTTGATGCATACTCAGGCAACGAAGTCTGGAGCATATTTGGCTACGGTACCCAAAACGGCATGGCAGTTGCTGACGGCTACATAGTTTTCCTGAACCTGTATGACATGCAAATCTACTGTATAGGTGAAGGTCCAAGTGCAACAACCGTTACCGCACCTCCGACCGCTGTACCAAAAGTAACCCCCGTGCTCATAACTGGAACAGTCACTGACCAAACCCCCGCGAACATAGGAACCCCCGCAATATCTGACGCTGACATGGCTGAATGGATGCAGTACCTTCACATGCAAAAACCACTTCCTGAAGATGCTGTGGGTGTTGAAGTGACTTTGACGGCTTTTGACTCCAATGGAAACGAGCAACCCATCGGAACTACAACCAGCGACATCGGCGGCAGCTAC
This sequence comes from Candidatus Bathyarchaeia archaeon, assembly GCA_041447175.1. Lineage (NCBI taxonomy): Archaea > Thermoproteati > Candidatus Bathyarchaeota > Bathyarchaeia (SeqCode) > Bathyarchaeia archaeon. The sequence continues at coordinate 2,171,740 of CP166960.1, read as the reverse complement.
GGCATTGCGTGGACTCCAAACGCTGAAGGCACCTACAAGATAATGGCAACCTTTGACGGCTCTGCCTCTTACGGCTGCTCCTATGCAACCACCTACCTGCTGGTCGGTGCTCAACCTGCAGCCGCCGTCACACCTGGAACACCCGTCTCGCCTTCACCAATCGAAAGCTCTGCACCAACCGCATCGCCCTCTGTTGCTCCACCACCTAAAGAAAACGGTGACACAACCATATTTGTGGTCATCACCGCAGTGGTTCTGATTGCCGTCATCGCAGTAATAGCAGTTGTCCTACGACGACGAAAATAAACATCCAACAACCCTTTTTTCTTTTTTAGTCAAACCAAGCAAAAACAAGACTGTAGTCAGGGGGCTGAGTGGGCTCGGAATGAACCCTGTTTATCAGGTTTCATTCTTCTCTCCTAATTTGCCACTAGAGCCCCAGCAAACCCTTGCCTACAAAGTCTCGGAAGGTTACTCTTCTTCGACTAGCTGCTCGTTTATCCACCAAGCTTTCTTTTTGCCTGATTTCTCTCCGCCGTAATAGTCAACGACGGCTTTGCCCAGCTGTTTTTGGCTTGTCCTTTGCATTTTGCGCAGGCGGTTTAGAATCAGCCACCGGTTAATTTGCATATGCTCGGCTAATTCTGGTGTGGTTGCGCCTTTGTAGTGCAAGAGGTACTCAACGATTTTGTGGTCCACCTCATCTAAACAGAAGTCATGCGGGTTCACCTTGCGCTGCCCAAATGTAAGCAACTCTAAATCTGCAAGACATCGGCGAATGTCCCCCATGGCTTCCTCAATTTTACTCATCCGCTCCTCCAATGCCAAGATTTTGTCGGCTTTGGGGGTTTTCTGCAGCTTCTCCATGATGGCTTCTCGTATGAAGTCGCTTCGGTCGCCTTCCGGCACACGCAAAATCAGCTCCTTGTAGACTTCGTCTGAAACCTTAGCGGAAACCACTCTAGCTTCGCTCATTCCCAACAACCCTAAAGATTTACTGTCCGCTTATAGTATTTCTTGATTTCTCAAATTTTGTGGATTCAGTAAAAACTTAAATTGTGAATCAACAGAGTTTATTATGGGTTGTTTGTGCCCAAAAAAACCACAATTTCTCTGATTAAATGTGATGTTGGCTCGCTTGCGGGTCACCACATTGTTCCTCAACCTCTTTTTAGAATAGCCCAAAAAAACCTTGAAACCGCAAAAAACAGCGGTCTTATAAACAACTTTTTTGTTTTCAACGCGGGCGACGACTTGGAACTGCTAATGCTGCACGACAAAGGTGAACGCAACCACCTGATTCATGAACTTGCCTGGAACACCTTCAAGGAAGCCGCCGACAAAGCCTTAGCCCTCAAACTCTACGGCGCCGGTCAAGACATCCTAAAAACCGCGTTTAGCGGCAACGTCTGCGGAATGGGGCCTGGTGTGGCAGAAATGGAAATTGAAGAACGCGGCGCAGACCCAATCGTGGTTTTCGCTGCGGACAAAACTAGTGCTGGGAGCTTTAATTATCCGCTTTTCCGCATATTCGCTGACCCGATGAATACGGCGGGGCTGGTTATTGACCCGAGTATGCTTGGCGGCTTCAAATTTGACGTGGTCGACACAGTGGAAAACAAGGTGATTACGCTTAAGTGCCCTGAAGAAACCTACGAACTCCTCGCCTTAATTGGCACCGTGGGCAGATACGCCATCAGCCGTGTGCACCGAGCCGAAGACAACTTAGTCTGCGCCTCCAGTAGCGTCAGCAAACTCTCGTTGATTGCAGGCAAATACGTTGGAAAAGACGACCCCGTCATGGTGGTTCGCGCGCAGCATGGGTTGCCTGCGGTGGGTGAGGTTTTGGCGCCTTTTATGCACACGTACTTTGTGATGGGTTGGATGCGGGGCAGCCACTGGGGACCTCTTATGCCTGTGGGGTTAAAAGACTCCAAATGCACAGCCTTTGATGGTCCACCCCGCATTGTCGCGTTGGGTCTGCAGGTTTCGGACGGCAAAATCGTCAGCGACGATGACGGAAACCCCATGATTGCGGACTTGTTTGATGACCCTGCATTTGCGTTGGCACGTCACGAAGCCGTCAAGGAGGGCGCAACATTGCGGCGTATGGGCGAGTTTGAGCCTGCCCGATTAGGTCCTGAAGAAATGGAGTACACCACCATCCAGCAGGTGCTGCAAAAACTTGACAAACGCTTCTTGCCCACAGTTGAAACAGCAGAATAAACTCAGTTTATGGTATCGGGGCGGCTTTTCCCACAATTTGCGCCAGTTCCATGCATCGTCCTTCAGCTAACGCGTAAAGTTTCTGGCGCATTTCCTCTTGACTTTTTTTCTTCTCCTTTAACAGCACCGTCTTCTTCGCCAGTTCCTCGTCGCCTAAGCTTTGGAACCACGCTTCAAAATCGCCGCGGTTAAGATGAAACCCAAAAGAGTCAAGGGTGATTTGGTTAAGTTTGTCGCAGAACTCCAAAAGGTCATGCGCTTGAACGTTTAAGGGTTTATCGATTCCCATGTAAAAGTGAAAGGCTTTTTCGCTGGGGGTTGAAGCTAAAATTGTTAGCGCCTTTTCTTTTGTGACTTCGGGTAGCTCAAGCGCTTTTTTGCCATTCAACGATATAAAGTAGTTTCCCTTCTGGGGGGATTGGGCATATCCCATTCGAGTTAAACCTATAAGGTGCATCTGAGTGGCGGGAAACTCTTTTCCCATCTCCTTGGCAAGCTGTGCTGCCTTTACTGGTTTCTCTTGAATTAAAAGTGCTTCAAGAATTTCACGTTTAGTTGGAGACAACTCCATTTTGAAAACCCTCCTTCTGTTAATGTGCACGCTGGCTAATCAAACTTTTCCACATTAACTATAGATAACGCCAATCAGCCGCAAACTCCCTTAAGCGAGTTCGATAAGAAAGTATTAGTAGCCACAACTCGCAGTTTATAATGGAAACGGTGAAAAAGGATACATGAAAATTGCTGCTCTCGTTTATGAGTATCCCCCAAAAATTGTAGGGGGTTTAGGAACCTACGCGGCGGAAATCACCCGCAAATTCGTTCTGCAAGACCACGACGTCACAGTCTTCACCATGAACGACGACGCAGGAACATTGCCCACCCGCGAGATTTGGCGAGGCATCGAAATTCACCGTCCTCTGCACCTTGACATATCCGACTCCCTGCCAGATGTGATAGCTGAGGACATCAGGAAGTGGGGTCGAGGCATTCACCTGTTTGGCAAACTGATGGTCTACAATTACTTGGCTGCGTCTAAGCTGGTTAACGAACTTATCCGCATGGAAGGCATGCAGTACGACGTTGTGGTTGCGCACGATTGGCTCTCCGCGATGGGTGGCATAACCGTGAAACGGGAAAGTGGCTTGCCTTTTGCTTTTCATGTGCACTCCACCGAGCAAGGTCGAACCTTGGGCAACGGCAGCAGCGTAGTCAGCAACATCGAACTGCGCGGCGGCTTGATGGCAGACATGGTTGTTACGGTTTCTTACGCAATGAAAGACGAACTTGTGCAGTTGGGTTTTCCACGCGAAAAAATCCATGTTTGCTACAACGGTGTTGACCCCCAAAAATACAACCCCCAAGACATGAACGCTGAGGATATCCGCAAGATACGCGCCCTTTACGGCATAAAAGACGAGGATTACATGATTCTGTTTCTGGGCAGGCTGGTCGGCGTGAAGGGTATCGACAAACTCATCATGTCCATGCCGCATATCTTGCCCAAGTTTCCCAACGCCAAACTTGTTATCGTAGGTGTGGGGGAGCTTCAAGAGTACTTGCAGAATCTGGTCAAAACCATCCGATTGGATGAGTATGTGCGGTTCCGCTTTGACTTCATTCCTGAAGAAGAACGCATCCTGCACTACGCTGCTTGTGACGTGGCGGTTTTTCCCAGCTTCTATGAACCTTTTGGAATTGTGGCGTTGGAAGCCATGGCTATGGAGAAACCCGTTGTAGTAGGCGCTGCAGGCATCAGCGGAATGCGTGAAATCGTCATCTGCTGCGGCGAGGAACAATGCGGCTTTCATGTTGACCCCAACAACCCCTCCGACATCGCGTGGGGCATAAAAAACGCCTTGGAGAGCCCTGAAAAAAGCAAATGGCTGGGCAAAAACGGCAGAAAACGTGTCCTAAACGAATTCACCTGGGGCAAACTCGCCCAGAAAACCGTGGAGCTCTACCAGAAAATGGCACGCCGCTGACCACCTTGCCCAAACAAACCCCACGGCAGAATTCAACCGTAGACGTCCGAGGCAAAGTGGCGCGGGAAGCGGCGGCGCTTTTGTATTTTGGATTGGAAAAAGAGTTTCGGCAAGCTAAGCTGAAGGCGGCTGAGACGTTGGGGGTTCATGTTTTGCCTTCAAACCTTGAGGTGGCTTTGGAGTTGGACAGGTTTGCAGAGGAAACCGAAGGCACCGCAAGAGGGGAGCGGCTGGTGCAGATGCGTCGCGACGCCTTGAAGTTTATGCAGTTGTTGGAGCCGTTTTGTCCGCTTTTGATTGGAAGTGTGTGGCGGGGAAACATCCGACGGGGCAGCGACATAGACATTGAAACCTACTATGACGACCCCCAAAAAGTTCTCACCCACCTCACCGCGCGGGACGTCAAGATTGTGGGGGCTGAGCAGATGAGAACTACTGAGCATGGCAACCCCATTTCGTCAATGCACATCCACGTTGAATCCTCATGCAGGCATCCGGTGGAGATTGTGGTTCGTGGTTTTGAGGAAAAAGGGCGCCAACGGGTCTGCGACATTTTTGGAGACCAAATCCGCGGCTTAACCCTCAGCGAGCTGGAAAACCTGCTGAAAACAAACCCTGCCCAACGGTTCCTCCCAAAATAGCAGCGTAACCTGCCCGTTTGAAACCCGTTTAAGTTTGGAAAAAAGACATAAACCCGCGTCGTCACTCTTTCCTAGCGTAATAAGTCTGGCTTTAGTTGGTTGTGCTTGTGGAAACCGAAAGAAAATCCATCAGGAAAATGTTTCCGAACTTAATCAGAGAACTGGAAAACGGCGAAAACAGCGTCTCCATTGACGGGGTGCGAGCGGACGCCAAAAAAGCTGAAGCGGTAGTCACTGACGTCGAAGAAACCCTGATTGCAGAAGCCGAAGAAGCGTTACCCGACAAGTTTCGGCACTTCAATCCAACCGTGGAGGACTTCATACGCCGATGCGACACTCAAGACCAAGCCGAAGAAATCATCTGCTATCTGGAAAAGCGCGGCGAAATCACACCGGAAGATGCTTGCCAAGTGCGTGCGAAGCTGAAGAAGGAGGGCTTGCGTAGTTTTGGACCCAAAAAAGAAGCCGACTACTACTTCAAGGAAGGCGGCATCTGCTAAGCCCCTCTGCAATGTAACCGTTTGATTCCCTGCATTGTGCATAGGCTTAAGAAGCATCGGCACATAGTTTTAGCCGCTTGAGGGTGACGTAGTTGACCGTTTTTGTCACAAAAGCAGACGGCTCTAGACAAATCTTTAACAAAGAAAAAGTTGTGCAGACCTGTTTAAGAATGGGTGCAAGCCCCCAAGCCGCCCGTGAGGTCGCTGAAAAAGTTGAAAGAAGACTCTACGACGGCATCCCAACACGGGCGGTCCTGAAGATGATTCTTAGGTTTATGCGCAGCCAGCAGCCTGGCGTAGGGCACCTTTATGACTTGAAACGGGGGTTAAGCTTGATGAGTCCCCGCCCAGAGTTTGAATTGTTTGTTCAGGTTTTGCTGGCGCATCAGGGGTTTCAAGTGGAGGCTAACCAGATTTTGAAGGGCAGATGCGTGGAGCACGAGGTTGACGCCCTCGCAACAAAAGACGGCATCACCTATTTTGTGGAGGCAAAACATCATTTCAGCTACCACGCCTTAACGGGGCTGGATGAAAGCCGCATCGCCCGAGCGGTGCTGGAAGACGTTTCCGAAAACTACACCTCCGGCGGATTGAGGGTTGACCGCGCCATGATAATCACTAACACTCGATACTCCACCCACGCGGCACAATACGGCAGGTGCAAGAACATTCTGCAAGTCGGCTGGAGCTCCCCCGAAAACTTTGGGCTCCAAAAAATGATTGAGGACAAAAAACTCTACCCGCTCAGTTGCCTTAAAGGCTTAAAAAGCGACATGCGAAGTCGCTTGGTGAACTCCGGTGTCGTGCTCATAAAGCAACTGCTTGAGCAGGATTCGTGGGCGCTTGCGAGGAGGGCGGGGCTGCAGCATGAGGCTTTGAAGGAGGTTATGTTAAAAGCCCAGTTGGCTGCTAACGCGCTTGGCTACCCATAAGCCGCGTGTGCAACGGGTTGGTATCGAAACATAAAAACGGCACAACTCCATACGCGTTACTGGCACTCCGCAGAACGAAGGTATGCCTGCAAGGCAACAAAACCTTGAGCAAGTACCCGCGAAAACGGCATTCCCAACGGCAAAACGGCTACGCAAACTAAAACCTTCATATGGGGGAATGCAGTAATACCGTGTTCACCTTGGAGGGCTCGTCGTCTAGTACGGATTATGACACCGGCCTGCGGAGCCGGAGGTCTTGGGTTCAAATCCCAACGGGCCCGCCACCCCAACACGAACTTATCTTGCAAAGTAGTCCCTTCCCTTTCTAATTTTTTGGCGGTCAGTTCACGTGTTTTTTAAAAGTCACAAGAATCAAGCGCACAGAAGGATGCGCACCAAGCTTTTTCAAATCTTACTTCTTTTATACCCGAGGAGTTCCTTCCTACTTATGGTTCTTTTTGCGGAACACTCCGTTCTCATAGAAGAGTAATATACTGCTTTCTCCAAAGAATAACTTGACCAAAACTAAAACTTGAAGCGTCAAATGTATTAAAGGTGGAAAAATGACGTATTCAAAGAATCTAATTGTACTGATTCTGTTTGTAGTAGTATCGGGTTTAGTTTTGGCTGGTTACAACATTTTAAACTGCTTTGTTTTACAAGTTAGGACGCCGGAAAGAACTCCTGAGCTACCACAACTTGAAATTCTTTCTCCTCAAGAGAACAGCACCTATCACGTAGTCAATGTTCCGCTCAATATCACGGCAAACAACGCAACTGTAAAAATTACCTACAGCTTAGACGGAACCGAAAATGTGACTTTTAACGAAAACGTAACTGCCACTTCTAGTTTGACGAAAGGAGTCCGCAATCTGACCGTTTTCGCTTTCGATGAAGAAGGCAACGTGGGTGATTGCAAGAACCTTACCTTCAACGTAGACATTCCTTATCCTCCAACTTTGAAACTAACTCAGCAAGAACTGCAGTCGACCATAAGCTACTTTGAGTCGCAAGGCTTAACGATTCAAGTTTTTGATGCCGACGGCAACGAGCCCCAAGTCTGGCTGAATACGGGCATTGTAGATTTGGTAAGTAAAGAAGAACTTGCGACCTTTGCCGCAACACGGGGAATCTCTACAATAAAAGAATTCATCAACCCAACGTATGTTTCGTTTTGTGCTTATGTGTATGATAACTCGCCGTTGCCAACAATCTATTCGTTTTCAGCGACAATTACCTAGTCCTTCCCTGTTTAAGACAGTACGTAGCGATAGCGCGCTGGTTTTCCCGAAATTGTTTTCCAATCGCTTCGTAGAAGCTGTAGGGGAAGGGGTACGTGAAAACGTAGGTTACCTACCTGTATGCTTAAAATCTTTAAACATCCTCCGTGCATAACTGTTGTTTTGGTGCCGCACATGGACAAAACGGACATGAACCTCATTATGCTTCTTGTAGTAAATTCTAGGCTTTCCTATGCTGAGCTTGCCGAGAAGCTAAACCTGTCCGTTAACGCCGTACACAAGCGCATCCAACTCCTAATTGAGGCGGGGGTTATCCGCAAGTTCAACGCCAAACCCAGCCTCTTAGCCGTAAACGCCCTGGTGGTCTACATTTTTGGGACCTCAACCCTTTCGAGTTTTCAGGATTTACCCGACAAACTCAAAACGCAGGGCTCCATTTACTGGCTTGCGATGGGCAGCGGAAAATTCCTCTACATCGGCGCCTACCTTAGAAACGTTGCGGACCTTGAGCCGCTTGTCAGCTTTGTCAAGAAGAACGCGGGGCTCTCTGAACCTGTTGTGGGGATAATGGAGCCCTGGCTTCCGTGGGTTGACCAGTTCTCCAAATTAAAGCCCGCTGACTTAGTTTTGTGTGGCTTGGATTACCAGATTATTCACTCCTTAAAGGCTGACGCACGTAAACCCGTCGCCGACGTAGCAGCCGAATTGACTGTTTCAGCTAAAACAGTTCGCCGCCGACTGCAACGCATGGTTAAAAATTACTTGGTTGAGCTTTCTTTGGAGTGGTACCCTGACAAATCAAACGACATCACCACAATTATGGAGTTGCATCTGAAACCCGATGCGGACCTGAAAGCTGTGCCTTACCAAATTCAGAGAAAGTACAGCCCCAACGCGCTTTACTACTGGTGTTTTGCCAACATGCCCAACACGGTGACCTTTGTTATCTGGACTAACAGTATGGGTGAGTTGCAGAAGTTGCGTGACGACTTGGAAAAGGAACCCGCGGTCGCGTCAGTGGTGCCCTACATACTTTATTCAGGCTACATGTTTGAGACATGGCGCGACCAGCTGCCAGAAAAGGTTTCGTCCGTTTCTTCAACTTGACAGTTGAAAAAACGCCTTTTCTCTGGCTTATTTTGGGGCTTTTGTCTAACGCTACGTTGACATGAAGCTAAATTCTTCCATGCATATTAGTCTTGTAGAAGGAACTGGGAGAAAACAACATGAACCAATCAGCCATAGTAATCGAGAACTTATCCAAGAAATACTCCGATGTAGCTGCCCTTGACGACCTGAACTTGCAGGTTGCAAAAGGGGAACTGTTCGGGCTGCTGGGCCCCAACGGGGCAGGAAAAACCACAACCATAAACATCCTTTGCGGGCTCATTAAACCCACACGAGGCTCAGCCCAAATCCTCGGCTACGATGTACAAAAAGACAGCGGCAAAGTCAAAGAACGCATTGGCGTTTGCACTCAAGAAACCGCCATTTACCCATACCTTACTGCGGTTGAAAACCTTGAGCTTTTTGGCAACCTGCACACATTAGACCAAAAAACCCTCAAAACAAGAGGCACCCTGCTGCTTGACAAAATGGGGTTGACTGAAGATGCCAAACGGAAAGCCAGTAAGTACAGCGGCGGAATGAAACGTAGACTAAGCCTTGCTCTCGCGTTGATTCATGACCCCGAAATCGCTTTCCTTGACGAACCTACCGTGGCGATGGACCCCCAGTCGCGTCATGCAGTTTGGGATTTTATTAAAGAACAAAAAAGCAAAGGCAAAACCGTTATCTTAACCACGCATCACATGGAAGAAGCCGAAGAACTCTGTGACCGCATCGGCATCATTGACCACGGCAAACTCATCGCGTTGGGTACCACAAAGCAGCTTATCGCCGAAAACGGCGTCAAAAACCTTGAAGAAGTCTTCATTCAACTCACTGGACGCAACATACGGGAGGAACTATAAATGAAACTGCAACGGGTTTTAGCGTTAACTAAAAAAGAAATGAAGAAAACCGTCCGTGAACCCGCCTTCCTCTTCATGATTTTCCTGTTTCCCATCGTGTTTGTTTTTGCGTTTGGCGCCTCGTTTGGCGGCGGATTCGGCGGCTCGCAGTCAGTGACTTATCAAGTTGGCGTCGTCAACCTTGATTTAAGCAGTAATTCACAGTGGCCTCAAGTCTTCACGGATAACTTAACCAACATTTCAATACTTAAAGTGAACAGCTACGTGGACAACCAGACGGCACAGGCAGATTTGGCGCAAGGAAAAATCCAAGCCGTAATATTGATTCCCGACAGCTTCACCCAAAGCATAACAGCCTTCAACGCTTCTCCTGACGACGCTAACAAATGGGTTAACACCACGGTGCCCTTGTACCTCGACAAGGGCTCTATGGTCATAACCCAAGCTGTTCCCCCCATCATACAGCAAGTACTCGCCTCAATGCTAAATCAAAACCAGCAGATGCCACAGAGCCCAATCCAGCTGCAAACCGCCTCGTTGGTGGAAGTTAAGCAGACATCAGCATTTGACTTCATGGCGCCAGGCATGTTCACGTTTGCTTCAGTGTTCCTCATCATGATAGTTGCCCAATCTTTCACCGCTGACCGAGAAAATGGCATGATGAAACGCCTCCGCATAACCCCCACAACACCCACGGAGTTCATGACAAGCCAAGTCGTCAGCTACTTGCTTATCGCGCTGATTCAAGCAGTCCTGCTGTTCGCGGTTGTTTACGTTATGGGCTTTAGACCAAACGTTGACGCCGCAGTGTACCTATTTGCCTTCGCATTCGTCTTAATCTTTAGCCTATCCAACATTGGCTTTGGTTTAATCACCGCCACCCTCTCAAAGTCTTCAGGCGCAGCTACTGGTCTTAGCTTCCTGTTCCTGCTTCCGCAGATGTTCCTTGGCACCTTCGTTGGCGCCTCGCTTTCTGGAGCGGCTCAAGAAGCAGGAAAATTCGTACCCAGCTACTACGTCACCGACGCCTTAACCTCGCTGTTCCTCCGAGGAGCCGCACTCACCAGCCCGACCGTGCTGCTTGACTTCGCTGCCGTCTCCGTCTCGTGCGTTGGCATCTTAGCAGTGGGCATCTTTCTGTACGCCAAGTACTTCAAAATCTAACCCAACCCTGGAGAAACGAACATGAACCAAAACGGCCCCATAGACACCCAAGCACTGGCAGAAGCCGCAAAAGCATCCAAACACAAAGAAACCTACCTACAGTTGGAGAAAACCCCCCTTTACCGCATCGGCGTCGGAGCAAGAGCAGACGTAACCGACGCGGCTGTCTTTTTTCTTGAAGTCATCCTTGTTTTGCCAGAGGCGAACGCTGGTGAAGTTGACCTGCCTGTGCTGGAAAACGTGATTGCATGCCTGAAAACGTTACATAAGCGAGGCTACTTGTTAGCCTACGATGATGGTCACGCTGTTTCGGGCGAAAAAAAGAACATCCCACGCTTAAACGCGGAATACTTGACCATAAAATCGCTTCTAGAAACTACCTTCAAAAAAACCCAATAATTCTTTTTCGGAAAAAGAGAAACAAAAAATGAAAGTAGGTTTAATCTTGGCTTGAGAGTACAAAGATGTAGTCTGCGGTGTCGGCGCACATGTCGGCTGCGTGCTCGATGAATTCGATTAAGTCATCAAAGATAATCATGGCACCAGAGTTGACTTCTGCTCCGTACTTGACAAACAATGCCTTGGTTTTCAAGTATTCTTCGTCAAGGTCATGCTCAAATTTCTGCACTTTCTTGGCTGCGGCAATGGCTTCTGAACCGTTAGACGAAATCTTTTCTATGCCTCCACGCAACGCCTGTGCAGCATCCACAAGCTTGCCTGTCATGAACACTGTTTTTTGGCAGAGTTCAGGTGGAATCTTTGCGTCTCCAAGCATCTGTAAACATCTGGCAGCATCCTTAGTGTGGTCCGCTAAGGTGTCTAACCTTTTCACCAAGTGGAGCAAATCTTCCCGGTAATCAGCAACCAACGCTGCTCCCTTGGAAAGTTCAGTGAATACGTCGGTGCGTAGTTTGTCAACTTCCTCTTCTGCTTCATACAACTCGAAAATGTCTTTCTGGGCGTCGGTTAAGTTCCCTTGCGAGAAGCTTTTCATAGCTTTATGCAAAAGCGTTACAGTATCAAACGCTTTTGTGATCTGTTCATGGGCTAACTCTAACCCTTTTGTTCGGCGACGTTTTTCAAACCAGTCGTAGCTTCTTCGTTCCATAACCGATAATCTCCTGTATCCACTATTGAACGCAGTACCCATATAACCCTTATTCTTGGTTCAAAGACATTTTGCCTTTTTGTTAGGCTAAACATGCATCAATTGCCAAGAACCAGTCCACAAGGTCTGCATTTTCAGTTGCGCCTTTTTCTTCTTCGTTTATTTGTCTAATCACTCTTGTCTCCCTCACTCACACTTGATTCGAATTGCCGAACCTGCTCACGACAGATTGCACACTGCCCTGAGCCTATGCACAGCTCCCTGCAAAATGATTTTTCTACAACCCATATATGGAAACTCCAAATATTGTATAGGGCACAACGTAAACTATATAGACATCAAAGAAACCTGAACCCTATACCTCAACATCCAAAACCGTTTTGGCTAACCGCACCTTATCATCAACATTTCTCATCAAAGTGTCCGTAACAACCACCTTCAAACCAAGCTCCTCAATCCGTTCCCGCTCCGCAGCATCAACCCAATCAATAACAAACACATCAAGAAAATCCGCGTAAAGCTCGGCTACAGCAAACGCCGACACCTCAAACCCCAACCCACGCAACAACTTATCTGCCGGACCCTTAACGGGTTTTCCCCCAATTATCGGACTAACCCCCACCACAACGGCAGCTGTCCGTTTGAGCGCTTCCCGTATACCCTTAACCGACAAAATAGGTCCAATGCTAACCACAGGATTGCTAGGACAAATAACCACACGCTGCGCCTCCTCAATTGCCTCAACAACGCCTAAAGCGGGCTTTGCATTTTCAACCCCAAAAAACTCTACCCCCAACACTTCCTCTTTAGCACCCTGCTTAACTAGGTACTCCTCAAAATGCACCGTACCCGCCTTGGTCGCAATCCGCGTTTCAAACCTGTCGTCAGTCATGGGCAAAATCTTGGTTTGCACACCCAACGCCGCACAAACCTTCTTTGTAACTTCAGTTAATGAGTACCCTTGCCGAAGAAGGTGCGTTCGGAAAATATGCGTCGCAAGGTCCCGGTCGCCCAGATTAAACCACTCCCTCCCTGAAAAAACCTTCAACGCGTCAAGGCACTCGAACGTGTCTTCGCGAATTCCCCACCCGTAGTTTTCATTCACGATGCCCGCCAACGTGTAGGCAGCGATATCTAAGTCTGGCGATATGTGTAACCCGTGAAGTTCAATGTCGTCGCCAGTATTTCCGATAACGGTCAACTCTTTGGGGTCAATCACTTTGGCTATGCCCGCGAGCAGTTTCGCCGCTCCCACGCCACCCGCCAAAGCTGCAAACATTCTCCGCTTCCCCACTACCCTGCATTCTCTGCCTGTGCGTATTGATTGGTTGCCCTAAAAAACTTATTGCGGAGTGTTCTGTTGTTTTTCTGAAACCCACGCCGCCTGTGTTTGGCCTTTTTCGTCGATGATTTGCTCTTTCTTGAAAACTGGTGCTTCATGTTTATACCGCTCTACGGCTTCACGCAGCACCGAAAACACCTCTGGCCGATGGGAACCCGCAACCGAAACATACACAAGGTCTTCGCCCACCTCAAAATCGCCCAGCAAATGATGAATCTGAACATCAACAATGCCCGTTTTCTGGTTGAGGTCGTCGCAGATTTTCTCCAAAACCTCATTGGCTTTCTCCTCGTAAGCCTCCAACGTTAACTTTTGAACTTTTTGCCCTTCATTGCTTTCGCCACGCGCAACCCCAATGAACAACCCGATGGCGCCTGTTTCTGAGAAATCCTTGTTTTTCTTGATGCTCTCCACCAAGTTCTGTAGGTTAAAACTGCCTTTTTCATGCACACCCGCATGATGTGTCATCCTATTTGCCTCATACAACCAACCCTGTATGGGTTAATAACGGATTCGCATCAAAATGACTTAATGCCTCATGTCTTGACGAAAAAAGTAAAAAGAAAAAAGTGCCTGTTGCTGAGTGCGCGTTTACGCTTCAGCTTCTTCTACTTCTTCAGATTCCTCAGCAGGTTCCGCAACAGCTTCTGCTTGGGGCAACCCCGCTGGTTGACCAACCAGTTTTGATTTACGAATACCCACATGTCTTAGGGGCGCCACCAGTTTGGCTTCGTTGTAGATGTCAGAAGCGATTTTACCCAAAACCATCTCCTGCACAAACTGGTCCAATGTGAGGGCTGCTGCTTTTTCTTTGATGATTTCTCTCATGATTTGGCGGATAGTCTGCTCCTGTGAAGTTTTAATTCGGGAAAGCGTCAACGCAGAAACAGCTACCCGAAGTTTGTAGCCTTCTTTGGTTGTTAAGTTGAAAAGACCATCCACTTTGGTGGTTCTTCTGCGCACCAGACTTCTCAGGTAATCTCGACTGTACTCATGCCCCTTAAAGACGGTGCGTGCAGTTTTGCCTTCTATGGCGTTAACTTGGAAGAACATCTTCAAGTATTGATGCGAAAAGTCCCCTGTGATGTCGTAGAGGGTCGCTTCTGCAACTCTGCCGATAAGGCTTTGCTCATCACGAGCCGGCACTGAACCTAACTCTATGTTTCCAAAGTACGGTGGCGCAACGATCATGAACCACGATTTGCTTCGCCATTTGTCGCGAATATGTTTGCTACTTTTCGTTTTCGAAGACAAGTTAATCCTCCGAGCGCGCCTTTAGCATACTCAAGGCAATATAAAAGGTTTTAGCGTTTGATGCTTATTTTTTCGGTGTTTCCCATGTACTTCTGCAGTACCTTGGGGATTTGGATACTGCCATCTTCCTGCTGGTAGTTTTCTAAAATTGCAACAATGGTTCTGCCCGTGGCTATCGCAGTGCTGTTTAGCGTATGTGGGTTGCCTTTGGGTGGAGCGCCTTCCTTTTCTCGGTACCGAATTCCAAGTCTGCGCGCCTGATAGTCACTGCAGTTGCTGCAGCTGATGACTTCACGGTATGCACCTTGCGCGGGCATCCAAGCCTCAAAGTCATATTTCTTTGCGGCTACAGTACCAATGTCACCCGTGCAGACATTCACCATATGATAAGGCAACTCCAGTTTCTGCAAGATTTCCTCACAGTTCGCCGCTAACTCTTCATGCATCTTCCAACTGTCCTCGGGCGTGCAGAAAATGAACTGCTCGATTTTGTTGAATTGGTGCGTACGGAAAATGCCGCGTGTGTCTTTGCCATGTGCGCCTGCTTCTTTGCGGAAACATGGGCTGACACCAGCAAGTCTGAGGGGTAAGGTTTCTTGTTTGAGGACTTCGTTCATGTACATGGCTGCCATGGGGTGCTCGCTGGTGGCGATGAGGTAGAGGTCTTCATTTTCAACCTTGTAGAGCACATCCACGAAGTCGCCAAGGCTGGTTACCCCTTCGTAGGGTTCATGCTTCATCAAGTACGGCGGCTCAATAAGCGTGTAGCCTTTGCCTGCGAGGGTTTCCATGGCAAACTGCATCAACGCGTAATCCAGCATGACCCCCAACCCTTTGAAGAAGAAGAATCGTGCGCCTGCAACTTTTCCCGCCCTCTCCATATCCACAATATCCAAGTCCAAAGCCAAGTCGATGTGGCTTTTGGGGGTGAAGCTGAACTGGCGGATGTTGCCCCACTTTTTGACTTCTACGTTGTCTGCGTCGCTGGTTCCAAACGGCACGGTTTCGTGCAGCAGGTTTGGCAATTTCATGAGCAGGTCGCGGGTTTTTGCCTCCAGTTGGCAGACTTCTTTTTGCATGCTGGTGGTTTGGGCGTCTATGGCTTTGGCTTTCTCCACTTGGATTTGGGCGTCTTGTTTGGCTTTCTTGAGGGTGGCAATTTCTTGGGTGCAGACTTTGCGGTCATGGCGTAACTCGTTGAGTTTGGTGAGGTCTTCACGCCAGCGTTTGTCGGCGTCGATGAGTTCTTGGAGCATGGTGAGGTTTTCTGGGGCGCCTCGTTTAGCTAGGTTTTGTTTGACCATTTCGGGGTTTTCGCGTATGAGTTTGATGTCTAACATGAAGGTCACGAAGTCAATTCACTTCTGGGGCTGCTTGGTTATTTAACTTCCGTTAGCGCCCTGAAACCTGCTCCGAACAGTTGGTTTGCCTCTTCACGGCAAAAACGTGTCCTTCAAATACCCCTCCCCCAGATTACTTTTAGGTGCTGTTTATGTCGGATGACTTTGGCGATGTTTTTCAAAAAAACACAAAATACCACCGCGATAGGTCGTTTGGGCATGCTCTTTCTTGGTCCACCAAACCTGAAACCTACAAAACATACCCCGTAAAACAGGTACCCCTCACAATTGACTTTGACACTAAATCCAAAGCCCGCCTGCCCTTCCTCGAAGCCTTGAAATCCCGCCAAAGCGAACGCGGCTTCTCAAATGAACCCTTGCGGCTCTCGGAGCTTGCGTTTCTTTTGTGGACAAGCACGGGCATCCGAAAAGAAGCCCACGGGATAGGGTTCCGCACTGTTCCATCCGCGGGCGCCTTATACCCCATTGAAACTTACGTTGCAGCCAACAACGTGGATGAATTGCCTCAGGGATTGTACCACTACAACATTCTGGGGAACGCGCTTGAGGAACTAAAACTGGGTGCCTTTGGAGATGCTATCGCGCGGTCGGCTTTGGGGCAGGAGATGTGCAGCGATGCCGCCGCGGTTTTTGTTTGGACCGCCGTGTTTGCGCGTCCTAAATGGAAGTACCGCCAACGCGCCTACCGATACGTCTACATAGACGCCGGACACATAGCCCAGAACCTTGCCCTATCCGCCACCAGCCTCGGTTTAGGGACCTGCCAGATTGGAGCGTTCTATGATGACGAACTCAACAGCCTCTTCGAGTTGGATGGGGAAACGGAGAGCGTAATCTATCTTAGTGTGGTGGGACAACCGTTAAAGTGATGAGAAAGCTGGAAACAACTTTTTTGTTTTGAACTGGTGCGGTCTCCGGGATTTGAACCCGGGTCGTCAGGTTGGGAACCTGATGTCCTAACCAGGCTGGACTAAGACCGCGCAGCTAACAAATAGAGCACCTTTCCAACTTAAACTTTTATCCGCCGCCGCTAAGCAAAATTGTTATCAGCAACAACCTAAACAAACTACATGACAGGAGACAAAGAGTCATGCCTAAAACCTACACTTACACCGAAGCAGGCGTCAACCGCCAACAACGCCACGAATCCAAAAAAGCCCTCCGCCTGCTCCACGAAACCTACCGCTTCAGCCGCTTCGGCCCCGTCATGCACCTACCCTACAGCAACATCTTCCAATTCTCCCAAGACACCTGGCTAGACCTAACCATCGAAGGCGTAGGCACCAAAGTTCTTCTTGCACAGCTGGCGGGCAGATACGACACCATCGGCGTCGATGCTGTGGCTATGGCAGTTAACGACGTAATCCGTTCAGGAGCCACGCCCCTTGCGATTTCAGACAACATTCACGCGCATGCCAGCAGCCCCGACCTTGTGACGCAGTGGCTAGAGGGCATCGTGGACGGCGCCACCCGGTCGGAGTGCCCCGTGGTCAGCGGCGAAATCGGCGACGTCGCCGAAATCATAAACGGCATCCGCGACGGGGTGGGCTTTGACATGATAGTTGCCGCCGTCGGCGAAGTCAAACAGGAACAAATCATCACGGGCTACGGCATCAAACCTAACGACGCCATAATCGGCTTACCTAGCAGCGGACTGCACAGCAACGGCATCACGTTGGCAAGGAAAATCCTGCTCAAGCAGTGGGGCGGTAAGTACCAGTTGGGCGAGGAACCCGCGGGGCTTGAGGGGGAAATTGTTGCCGAGATGCTCAAACCCACCAAAATCTACGTCCACCCCTTCCTGAAGCTGGCAGAATCCGTCAAAGTTAAAGCCGCCGTCCACATCACGGGCGATGCCTACACGAAATTTGGTAACCTCTCCGCCTACTCAAAAGGTATAGGGTTCGCGTTTGACAATTTCAAGCCGCAACCAATCTTTGGCTTAATCCAGCAAACCGCCCGCGACCTAGGCTACGTCATCTCAGACGAGGAAATGTTTACGACTTTCAACATGGGCTGGGGCTTTGGCATAATCGTAGCCCAAGAGGACTGTGACCGCGCTTTGGACATCTTGAAAAAGGCAGGCGCCAAGCCCGAACAAATAGGCAAGGTAACCGATAAACCCCAAATAACTGTCCATCACGAGGGCAAAATGCTGGTTTTAGCATAACCTTCCCAAATTGGGGCAGTAGCGTTTAAAAGCCAATTGCCCCGCTTTTAAGCCATGAACTACTTTGCCAAAATCGAAGTCAGCCTCAAACCAGGTCACTCTGACCCCGAAGGTAACACCACCCAGCATCTTCTGCGAGAACTTGGCTACACAGTAGACGCTGTCAACGTGAGCAAAGTTTACAGTCTCCAGCTTGAAGCCGCTTCCAAAAAAGAAGCCAAAGCCAAAGCGGAAGAAATGGCAAAACGGCTTTTAGCAAACCCAACCAAAGACAACTACACAATCGCCGTTGAGGAGCAAAAATGAGCCTCTACATCCGCAGCAACACAGCCTTCACAATGCACGAAGCCAAACTCGAAGCAGCAACCGACCAGGAACTCATGGAAGTCAGCAACGAGCAGGGTTTAGGGCTCAGCCTTGGTGAGATGCGGCAGGTTCAGGCGTATTTTCGGGCGCAGGGACGCAACCCAACCGATGTGGAACTACAGACCATCGGGCAGACATGGAGTGAGCACTGCTATCACAAGACGTTTAAGGGCAAAATCCGCTTCGAAGACGGCAAAGAAGTCGAGAGTCTCTTCAAAACCTACCTCGCCAAAGCCACCCGGGAGCTTGCGCCCAAATGGTGTGTAAGCGTGTTTGAAGACAACGCGGGCATCGTCAGCTTTGACAAGGGCTACGGCATCGCGGCAAAGGTGGAGACGCACAATCACCCCTCAGCGGTGGAGCCGTTTGGCGGCGCAGCCACAGGCGTGGGCGGCGTCATCCGCGACGTGCTGGGCGTCTGGGCAGACCCCATCGCGTGCACCGACGTTTTAGGTTTTGGACCCCTAGATTACGATTACAACAAACTGCCCGCGGGAGTGAAGCACCCCAAATACGTCTACAGGGGCGTCACCGCAGGCGTGGGAGCTTATGGCAACAACATGGGCATCCCCACCGTCAACGGCGCCATCTACTTTGACGAATCCTACACAGGCAACGTAGTTGTCTACTGCGGATGCATTGGGCTACTGCCTCTTAACAAGTACAAGAAGGAAGCCCAAGCAGGACACGTTTTGGTGGTAGCCGGCGGCAAAACAGGACGCGACGGCATCCACGGCGTCACCTTCGCCTCTGCCGAGCTCACCGAAAAATCCGAAGAAGTCAGCCGCCCCGCAGTGCAAATCGCCGACCCCATCGAAGAAGAAAAAGTCAAACGCGCCATGATGGAAATCCGCGACCGCGAACTCGCCTCAGCAACCACAGACTTGGGCGGCGGCGGCATGTCCTCCTCAGTCGGGGAAACCGCAGAGCGGTACGGTTGTGGGGTGACGGTGGATTTGGATACGGTACCGCTAAAGTATGCGGGGTTGGCGCCATGGGAGGTCTACGTTTCCGAATCCCAAGAACGCATGCTCATCGTTGTTCCACCAGAAAACCTAAAGGCGGTACAAGCGGTCTTTGAGAAGGAAGATGTGGACGCCACCGCCATCGGGACACTTACCGCCGAAAAACGGCTGGTCCTGCGTTATGAGGGCAAGACGGTGGCAGATTTGGACATGGAGTTTTTGTTTCAGCCGCTGAAAAGCGAAAAAATCGCCAAAATCGAGAAAGTCAAACTTAAAGAACCCACACTCGCTGAACCCGCAGACCTCACTCAAACTCTAATGCAGCTTTTGTCCGCGCCAAACATTGCCAGCAAGGAAAGCGTGGTGCGCAGCTATGACCACGAAGTGAAGGGCAACACGGCGATTAAGCCCCTGCATGGCGATTACGGGGGACCCAACGATGCTGCAATCCTTAAGCCGCTGGACAACTCTTGGAAAGGCGTCTCAATCAGCTGCGGCATGAACCCTAATTACGGGAAGATTGATGCGTACCACATGGCAACCTCCGCCATAGACGAAGCCATACGCAACAATGTTGCTGTGGGCGGACAACGAATTGCGCTGCTGGACAATTTTGTGTGGGGCAACCCTGAAAAACCTGAACGCCTCGGCTCACTGGTGCGGGCATGCGAAGCCTGCTACGACATGGCGACCGCTTTCAGGACGCCGTTTATTTCGGGCAAAGACAGCCTATACAACGAGTCCCCTCTGGGTCCCGTGACGCCCACGCTGTTGATAACTGCGGTCGGTGTGGTTCCTGATGTCCGCTCAGCCGTGTCCATGGACCTCAAAGCCCAAGGTGACCTGGTCTACGTTGTGGGCAAAACCTACGCCGAATTGGGCGGCTCCGAATACTATCGCCTCCACGGCTTTCTGGGTAAATCGGTGCCCAAAGTCCACGCCACCCAAGCACGAAAAACCTACTACGCCATGACCAAAGCCATCCGCCAAGGCGCCGTCAAAGCAGTCCATGACCTGTCGGAGGGTGGGTTAGCGGTGGCTGCGTCGGAGATGGCGCTGGCAAGCGACTTAGGCATGGAGCTTGACCTATGCAAGGTGCCTTCTGATGGTGTGGGGCGGGATGATTTCTTGCTGTTCTCGGAATCCAACAGCCGCTTCCTTGTAGAAGTTGACCCCAAAAACGAGGCAGCTTTCGAGGCGTTGATGAAGGGCAAGGTTTACGCGGAAATCGGCAAAGTCACCAAAACACCCAAACTAAAAATCACAGGGCTCAAAGGCTCCACCGCCATAGACGCTTCGGTAGCGGATTTGCGGGCAGCGTGGAAACGTACCCTGAGCAGGGAGGCTTAAACATGAAGCTTAACGAAGTTCGCGTCTTGGTTATGCGGGTGGGCGGAACCAACTGCGACGCCGAAACCCAACGCGCCCTCCAAGCCCTTGGCGTGCAGGCAGAAACACGACATCTTAACGAAGTCATAAAAGCCCAGAACCTGATGGATTACCACGCGTTGGTTTTCCCTGGGGGCTTTAGCTATGGCGACTACGTCCGCTCAGGCGCCATATTTGCACGTATGCTCTCGGCTAAACTAGGCAAAGACCTGCACAAATTCATCGACGCGGGCCGTCCCATACTGGGCATATGTAACGGCTTCCAAATTCTGGTCGAAGAAGGCTTACTGCCCGGCTTTGAAGGCGTCAGCCTGTATCCTGAGGCGTCTTTGGCAAACAACATTCCGCAGGGCTTCAAATGCGAATGGGTCTACCTCAAAAACGCCAACCACGGCAAATGCATCTTCACAAACAAAATTCCCCAAAACGCGGTTCTGCGCATGCCCATCGCCAATGGGGAGGGCAGGTTCCTGTTGCCTAAAGAAAAAGAAGCCCAACTGCTCCAAAAACTACTCGACGAAGACATGGTTGTGTTGCGTTACTGCCACAAAAACGGCGCCGACGCAAACGGCGAGTACCCCGCCAACCCCAACGGCAGCTTGCATGACATCGCAGGCGTCTGCAACCGCGAAGGCACAATCTTTGGTTTAATGCCCCACCCTGAACGCGCATTCTACTGGTGGCAGCAACCTGACTGGACCGCCCAGCAGGCGATGCCGCAGTACGGCGACGGAAAACTCATCTTCGAAAGCCTAATTGACCACTTAGCCAAAAAACTCTAACCCGTCCGTGTTTTGCAGGGACATATTTGGATGCTATTAGAAATTGTATGCAGAAAACCGGGGAGGGGGTCTATGCTGTGGCAGAAAACCAAACAGAGCGAGTTAGCCAAGCGACTCTAAATCCCGCTTGTAAGGTAACCCAGTGCGGGCCCCCATCTTGGTCACGCATCTGGACGCAACAAAGTTGCCCAGCCTGCCGCACTCTTGCAGCGCCTTGCCGTTCAGTAAACCGTAGAGGAAGCCTGCGTTAAATGCGTCTCCTGCGCCTGTCGTGTCCACCGCGGACACTTTGAAGGCAGGGGTCGTATGGTTTTCTGTGCCGTCGGTCACGTAGCAACCTTCGCCGCCAAGCTTTACCGCCACCACCTTGACGCCTTTGTCCAAGAGAAAAGCTGCGCCCTCTTCGGGGGTCTTTTTGCCTGTGATACGCTGGAGTTCTCTGGCGTTGGGCATCATGAGGTAAGTTTTCGATATTATTGGTTCAAGTTGGCTGTAGCCTTTCTGTGCGTAGAGCGCGCCGGGGTCAAAGCTGACTCTGACCTCGGGGGGCAATTTTTGAATAAGTTGTTTTTGGGTTCGGAAGCTTTTTTCGCCCACAAAAGATGTCAAATGCACAAACCGCGCCCCCGAAACGTATTCGCCACGTATTTCTTCGGGGGCTATGGAGTCGTTAACTCCTGAGTGAATGTAAAGCGCTCTCTGCCCCGCCTCGTCCACAAATCCCATCACCGTGCCGCTTTCACCATACTCCGCGCGAACAATGCCCGACGTATCAACGCTTTCCCTGCGGAAGTCCTGTGTGAGCAGGTTGCCTTCCCTATCGTCGCCCACCTTGCCGATGAAGCCAGCCTTGCATCCGAGCCGCGCCAAGCCCACGGCGGTGTTGGCTGCAGAGCCCCCGCAAGCTTCCTCATGCATCTGCACAAAACTCTCCTCCTCCGCGTGCGCAATGCGCTTCACTTTGAAAAGCTTATCCACGTTGAGCGCGCCAAACCCCACAAAGTCAAAGCGGCTCACTGCACCAGCTCCAGCAAGCGGATTTGGTACTTGCCCAGTTTGCCGCCGTAGTTGCCCGCCGAAACCAGCACCACCCCCTTGACTGTGCGTGCGGCTTCGATGCCTGCTTTCATGGCGGCTTTTACTGCATCCATGGAGGTGCCGTTGACGACGATTTCGGGAATGTATTTGACGCCGTCGGGCACCTTGGAGGCATCGCCAAGCTTCGGCTTAAGTGACGGACAGTAAAGGTGGTTTGTGGTGGGGCCAATCAGCGGAAAATGTGTTTCAGGCTTAGAACCCGCCGAGCACACATCAAACGGCGTCACTACCCCAGCGACGCGGTGAATCGCCTCAAGCGCTCTATCGCCCGCCTTCATCATCGCATGCTTATTTTCACACATCAACCAAAAATTCCCACCCGTAACGCCATGCGCGTACCCAATGTGGCGCTCGATAATAAAGTCAGGTACCATAAGGGGAACGACGATGACTTTTCTGCCGTAGCGTTTTTCGACGTATTCGTAGCCATCGCCGCAGTGCCCCACCCGCTCCATCATATCCAGCTTACCCTCAGCTTCGGGCAGCCAGTCGAAGACCGCGGTGAAGGGTTTGACGAGGATGTCTTGGCGGATGCGGTAGCTGAGTTCCGCTTCGAATTTTTTGAGGGTTTCGGGGAAGGTTTTTTTGGGGTTAATTTCTGCCCAGAACTGTAGAATTGCGCCGAGGCGTTGGTCGGGGGTTTCTTTCTTGGTGAGGTAGCGTTCGATGCCGCCTTCAACTCTGCCAATGACGACGCTGGGCGTGGACGTGGCATCTTCCGCCGCGGCTCGCAGGGTGCGTTCATCGTCTGCGGTGACGGCTATGCGGCAAAAAATGCCCTCAAAGGCTTCTGCAAATGTGTCCTCAACAGGCGCTTTTATTTCATCCGAGTTTCCCAACAGCTTCGCCTCTCACGTGCTTCCTAAACTTGCCGCTCTCCGAGCTTAATGATTCCATATTCGCATCTGTAACTATTTGAACCTTCGGCAACTCGCCAGAATACACCTCCAACAGGAGGTTAAGGAGGGCGGGGTTGGCGGGGCTGGCTTTGAGGGCTTCTGGACTCCAGTTCTCCACCAGCTGCAGGACTTGAGCTTTTCCGTAGTTGAGGAAAACGTCGGCTAAGACAGCGCTGACAAGGTTGTTTTCCGACATAACCGACACCTCAGCATTCCGAACCGCGTAACCGTTGCCGTTAAAAGAGACCGTTAACCCCCCATTTTCGCGAACCAACCTGAAAGCTTGCACATCGGTGATGCTGTCGCCGACATACATGACGCCTGAGAGGGGCAGCTGCCTTTTTTTGGTTAAGTCGCGGATGGCTTGGGCTTTCTGCTCACCACCAACAGCTGTGACTTCGGAGAAGATTTTGCCGATGTTCATGCGCGGGATTTGGGTCCAGAAAATCTCATCCAACCGCCGAAGGGTTCCTTGGTCGATTAGAGAAAAGTCCTCGAGCGTTTTTGTGTCGACAGGTGCGTCTATGGGAGGCATGGCGGCGATTTCTGCGGCAAGTGCCTTTAGCGTCACCTTCTCCTCTTCCGATAAGTGGTGCTTGTTCATGCAAAGACGCGTGCAGTAGGCGTTTTCAAACGGAAAACCCACACACTCACACAGTGCCCTGATGTAGTGTTCGTAGCTGGTGCTTACAATGAAGGCTTCCGCAACGCCCAAGATGTGCCGCAGAGTTTTTTTGGTGCCTGCAATGAGCAACAGGGTCTGTGCGGAAAACTCCTGCATTTGCCTGTCGGTTATGTCGTAGGCTTTCAAAAAAGGCAAAATCAGCTTGAGTGTGTCGCCCGCGTTGTAACCCTGTCTTTGGAACACGT
This sequence comes from Candidatus Bathyarchaeia archaeon, assembly GCA_041447175.1. NCBI lineage: Archaea > Thermoproteati > Candidatus Bathyarchaeota > Bathyarchaeia (SeqCode) > Bathyarchaeia archaeon. Next base: position 2,147,474 of record CP166960.1, on the reverse strand, counting down.
CAGCAAGCACATCGTCGTATCGGCTGATGGCGGTGAAGAGTTTGTCGCCGCTGGGCACAAACTGGGCGGTTAACTCAAAGGCGTTGTCGTTTTTGGATATGGGTCCTTCACAGTCTGAAACGAAAACGCGCTTCAACGTTACGCCCTCAGCTGCTGCATGTGCCTGATGCTGTTTGCGATGGTTTGCTTTGACGCAACGTCACTGCGGTTCCAGAGGGCGCCGCCTTTGATGGCGTTGATGCCTTCGAAACTGACTGCCCTGGCTTCCTCAATGGAGTCGCCTACGCCCAAAACGCCGACCACACGGGATTTGAGCGCGTAAGTTTTGCCGTCGCGAAGCTCCATGCTGCCGGGGTAGACGCGGATTTCGTCGCCAAACTTGCGGGACAGCCCATAAGCCGCTGACAAATCCACTGGTTCGCCTATCTCGGCGTTGTTGACTTTGCTGGGGAAAACCTCCAAGTAGCCGCCGTAGCTGGGCGGAACCTTGTAAGTTAAAACCGTCGCGGCTTTCTCCACATCCACGCGGTTCAACGTGCCCTCGAGCATCCCAAAGCAGACATCCACAAAATCATCCTTCAAAATGGGCAGGATGTTCATGATTTCGGGGTCGCCTGGGCGGCTGTTGTTTTCAAGAATCTTAGGTCCCTTGGCGGTGTGCATGAACGCCAAATACAGTGGTACACCTCGAACAGCGGAGGGGTCAGGCATCTTTGAGACCCAATGCTGGAAAATTCTTTGCGCGATGGAGAGTTCGTTTTCGCGGTCCGCCGCTGTCATGAAGGGCAAAACGTCTTGGGTGTCTTTGTAGCTGCCCATGCCGCCCGTGTTGGGTCCGCGGTCGTCGTCGAAGGCGCGTTTGTGGTCGCGTGTGTCGGGCAAGACGGCGAGGTGTTTTCCGTCACAGAAAGCCATGAAGCTGGATTCTTCCCCATCAATTTTCTCCTCGACTATGACGGTGCCATACTGAAAGTTAGACATGAAATGCTCAAACAGCTGCTCCCGCGTCGTGAAGTGGTCGCCCCAGACCCCCACGCCTTTGCCTGCGGTTGGTCGGTCGGGCTTAACGACGGCTTGATTGTCCAACTCGTCTAGCCATCGGTAAACGGCAGTTTTCACTTCTTCGGTGCCCTTGTAGTCTTTAGGCTCAAAAACCTTAAACCGCGGATTGGCTTCAGGCGCGATTTCTTGGAAAAGCAGGCGTTGCTGGACTTTGCTGACTTCGATGGCGTATTCCTGTTTGGGGCAGATGACGGGGATGCCTGTCTGTTCCTCAATTTGGTCGCGGGCGCCTTCAATTATGGGTTTTTCAGGTCCCACGAGAGCAAAGTCAATTGCATCCTTGTTGGCTTGGGCGAATTTGCAAATTGCCTCCACGTTCAAGTCAGGAATAACCACATGTTTTGCTGCTTTTTCTACGTTGAAGGGGTTGCGTTGCTTGTCGGTAACGTATAATTCGACTTTGTAGTTTGGGCTTCGGCTCAGGGCGTCAACCATGGCGGCTTCTCGGGCACCATACGAAACAACCAGTACACCTATCTTTTCCATCGGGAATACACCGTTTGGATACAGAATTCGCGCATCGGCTTAAATTGTTTTACACTGCCTACGTGGTGGTGGCTTCGTTGCCTTCCTCGTAGATGCGTCCTTTCTCCACGAACCCATGCAGAAACTTTTGCTTCATCTCATCAGCTACTTTCTGAGCCAGCGGCGTCGGGTACTTGCCCGTGATGCACCCTAAACAAAGCTCATCCTTCGTGCAGCCTGACGCCTTCACCAAATTCTCAATGGATTGGTAGCAGACGGCGTCGGCGCCGATGATTTTGGCGATTTCCTCCTCAGTGTGTTTGGAGCCTATCAACTGCCCATAGGTGGACATGTCGATGCCGTAAAAGCAGGGTCCGATGATGCGGGGGAAGGTGACAAACATGTACACCTTTTTGGCGCCTGACCTGCGCAGCTTCTCAATGACCACTTTGGTGGTGTCGCCGCGTACGACGCTGTCCTCGGTTACGATGACGCGTTTTCCCTCAACTTTGGAGCTGAGGATGTTCACTTTGCGGTCTATAGTGGAGTACCGCTCGTTGTTTAGCAGAATAAAGGCGCGCTCGGTGACGTAGCGGTGCCGCCGACTGGCGCGTTCCCATCGCAGCCCTGACTCTTCATGCACCCCCATTGCGGGGTCATCACCGGTCTCAGGCACCGAGACTACGATGTCGGCGTCTTTGGCGATTTCCGGGAACTCTTTCACGATGTTTCTGCCAAAATCCTCTCGAATCTCGTAGACGTACTTGCCGTTGAACCGCGAGTCAGGTCGGGCAAAGTAGGCAAACTCAAAAGCGCAAAACGCCTTCTTTGGGTTTTCAATAAGCTGTTGCCGCTTAAAACCATCCTTGGTCGCTATGACCAATTCACCAGCTTCTAACTCAAAATCACGCTTAAACCCGTTAATGTCCAAGCTGACGGTTTCAGAAGAAAAAACAAAGGTTTTCTCGTCGGGGCTGTGGCCTGCGCAGAGAGGTTTTATGCCGTGGGGGTCTTTAAACGCAAACAGGGTTCCTTCGCCTGTTATGCCAATCACCGAGAAAGCGCCGTCTAAGCTGAGCATGGTGGCTTTGACTGCTGCGGGGAAGTCTTTGCCGCTTTTCAGTTCAATCAGCAGCTTGGTGCAGACCAGGTCTGAGTCGCAGGCGCATGAAAAGTTGGGGAACTGTTGAGTGATTTCCTGAAGCAACTGCTGCGTGTTGACGATGTTTCCGTTGAAGGAAACCGCCAGTTTAATGCCGCCTGACTCCGCCGTCATGGGCTGTGTGCCCTGCACGATGGATTCTTCGTCACATTTTCCTGAGGTGGTGTAACGTACGTTGGCGATGCCGATGTGTCCTGGCAGTCGCCTGAACCATTCTTGGATGGCGCTGGATTTCAGTTTAGGAACAAGGTCCAAGTTTTTGTAGCTGAAAAAGTTGCCTTGATAGTAGGTTAAGAAGCCGTGGGACTGGTGTCCTCGGTGGTTTTGGGCTCTTAGTCCCCAGTAAACGTAAGAGAAGACGGGTTGTTTTTCGAAGTTTATTGCGCCAAATACTCCGCAGCCTATACAAATACCCCTTTTTTAGTGCAACATTGGCATAAGTGAAAACGGGTGCTTATGAGCTTTTAGGACATTTTCAGCTAAAAACCATGGAGGGTAAACCTTCAAAAGCCAAATTTGCAACTGTGGCTTGCGGGTGCCCCACCTTCAAGGAAGATGGCTACGCGGTGATTTCTGCAAATCTTCTGCTGATTTCCTCCAAATCCGCCATGACAAAATTGGGTTTCTGCCCGCTGGCTTCCAGTTCCTTTAACCCAAAAAACTGGGACTGAACAAACACGGTTCTCAAACCCACAGCCAAAGCTCCCTGAATGTCCTCCATTGGGCTATCCCCAATAAAAACTGCCTCCTGCGTCCCAACCTCCAGCAGCCTTAATGCATCCCTAAAGATTTGCCCGTGAGGTTTCCGCCATCCACAATCCCCCGAAACCACAACAACATCAAAGTATCGGCTTATCCCCAACTGCTTCAGGCTGTTAAACACCACAGGCGCGTAGGTAAAGTTGGAGACCAAACCCAGCTTGCATGTTTCTGCACTTTGGCGCAAAAGCTGCTCAGCATACGGGCGTAGCTCAAGCGAATCTATGTACTCCTGAAAAAACACATCCAACGCCGCATTCATCCGCGGATCCGCAGCAGTCACCTCAAACCCTAAACTGCGCAGCGCCTCTGCAACCCAAACAGCGTTGGTAACTTCCCGACATTCGCCAAAGCGGACCAAACGGTACTTCTCATGTGCCACGCCGTAAGCATCTAAAAACTCTTGTTGGTCCATCTGGAAACCAGAATCCACTAACGCATTGTAAAGTTTGAGCATGGAGGCGCCCATGGTGTAGTACTGCACGTTTGTTAGGGTGCCAATGTAGTCGGTTATAACAGCTTTGATTGTGGGCAACCGCTTCCTTCCTTGAAGGTTAACTGGGAACGGCTGTTATACTGTTTGCGCTACCTGCCACACCTTTCTGCCTAGCCCAGTGGACAGCAGCTTCTGCGGGTTGCCGATGGCGTGCTCCACGTTTATGTCGTAGGGAATTTCACCCAAAAACTTGAGTCCCATCGCCTCCGTCGGGGGCTGAATGTTATTTGTCTTCGGAATCTTCATGTTCTCCACGATGCCCACCACGGGAACCTTAAGCTCCTTTAACAGCTGAATCTGTTTTTTAACAGTTTCAAACGCCAACTGTGAGGACGTGGTTACTATCAGAAACTCTATGCGTGGCACCAACCGCACCAAATCCAGCATGGCGTCTCCAATGCCGGGCGGCGAATCAATAATCAGGTAGTCCAACTTGCCCCATAACGTGACGGCAAGCAGTTCAATGAGGGCGTTTGAGGTTTCTGCTCCCCGCAGTGGTGCTGCTTGGTTGCCGCTGTAATAAACAAGAGACATGTATTCTAAGCCCTCAACCGTGGGCGGAATAAGCCCCTTCTCTTCAGTGGGCTGCACGTCCCCAGAACCCAAAATTAGATGCGTTGAAGGACTTGTAAAGTCTAAATCGAACAAGCCCACGCTGCAGCCTCGCTTTGCAAGGGAGAGTGACAGTGCAGTTGCCACCATGCTTTTGCCCACTCCGCCTTTGCCGCTGGAAACCGCGATGATTCTGTCTATTTGTTTAAGCCGGTCTGCTATGATGCTTGTGCGGGGGTCAGCCACCGTTTATTTTGCTCCTTTGATGCTTTCCAGCCAAATGCCTCGTCCTTGGCTGATTTCAAAGTCCGGGCTGCCGCATTTGGGGCATTTCATGTAGGTGTGAGCCACTTCTGGAACGAAGTGGATTGCCTCCACCGTTTCCTCGTTCATTTCTTTCTTGTTAAACTGCCAGGTGTTGCCGCAGACTTTGCATTTAAGGGTGCTTTTGGCAGTTAAAATTCTAAATTTGGCTTCTTTAAATTTTAGGGGTTTAAGCTGGGCAAGTGCGAAGCGGAAGATTTCTCGCTCCACATCTTGAAGCTCCCCGATTTTGATTGTGACCTCGTTGACTTGCTTTAATTTTTCTTGTTGCGCGATTTCTTCGGCTGTTTTGATTACAGCTTCAGCTAATGCCCATTCATGCATGGAAAGCCATACTCCTTTGCAGAAATTAAACATTTGCAGCTACAATTCGCTACGTGTCAGTTGCAACCGCTTTGTCTTCTGCTGTTTTTTCTCGGAAGGTTCATATTTTCTTTTCACACTATCTATTTCAGGTAACTTGAGAAGGGGTACATGTTGAAAATCCTTGTGTTCTTTTACAGTAGAACTGGAAACACCGAGAAAATGGCTAAAGCGGTGGCGGAAGGCGCAAAATCAAGCAACGCCCAAGTGGACATAAACTACTTCATCGAAGCTGATGACTTAAACAGCTACGACGCGATAGCCGTGGGAACCCCAACTTACCACCACGACATGCCCATAGACATCAAGATGCTTTTCGAAGAAGCCGCAGCTCGAGGTGTCGCCTTAAAAGGTAAACCTGGCGTAACCTTTGGGTCCTACGGATGGAGCGGCGAAGCACCTAAACTGGTTCAGGAAATCATGAAAAACAAATTCGAAATGAACCTGTCCGAGGGGCCTTTGCTTGCCAAGTACGCACCTGACCAGAAGGCGCTGGATAACTGCAGAGCACTCGGAAAACGCCTTGCCGAAAGCCTTATTCCCTAAGCTTCCCGTTCCTAATAGGAGGATTCAAGCTATGAGTTCCCAGAACGAAAAGTTAGTTGAATTTATGAAAAAGCAAATTCGGAACGAAAACGAAATTGTCCAGTCCGTGACCGAGGGGCTGAAAAACATAAACAACCCCCCCGTGAAAGCCGTCTTAAAAGGCATCTCGTTGGATTCCACCAAACATGCGGAACTCTACGCCTCTGCCATCACGCTGCTTGAAACTGTTTCCCAAGCCATGACCCAAGAAAACCTTGACCAGCAAAAAGCGTTGGTAGAAAAACACATCAAACTGGAAGCCGACCTGATTAAGAAACTTGAAGATGAACTCCCCACAATCGAAAACAAGAAAGTCGCCTTCCTTTTGAACTCGATTTTGATGGATGAACGCCGACATCACGCCATGCTAAAAGAAGTTCTGGAAATTATTGTACGCGGCGAAACAATCACTGAGGAAGATTGGTGGAAATTCCTCTGGGAAGAATCACCTTTCCACGGTGCCCCCGGCGGATAAACAACCATTTTCCTATTCTTTGGTTTGTAAAACTTGGGGCACGGCGCACAAAGCCTATAAACGCTTTTTGGCGTTTGGTTGGTGCTTACGAGTTTTCTCTTTGTTTGGCGAATTCTTCGGAGAAACTGACGGTTTCGTCAACTATTTTGTGCAGTTCTTTGAGTAGCCATGCGAGTCGTTCGCCCCTTTCGGTCAAGGTGTACGTTTTGGGGGTTTTTCTGGCGAAGACCAGTTTTTTCCCTTTTAAACCACGCAGGTACTTGTAGGTTCTGCGCAGGGAAAGACCTGTTTTCTGGGAGAGCCGTTTGGCGGATATTCCCTCTTCAGGGATGTCGTTGTAAATTCTGTTCTCAGTGGTTGCCAGTGTTTCTTTTGCGGGGTCGCGTTTTGATTTGAAGAAGAAAATGTAGTCCCTTTCTTTCGGGGTGGATATTAACCCTGTCGTTTTGAGCCGCTTCAGGATGCGGGAGACAATCTTTGCGGGAACAAACCCTTTGATGTCTTCAAAGGTTTTTGGGCCGTCAAGCAGTGTGGTGAGTATGTTTTCTTCGTGGCATTCGCTGTGTGAGGGCAGAACGTCGGTGAATTCGGGCAGGTTCTCGATTAGGCTGGTGAGTCTGCCGCCGAAGTTTGTGGCGTAGAATTGGTCGTGGGCTTCAGCTGCTAAGCCAACGTTTAGCAGGGGTTGGAGGTACTCTTCGGATATGGTTTCTTGACTGTGGAGGTAGCCTGCTTTTTTGAGTTCCTGCTGCAGTTTACCCATGGAATAGTGCCCTTTGGTTATGGTTTGCAGGATGGCGATGCGGGTGTCATTTTTAAGGACGTTGAGGAGGTCCTTCATGAAGGTGGGGTTCTCCATGGTTTCGCAGAGCATGCGGAATTCGTTTCGAAGTTTCCAAACTTTGCAGTTGGTGATGCATTCAAGCGGGGAAACGGGGGCGCAGTTCTTGCATTTTTGGTCTAAAGAGTGGAGAATTTCTGTTACGCCTCTTTCGCTGAATGTTTCTTGGGTCTTCATTGGGCGGTCTTTCCTTGTTGGCGTTGTCTGGCGGGTTAAAAGTCGGTTGGGAGATATAGGAATCAGAGGAGAGTACCCGTCCAGACATACGTCATAAAGTACATGACATACGGCATGTTTAAATATATTTTCCCAACAGATTACCATATCTGGTGGAAATTTGCTCACGCCCTGCGAAGTCGCCGTAAAAACCGTTTCACCAGCTGTACGCGCTCTCCTAGCCCAAACCCTCATCGAAAAACACAACCTCAAAGAAAGCCAAGTTGCTCAGATTCTGGGTGTAACCCAATCAGCAGTTAGCAAATACAACAAAAAAATCCGCGGCTCAGCCATACTCATCGGCGACATACCTGAAATTCGAACAATAGCCGAAAAGATGATTCCGTTGTTGCTGTCCAATCCCGTTCAGCACGCGGCGGTTATGAAACTGTTCTGCCAAGCCTGCACCATAATCCGAAACAAAGGCTTAATGTGCTCCCTTTGCCAACAGAACCAAAAACCCCCAATTGAAAGCTGCACCTTCTGCCAAGACCCCTAACAGTTGAAGATTTATTAAACTGCCCTCCAAACTCATGTCGAGGAGCGCTTCCCTTTGTCCGTTTACGACGAAAAAAAAGTTCTAGAAGTCATCGAAAAAGCCACCAAAAGCGTAGTTAACATAAGCACCGTACGGCTGGTTCATAACATCTTCTACCAAGCAGTCCCCATTTCAGGCATGGGCTCCGGCACCATATTCGACGCTGACGAAGGCTTAATCCTCACTAACCACCATGTTGTGGGCGGCGCACAAAAAATCAACGTCACCCTCTACAACAACCAAGTCATCGAAGGCACCATCGTGGGTTCCTGTGTTGCACGAGACATCGCCGTTGTAAAAGTTAGCGCGGGCGAGCTTTCTTCGGCAGAGTTGGGTGATTCTGACAACCTCAAAGTGGGGCAACGCGTCTACGCCATTGGCAACCCTTTCGGCTTAACCGGTGGACCCACCGTAACTTCAGGCGTCATTAGCGCCCTAAACCGAACCATACAATCCGACCGCGGCCTCATCGAGAACCTCGTTCAAACCGACGCAGCAATTAACCCTGGCAACAGTGGTGGTCCACTGGTGGATTTGGATGGCAGAATCGTCGCTATAAGCACAGCAATTATACCCTTTGCCCAAGGCATCGGATTCGCTATCCCCATCAATTTGGCAAAACTTTGCACCACTGACATCCTCACTCAAGGCGAAAGCAAACGTCCCTGGCTGGGCGTAGTGGGCTTGACGCTGACTGTGGCAATTGCCCGCTACTACGGGTTTCCCGTGGGACACGGCGTGTTGGTCACCAAAGTTGCAGGGGGTAGCCCCGCGGAAAGTGCGGGCATGGCGGAGGGCGACATTATTCTAGAAGTGGATAACGTGGAAACCCGCGGCATAGACGATTTGTTGCGGGAAATCCGAAAACACAAAGTCGGTGACAGCGTGCGTGTGTTTGCTTTGCGCAGCGGGCAGGAAAACTTCTTTGAGCTTAAACTTAGCGGCATGCCTTAGCCGTTTTTTCCGTAACTTCTTTTAAGTGTGGATGCGGTTTTTGTAGTCAGTTTAGGGTGGGAGTGTTTTGAGTCAAAACCAAATTCGCGAGATTCTGGAGAAATATCATGTTGTTGCGGTGGTTGGGCTTTCACGTGAGGTTGGCAAACCCAGCCGCGCCGTAGCCGCCTACCTAAAAGGGCACGCCTACCACGTGATTCCTGTGAACCCGTTTACGGATGAGGTTTTGGGCGAAAAAAGCTACCCCACATTGTCTGCTATTCCAGAAGAACTTCAGAAAACCATCGAAGTCGTTGACATTTTTCGCCCCGCAACAGAGGTGCCGCCCATAGTTGATGAGGCAATAAAGCTCAGGAAAACGTTTGAACAGCCGTTTGTGGTTTGGATGCAGTCAGGCATCGTCAACGAGAAGGCAGCGGAAGCAGCGCGTGATGCTGGCTTAGTGGTGGTTATGGACCGGTGTATGATGGTGGAGCATCGGCATCTTCAAGGTTAAACTAAGCCCAGAACCACCGAGGCAACTGTGGCTAAGGCAACGATGGCTAAGGTTTCCATCAGCGTGACTTTCCAGTGGACGCGGGTCTTCTTGGAACGGTAGCGTACTAGGAAGATGCCTGCGATGGCGGCAACAATGGATAACGACAACACCATGTTGATGGGGTAGGGTAGAAGCAGAAACGTCGCGATTGGGATGCTGCCCGCTATGAAGGTTGTTGCCATGACTATGGCTGCGGCATACAGGTTTGCACTGTGAATCTCCTTATCCAGCACGAGGAAGAGTTTTTTGACCAGCATAAGTGATTTGTCGCGTTCTTTTTTGTCAGGGATATCGCTTAAGCTAAAGTTCATCAAGTTCTGCAGCGTCAATATGTCGGCAAGGTCTTCGGTGACTCCGCCCAGAAAGAAGCTGGAAAAGTTGGTTATGGCTACGGCTGTCAGAGTTAGAAACGCCGCAAAAATAACCGTGCTTGTCCCTGAAAGCGCTGCGCTGCCAGTGAGGGTGGAGATGAAGGCTGAGAGGATAACAACCAAGCTGGTTATAGAACCGTCAACTAAACCCGCCACCACCTCAAGGATGGGCTCTTTTTTCATAAGCAGGCTTTGCCATTCCTTGCCCAGCCTAAGCCCTTGATCGGTGAGTTGCACAGAGCTATCGTTTAGGATGATTAGCCCTTCGGCGGCCATTTCTTTGAGAGCTTTCTCTAACTCGTTCATGTCGATGCAGGCAAGGCTGGAGCAGACTTTGTCTAATCTGCGTTTTAGTTCAGTTTTTTGGGCGGTTTTTCCTTTACTGAGGTGCAGCAGGAGGATGACTTTAATAACGTCGGGCAATTCTTGGATTTCAAAGGACACTCAATAAGTCACCAATGATAATCAACAGTAAATTCTAAAACTTGAAATAATAACTTTGTGTATGCAAAAAACAGATTTATTGTTGTTCGGGGTTAACTCGTGGTTTTCCACAGAAGAGTCATCCGGTTTTTTAGTAGCTCCGCGATTTTTGTTGTGTCCTCAATGTAGGCTAGTTTTATTTTAAGGTCGTTTTCGGTGGTTTTTCGCAGGTTATAGTCGAATTTTGCGGTGGCGGTTAACAGAGCAATTTCTCCGTTTATGCCCTCAAATAGGTGTTCAAGTTCTTTTTCTTTGAGTTTTTCCCTGCTAATTAAGTCCGACATGTACTATGTGCCCCATTAGTGTTACGTTTCTTTAAAAAAGTATTACTGTTTAATTAAGGTTTTCACAAACGGAACTCTCGAGAAACTCAGCGCTAATTTAGCTGCCCCTTTCTTTTTATCCCCTAACCGATGTCCGTCGGCGGGTTTGAAACCTTTATATCACCACCTGAGAAGAATTAATTGGTTTGTGCGTATGTTTTCGGGCAAGATTCTAAAAAGAGACGGCAGAATCGTAGATTTTGATGCTGACCGAATAAAGAATGCCCTCTACAAAGCATTTTTGGCAGTTGAGTTAGGAGAAGGCAACAAAGCCCAAAAAATCACCCACGAAGTGGTCAAGTTAATTTCGGAACGGTACACTGAGAAAACGCCTTCCGTTGAGAATGTGCAGGACATCGTGATTGAGGTTCTGAAAAAGGAAGGCTACGAGAAAATAGCGTTAGCCTACGAGGAGTTTCGAAAGAAAAAAGAGGAACTGCGACGCCTACGGAGCCTTTTGGGGGTGCAGCCGAAACTGACGGTGAACGCCATGGAGGTTCTTAAAGCTCGGTACCTTTTACGAGACGAACACGGAACCCTTCTTGAAACCCCCACTAAACTTTTTGAACGGGTTGCCAAAGCCATCGCCAAAGTCGATGCCCGCTACGGTGATGACCCCGTCGAGAGCGAGCAAGTCTTCTATGACCTGATGGCAAAACTTGAATTTCTACCCAACACTCCCACCCTATTCAATGCGGGCACCCGCATAGGGCAGCTATCCGCCTGCTTTGTCCTCCCCGTAGACGATTCCTTGGAAAGCATCTTCACCGCAGTCAAACACATGGCGCTCATCGAGCAAACAGGCGGCGGGGTAGGCTTTGACTTCTCAAGGCTTAGACCCCGCGGTGACATCGTTGGCTCCACCAAAGGCGTAGCCTCAGGGCCAGTCAGTTTCATGCGGGTTTTTGATGCCGCAACTGAAGTCATAAAGGCAGGTGGCAAACGCCGAGGCGCCATGATGGCAATTCTGCGTGTGGATCACCCTGACATTTTAGAGTTCATAACGGCAAAGCAGAACCCAACCTTGCTGACCAACTTTAACGTGTCTGTGGCAGTCACTGACGCGTTCCTTAAGGCGCTGGAAGAGGACAGCGAGTATTCTTTGGTGAATCCCCGCAACGACGAAAAAGTCAAGAAGCTTGAAGCCCGCGAAGTCTGGCAGTTGATTGCGCATTCAGCGTGGGCAAGCGGTGACCCCGGCTTAATCTTCATCGACGAAATTAACTGGCACAACCCAACCCCCCAAATCGGCGTGATAAGCGCAACCAACCCCTGCGGCGAACTCCCCCTTCTTCCCTACGAAAGCTGCAATCTGGGCTCCATTAACCTTTCAAAGATGGTGGAAAACGGGGAGGTGAACTGGGAGAAGCTTCGGATGACCGTGTATAATGCAGTGCATTTTCTGGATAACGTCATAGACGCCAATGTTTACCCGCTCAAAGAGATTGAAGCCATCACCAAGGCAAACCGTAAAATCGGTTTAGGCGTCATGGGCTACGCCGACATGCTTATCCTGTTGGGGGTTGCTTACGATTCTGACCATGCGCTTAGAATTGCCGAACAAGTTATGGCTTTCATTGAGGAGGAGGCTAAAAAGAAATCCATAGAAATCGGGCAAAAACGGGGGTCGTTCCCTAACTTCGTGGGCAGCCGATGGGAACCCAACCACACAGCGTTTCGCAACGCAACCGTAACCACCGTTGCCCCAACTGGCACCATAAGCATCCTCGCAGGCTGCAGCTCAGGCATCGAACCCCTCTTTGCCGTGTCTTTTATGCGCAACGTGCTAGGCGGCGCACGGCTGTTTGAAACCAACCCCCTCTTTGAAGAGATGGCAAAACAGAAGGGTTTCTACAGTGCCAAACTGCTTGAGGAAATCGCGCGTACTGGTTCAGTTCAGAAAATTCACGGCGTCCCCGACGAAGTTAAACGACTCTTCGTCACAGCTTTGGATATCGCGCCTGAGTGGCATGTGAAGACGCAGGCGGCTTTTCAGAAAAGCACCGACAACGCGGTTAGCAAAACGGTCAATCTACCCAACCACGCCAAAGACGCCGACGTGCGCGAAGTGTTTGATTTGGCTTGGAAACTCAAATGTAAAGGGGTTACGGTTTTCCGTTACGGCAGCAAACCCGAGCAGGTGCTTTACGTGGGCGAAATCCAAGCCAAAGAGGGCACCTTTGTTTCCGTGCATGCTGAGTATGCAGGTGGGTGTCCAACCCGAAACTGCCCCTTCCCCTCGTAGGAGGCGTCAGCTTGGGTTACGTTTACTTGTACACAGGTACAGGCGGAGGCAAAACCGCCAACGCGCTCGGATTGGCATTGCGCACGGTGGGGCACGGTAAACGGGTGGTGATTGTGCAGTTCTGTAAGTGGCGGCAAGATACAGGTGAGTTTCTGGTGAGGCAGCGACTGGGTGACCTGTACGAGATTTACGCGTTTGGGCGAGATGTTTGGCTGGGAACAGAGTCGCGGACGGTGGATTTTGGAGGCGAAAAATTCCAAGTGGAAGCCGTCACTGACCGCGACCGCGAGTTAGCCGAGGATGCGTTGGCGTTTGCGGCAGGCGTGATGCAGGAGAGGCAGCCTGCGTTGCTAGTTTTGGATGAGGTGAACTTGGCGGTACATTGGGGGCTGCTGCCTGTGGGGCGGGTGCTTGAGTTGCTTAGTCATGTGCCAAAGGAGACGACGGTGGTTCTGACAGGCAGATACGCGGCAAAGGCGCTTTTGGAACGCGCTGACTTTGTCAACATAGTCCAAGACGTAAAAATGCCCGAAAAATTCGAGCCTACAAAAGGCATACAATACTAACAAAAAAGGAGGTTAGGGTTTGGCTTTAATTTCGGCGGCTATCTGCTTGCCTAACTCAAAGCACCGTTGCAACGCTTCATGGGTGGGCACGTACTTGATTTGCAAGTCCGCCTCGTGGATTTCAAAGCCTGCTTTACGTGCTGTCTCGGTCATGGCGCGGACTGCTCCACCTCCCCAGCCGAAGCTGCCAAAAAAGCTCCAAAGTTTGTCTTTGGGTTTAAGGCCAGTGGCGTAGGTTAGGAAGGCTCCGACGGTGGGGAACATGCCGTTGTTAAGCGTGGGGGAACCCACAATGACAGCTTTCGCATCGAGGATTTCAGTCATGGCTTCAGTGTTGTCTGAGGCGCGGAGCTTGCACACTTTGACTTCGACGTCTTGACTAACGGCTCCTTCAGCTATGGAACGGGCCATTTTGTCGGTGCTACCCCACATCGTGTCGTAGACAATTACGATTTTGTTTTTGGCTTTGCCTGCTGCCCAGTCAGCGTAGGCTTGGATAATTTTGGTGGGGTCTTTGCGCCAGATGATGCCGTGGCTTGGAGCAATCATATCTATAGGCAAGCCCATTTTGACGACTTCTTGGATTTTTTTAGCCACCAGCGGTCCCAGCAGCATGAGTATGTTGGCGTAGTACTTCTGCGCCTCCTCCATGAGAATGTGCTGGTCCACTTGGTCGTTGAAGCGTTCGCCAGAGGCTAGGTGCTGCCCGAAGGCGTCGTTAGGCATGAGAATTTTATCTTCCACTATGTAGGTGAACATGCTGTCTGGCCAGTGCAGCATAGGTGCCTCCAAGAAACTGAGGGTGCGGCTGCCGATTTTGAGGGTGTCGCCGGACTTGACAGTTTGCACGTTAGCAAAGTCTTGTCCGTAGTGGTCAATGAGGGCTTCTTTGCCGCGTGCGGAGGCGATGATTGTGGCGTTTTTGGCTAGTTGAGCAATTTTGGGCAGGCTGCTTGAATGATCCATTTCGACATGGTTGACGATGATGTAGTCAAGTTTTGCGGGGTCAATGACTTCACAGATGTGTCTGATGAGGTCATCGCTGAAGGTGTGCTTAACCGTGTCGACAAGCACGTTTTTGTCGTCTAAAATTAGGTAGGCGTTGTAGGTGCTGCCACGGCTGGTTATGTAACCATGAAAGTCGCGGATGTTGTAATCTACCGCGCCAACCCAGTAGATGTCTTTTGCTATAGGGTTTTTCATAATTTTTTCTCCTACTCTTTTATTGTTTTCAGGTTATAGGTTATGTTGACCCCTGCTTTCTCATGGAGGATGCCAACAGGACAGTTGCGTAGAGTGTGTTCATGCAGGCGCTGAACTTGGTCTTGGGCTGCGTCGGTTTTGAAGATGATTTCAAAGGTTTCCTCCACGATGGTGCCGACCTCGGGGTCTTTGACTGCCTCCACGCTGACTTCCAAGCCTTTAAGAGGTAAATGCATTCTTCGCGCGACCATCTGGCAGATGTTGCTATAGCAGCCAGCGTGGCTCATGACGCAAAGTTCCAGCGGAGTTGCGCCCAATCCAGGTGTGTTGTTTGTTTCGTCTTTTTGGTCTACTATGACGCTGTGCGCTCGGGTGTTGTCAAGCATAATTTCGTAGTTCTGAATTATTTTTGCTCTAGCGTGAAGTTTAGTCAATTTTATGCGCTCCTTGTTTTGTTGGAAAAATACAGCATGTTCCTTGGTGCGGCGTGTTTATATTGGTTTCTGGCTGCTGCCTCAGTTTCTGTTGGAGGTGTTCTGCAGGGAGAACCATACGGTTCTGCAGGGAGAGCTAAATCAGTCTACGCCCTTGTGTTTTGTGAGGCAAACCCCAATGGAGAAAACAGTGTCTCTTTTACTTCTCTTTTCAGTTTTGTTTTTTCCCTTTGCGGCTACGCTGCCCTTTCACGAGTCAAGGGCAACCTCCCCCATCACGTTGTCTGTTGGCATCATTTCGCCTACTAACCAAACTTGTACTGCCAACGGCGTCACGCTTAACGTCACGTTTGTGTCCATAGTCGAAAGCAACATGAACATCACCCTGACCTACAGTCTTGACGGTAACTCAAACCAGACCTTGCCGCTGACCGTTACTTATCGGGAGGATTCTTTTCAAGCAACCATAACTGGGCAGACTGTTGTTTCAGGTTTAACGAATGGCATGCATTGGGTAGCCGTTTATGTGTCAACCCGTATGGGAATTGAGCCGCCGCAAACCCTAACCGACCACGCTACCGTCTACTTCACCATAATAGACGCAAACACAACAGGGACTCAGAAGGTGAACTCTTGGACCCAAAAAGCCAACATGTCCACCTCACGTTACAACGCAGGCTCAACAGCTGTAAACGGAACAATCTTTGTCCTCGGCGGCCTTAAAACCCAAATCAATGGGTCTCTGCATTTTAGCAACTGCACCGCCGTCAATGAAGCCTACGACCCCCAAACTAACACATGGATACAGAAAGCTCCTTTGCCTGTTCCATTGAGTGGTTTTGCAGTGGCGGCTTATGCGGGCAAGATTTACTGTTTTGGCGGGGCAGCATTGATTGGAGAACGCGAAATCATGCAAAATGGCACTTTCGTGTATGACCCCGCTTTAGACGTATGGCAATCCTCATCCCCGATGCCTGAGCCTGCAAGTGGCTTAGAGGCTAATGTGATTGACGGCAAAATTTACCTCGTCGGCAATCTCACATTGGTCTATGACCCTGTAACGGATTCTTGGGCAACTAAAACAAGTCCCCCTACTGCTGTAGTCAACTATGCCTCTGCCGTGGTGGATGACAAAATCTTCGTTATGGGTGGAAACACGGGTGGACCAACATTTGTCAGCTTCAACCAGATTTACGACCCTTCAACCGATACCTGGACCCAAGGTGCTCCAATGCCCAAAGGGGTTTCAAACGCTGCAGCCGCCGCCACACTCACTGCCATCTATGTGTTTGGAGGTACCACTCAGGAGTATCCGCTCAACGGGCAAAACCTGACCCAAATCTATTTCCCACAAAACAATAGTTGGAGCATGGGCGCAGACATGCCTAAAACCAAAGCAGGGCAAACAGCGGTTGCCGTGGATAATGTGTTTTACGTTTTGGGTGGCGGACACAACATCTTTGCACCCGACTCAACCGATAACCTGCAATACGTGCCCGCTGGAAATGAGCTCTGTCAAACCACAGAGAACTCAGTTACAGTAGCGCCTTCCTCCTCACTCCTTCTCCTGCCAAGCCATCTTCTACCACCTCTTTGACCGCAAGCCCAACTGTTACCTCTACTTTCCCAATCAATCAAGCCAGAAATCCATAACCAGTGAAGCTGTAGCCATAACAATAGTTGTACTTATTGCAGCGGTTATGGTCAGTTCTTTTGGTGTTGTAAGCTTCACAAAGATAATATGTTAGAAACCCCAAGTTATTGGCAGACGCCGTTTTCTTCAAGGGAGATTGACACATGAGCCTATTACCTGATGACAAAAAAGAGCTTCTTAAAACAGAGTTTCAACAGAAACTGGTTGACCCCGTTAAACTTGTTATGTTTACGCAGGAAATGGAATGCCGTTTCTGCAGCGACACCCGCACACTCACCCAAGAAATGGCGCAGCTCAACGAAAAAATCACCGCTGAAGTGCATGACTTCCAAAAAGACGCCGACCTCGCCAAACAACTTGGCATCGACAAGATCCCCGCCATTGCTGTTTTGGGTAAAAAGGATTATGGGGTGCGCATTTTTGGGGTGCCTTACGGTTACGAGTTGCAGACGCTTGTGGACGCTATCCTTAACGTTTCTTCGGGTAAAACTGACCTCGCGGACAAGACCAAAGCGCTCCTTAAAGACGTCAAAGCCCCCGTTCATATCCAGGTTTTCGTCACGTTGACTTGTCCGCATTGTCCTGCGGCGGGGGCAATTGCTCATAAACTTGCTGTGGCGTCGGAGATGATTCGTGCCGACGTGATTGATGCTCAAGAGTTTCCCGTTCAAGCGCAGAGGTATGGCGTTATGGGGGTACCAAAAATTGTTCTTAACGAGAAAGTGGAGTTTACGGGGGCATTTAACGAGGACCTTTTCGCTGAGTACGCAATTTTGGCTGCAAACACTTAACCCTCAAAACATTTCCTTTTTTTTGGGGTCGGGTAGTGGTTGTGTTTGCGAGTTGGTTTGTTCTGCGTATCTTGTATCTGTTGTGAAATCATTTAGTATAAATGTCTTGAAGATATATCTTTTAAAGAAATTCTTATATCGTGCGACCACCATCATAGTTAAAGGCATCACCTGGGGGACATACGATGAGCCAGCAAACCAAAAAAATTGTTCTTAACCTTGGCGGCATGAGCTGCATAAATTGCGCACGAGCCATCGAGAAGCGGCTCAACAAACTAAACGGCGTCACCCAAGCCACCGTGAACTTAGCCGCTGAAAAAGCTATCATCGACTACAACCCCACTCTCGTCACCCAAAAAACCATCGAAGACACCATCAACAACATCGGCTACCACGTCATACACGAAAAAGCTGTCCTCCAAATCGGCGGCATGACCTGCATAAACTGCGCCAAAAGCATCGAAAAAGCCCTCAACGGGCGCGAAGGCATCTACACTGCAACCGTAAATTTTGCCATGGAAAACGTCACCGTCGAATACAACCCCGAACAGATAAGCCTCCCCGCAATCAAAAAAGCCATACAAAACGTTGGCTACGAAATCATCGAACCCAAACAAAAAACCGTAGAAGACGCCGAAGGCAAAGCACGCCAAAAACACATCCGCCACCTAAAACTGCTCCTATCAACCAGCATCGCCTTAACCATCCCCATCATGGTTTTGATGTGGTTCCCTCCGCTGCCCATGGCGCAAAACAGCATCCTAATGTTCATCCTCGCAACCCCCGTGCAATTCATCGTGGGCTGGACTTTCTATGTGGGCGCCTACAAGGGTCTGCGCAACAAAACCGCAAACATGGACACCCTCATCGCAATGGGCACCTCAACCGCCTGGCTCTACAGCACCATAGTCACCTTCGCCCCAAGCGTGTTCCCCGATTCAGCCGTTTTCTTTGACACCTCCACCATGATCATGACCTTCATCCTCACAGGAAAGCTCCTTGACGCCATAGCCAAAGGCAGAACCTCCGAGGCTATCCGAAAAATCATGGGGCTTCAAGCCAAAACCGCCCGAGTCATCCGAGACAACCAAGAACTGGAAATCCCTGCTGAAGAGGTCCAAGTTGGCGACATCGTTGTAGTGCGTCCAGGTGAGAAAATCCCCGTTGACGGCACAGTTGTTGAAGGATACTCAGGCGTGGACGAGAAAGTCATCACGGGCGAAAGCATCCCCGTGGAGAAACGTAATGGTGACCAAGTTATTGGGGCAACCATGAACAAGACGGGTATGCTTAAGTTCAAAGCCACCAAAGTTGGCAAAGACACGGCGCTGGCTCAAATCATCAATCTGGTAGAAGACGCCTTAACCTCAAAAGCGCCTGTTCAGCGGCTTGCCGACATCGCGGCAGGCTACTTTGTCCCCGCCATAATACTCACCGCAACCGTCTCGGCTTTCGTGTGGTACTTCCTTGTCGGCGAGACCTACATATTCTCACTCACCGTGTTCATAGCCGTCTTGATTGTTGCTTGTCCCTGCGCTTTAGGGCTTGCAACTCCGACAGCCATCATGGTTGGTGTCGGAAAAGGCGCAGAAAACGGCATCCTAATCAAAAGCGGCGAAGCCTTAGAAACCGCTCACAAACTTCAAGCCGTCGTTTTCGACAAAACAGGCACTCTAACCAAAGGCGAACCCGAAGTTACCGACATAGTTACCGACAAAACGTTTACCGAAAAGCGATTGCTGCAGTACGCCGCGGTGGCAGAGAAAAACTCTGAACATCCCCTCGGAGAAGCCATAGTCAAAAAAGCAGCCATCGAGGGCATCGAGGTTGAAGACCCCCAAGATTTCAATGCTGTACCTGGGCAGGGCGTTGAAGTCCAATATAACGGCTCGGTTGTGCTGCTGGGTAACCGCAAACTCATGGAAGCCCGCAACGTAGATGTAAGCCAGTTTGAAGCCACAATGTCGGCGTTTGAGGAAGAAGGCAAAACCGCCATGCTCCTTTCAGCGGATGGTAAAGCCGCAGGTTTGATTGCCGTAGCGGACACCCTTAAAGAGCACTCAAAAGAGGCTGTGAGTGCCCTAAAAGACATGGGGCTGGAAGTCATCATGCTAACAGGTGACAATCAACGTACTGCCATCGCCATCGCAGGGCAAGTCGGCGTGAATCGTGTGGTTTCAGAGGTTTTGCCCAGCGAAAAAGCCGCCGAAATTAAGCGGTTGCAGGGTGAGGGCAAGGTGGTTGCGATGGTAGGTGACGGCATTAATGATGCTCCAGCGTTGGCGCAGGCAAACATCGGCGTTGCCGTTGGCACGGGAACCGATGTTGCAGTGGAGACAGGTGACATAGTTCTTATCAAAAATGACCTGCGAGATGTAGTGGTTGCTATTCAACTGAGCCAAGCAACAATGCGTAAGATTCGTCAGAACCTGTTTTGGGCGTTCTTCTACAACATCATCCTCATTCCGTTGGCGGCGGGCGCCTTCTACCCCATCTTGCATGTGCTCTTTGACCCTGTGTATGCAGCGGCGGCTATGGCAAGTAGCTCAGTGACGGTGGTTACAAACGCTTCTTTGCTGAGGCGGTTTAAACCAAAACTCTAAGTCACACGACAACCAGATATATGGAGGTGAAAGTGTATGGCTAAAGATTTAGTTTGTAACATGGATGTAGACGAGAAAACAGCCAAATGGAAGACCGTCTATAAAGGAAAAACCTACTACTTCTGTGCGCCCGGATGCAAAGTTGAATTTGAAGAAAACCCAGAAAAATACGTCAGCGGCAATTCATCAGGACATAGTTGCGGTTGCTGTTGTGGTGGACACTAACCGCCTTTTTAGTTCCTTTCTTTTTTGTTTTTAATCTCCTCTCTCAATTCTCCGCGTTTGTTTGGGGAACAATTTGGGTTTGCAGGGCCGCCGCAGTTGGCCTTTTTTGGGAGAAAGGAGAAAAGGCGGGAAAAACAGATTCCTCTGCAGCGGCCTTTCTGCCACCATGAAACTCGTTAAACAAAACGGATAGGTATGGCTGGATGATGGTGGCGGTGAACTCAGCAGTCGGTCTCAACCAGCAGAGCATTTTTACTCAATAAAACAAGTTTAAAAGTGTCCTATAAATATATCTAACCAAGACAGGTTAACGAAAATGGCTCAACCTGAAGAGATAAATGAGATAGTTTCTGACTTCTCACGGGTTTACATACTTACAATACTTCATCAAGGGCCTGTCCACGGTTACGAAATAATCAGTAAATTCAAAAAAGTCATAGGTAAAGACATCAGCCCCAGCCTTGTGTATCCTTTCCTCAAAAAACTCGAACAGAAAGGGCTTGTCACCCATTCGCTTAAGCCTGTGGGTGCAAAAAAACGGAAAGTCTTTGAACTCACCAAGGATGGCAGAGCATTCAGTGAGCAACTGTTTAAACGGTTTTCGGAACTCATAAGCGTAGCGTTAGAACCCAGTTTAGAGATTTGTGCACACTGCGGCTGCAAAGTGTACGAAGGCGGCTACGTTGAACGCATAAAAGGACGTGACTTATCCTTTTGTTGCATACACTGTGCGGCATCGTATAAACAAAGCTTAGGCTTAATGTAGCCTGCTATTCTGTGCGTTTAATGATGTGGTATCCGAATTGGGTCTTCACTGGCTCTGAAGTTTGCCCTTTCTCAAGTTTAAACGCGGCAACTTCAAATTCTTTAACCATTTGTCCACGTCCAAATTTTCCCAAGTCGCCTCCCTTCTTTCCTGAAGGGCAAAGGGAAACTTGTTTGGCTATTTCAGCGAATGCTTCGCCTTTCGCTAAGCGGTCTTGAACGTTTTTTGCTTCGGTTTGCGTTTTAACAAGGATGTGGGCGCAACGAACTTTGTCTGGCATATCCGTATCCAAGTTGGGTTTGGGTTAATAACTCTTGCCCGCTTAGGCTTTCAGCGGGCACATATAGATGCGAAGTTCCTTTATAGTTGAATGCCAATTTTAACTGCATGGACTTTGTTCCCATAATCTCCACGTTTCTACTCATACTTGTGGCTGAACTGGGAGACAAAACACAGCTTGCCGTCATCTCCCTTTCCAGCAAATACAAAATCAAACACGTCTTCTTTGGAGCGATGCTGGCGTTTTTTGTCGTTGACGGCGTCAGCGCTCTAGTCGGTGGACCCCTGCTGGCTTTTCTTCCCCTGAATCTGGTGCAGACTGTTTCAGGTGTCGTGTTCATAATTTTTGGGGTTTTGCCTCTGCTGAACCGAAAAGAGCAACCAATCAAGGAACCCAAAACTAGTCGTATGCCTCTGTTTGCCTCCTTCTCGTTGATTGCCCTTATGGAGTTAGGCGACAAATCCCAAATTCTAACCATAACTTTGGCGGCTGAAAGCTCAGCGGTTCTTGTGCTTGTGGGGTTGATGCTGGCGTTTGCCCTGCTAACGGGAGTGGCGGTGCTGGTGGGCGCCAAGCTCTTGGCAAAACTTCCCTTGAAGTGGCTCAAAATCGGCACATCCGCGCTGTTCATAGTTTTAGGTGCCTTGTCGATAACCAGCGGGTTACTTGGCGTTAGCCTGTTTTAATCCTCCTGCTATCCTATTCCTCTTAAAAAGTGACATTGCGATCAAAGTTGCTGTGATGAATGCCAGGATTGCTATTCCCGCTGGAAACTCTGGGATTGAGGGTGAAGCGGTAGGTGACGGCGTTGGGGTTGGGCTTAATCTTGAGGTTGGCGATGAAGTTGGTGTAGATAACGGGGCGGTTATGCTTACTTGGTTGATTAAGGGGTAATGGTCAATGTTGTTTGCGTCAATTACATATGGCGTGTTCCAAATCCCAGAATTGTCCCTCTCAGAGCCTTTAGGGTATTTCGATTGGTAGTCTCCCCAGTAGTTCCCGCCAGAGGATTCACCGTCATTCCATCTGTTGTTGACTGAGCTAAGACCTTCGATAGCCACCGCAAGAGTGTTGTTAGCGAAGTTGTTGTGGTGTATGGTGTTGTTTGAAGAATTGTATAGCATTATTCCTGCGCTGACATGTTGCCATACCGTTGACATGCCTGATATGGTGTTACTTAAAATCAGGTTGTTCTGGCTTGCAGTCATGAATATGCCTATGTCGCTGTTTGTAATGGTGTTTCCAACGATTTTCACAAAACTGCTATTGTAGACTGTGATTGCGCTCGTTTCATACCACGGCATATCCAAAGTCGATAACGTATTGTTCAAAACAGTGAAATTTGAAACACCATGCAAGCTAATTTCGGTACCACCGAAGTTCTTGATTGTTACATTCGTTTGCCCATTGGCGTGAATTCCGCTGTTGATGCATCCTTTTCCGTCCAGAACAACGTCGCTTCTTTGAAGCCATATTTGTTTGCTCATGTTATCCGTTAAGCTGTAAGTGTTGCCCGTTTGTTGTATGAGTGTGGTTGAAGGGGTCACACGACCATCGGCGTTAATTACAAAAGTGTTGGGGTACAGAACAATGGGCGGCTCAGTTAAGGTTCCCTGAATTCCCAATGCATAAACGTTGCCATCATACGAGCCTATGTAGACTACGCCGTTGGCAACCGCGGGCGAAGACCTAACAAAACTGCTTGTGGCATAATTCCAAAGTTTAGACCCGTTGTTTGCATTCAACGCGTAAACGTTGCCGTCTAATGAGCCCACGTAAACCACAGACCCAACAACGGCTGGTGAGGAATAGACCGCGTCGCCCGTAGTGAAATTCCAAAGCTTCACGCCATTTGACGCATTCAAAGAATAAACATTGCCGTCTATGGAGCCGACGTAAACAACATTAGACGCAACTGCTGGAGAAGAATCAACATACCCCTCCGTTACGTAACTCCAGACTTTAGCTCCAGTGGATGCATCCAAAGCGTAGACGTTTCCGTCTTCCGAGCCGACAAAAACGGTGCCCTCCGCGACAGCTGGAGATGAAACAACGTCGTCTCCTGTCGTATAATTCCAGTATGGAAAGCCATTGGTGGCGTTTAAGGCGTAGATGTTGCTGTCAAACGAACCGAAGTATGCAATGCCGTTAACTACAGCAGGTGAAGACAGGACTGAACCCCCTGTAGTGTAGTTCCACAGTAAAGCCCCGTTGTCTGCGTTTAACGCGTAAGTGTTATTGTTGTATGTGCCGAAAAAAACTACGTTATCCACTACATTTGGAGATGAAATAGGACCCCCTGTTTGGAAGTCCCAGAGTTTTTTGCCGTTACTGGCGTTTAAAGCGCAAATGACACCGATGTTAATGATGGGGCGCCCAGGTGTGAACGAATCCACCCCTACATAGACCACGCCGTTAACCACCGCGGGGCAGGAAGAGATTTTGCTGCTGCTTGTGTATGCATTGTATTTCCAGCGTTGATTGCCGCTGTTTGCGTCCAGAGCATAAAGGGTGCCGTTACCTGTGCCTATGTAGACTGTGTTTTCATAAACTGCGGGAGATGCATAAACGGTGTTGGTGCCGGTGTTGTAGCTCCAGAACAGGGCGGGGCTTAAGGCTGGTTTGCCTGTTCCTGCGCCATCATGCGATGGGTTTGTGTGGAACATGGGCCAGTTGTCAGGTGAAGCGTCCTGTGAATATGTATTTGTGCACTGAGAACTCATGGCGGTTAAAAGAATCACTGTACAGACAACGAGTGTAGCTTTGAGCGATTTTCTCATGCCTACCGCCACTTCATATTTCGGCTCTTATTCCCTAAAAGTTTGTTTGTAAAGAAGTCTTGACAAAAAGAAAACCTTGTTCTGTAACAAACCCACAACCCAACAGCAACATGCTCCCGAATAATTCATAAACTCCAAACCTCAGTTAACCTTAGCGAAAGTGACTTTGATATGGAAAAGTGGGATTTGATAATTGTCGGTGCAGGCGCAGCTGGGTTGGCTGCAGGCATTTATGGTGCCCGGAGTGGGTTGCGTACGCTTCTTTTGGATGAACGGCTGGCAGGCGGAACCGCAGCTGAAGCCCCCATGGTGGAGAACTACCCTGGCTTTCCCCAGATACTTGGCACTGAACTCGCCGAAAAAATGACGCTGCACTGCAAAAAAGCAGGCGCCGTCATCCACGATGTCGAACCCGTCGTCAGCATGGACCTTGAAGGCGAAGTTAAAAAGGTGAAGACTTCCCGCGCCGACTATGAAGCCACCGCCGTTATCATAGCCACTGGCTCCCACTACAATGAACTCGGCGTAAAAGGTGAAAAAGAATTCCACGGCAGAGGCGTCAGCTACTGCGGCGTCTGCGACGGTCCCTTCTTTAAAGGTAAACATGTCCTGGTGGTTGGAGGCGGCAACTCTGCCTGCACAACTACCCTTTACCTTGGTGGTATCGCAGGTGAAGTCACAGTTGTCCACAGGCGGGACGCTTTCCGCGCTGAAGAAGCGTTGGTTAAGGATGTTTCCTCAAAAGCCAACATCAAAGTTTACTGGAACACCGAAATCCAAGAAATCAAAGGCGAAAAAGTCGTCAACTCCGTCGTGCTCTTCAACGTTAAAACCAAAGAAACCACTGAGTTGCCTGTGTCTGCGGTTTTTGTGCAGGTCGGCGAGTCCCCCAATAGTGCACCTGCGTTGGAGGCAGGCGTGGAAGCTGAAGAAGGCGGCAAAAGCATCAAAATTGACATGCATCAACGAACTAACCTTGCAGGTGTTTTCGCAGCTGGCGACGTAACCAATCATCCCGTGAAGCAAGTGGGAACTGCAGTGGGGCAAGGCATAACCGCCGCCTTAGAAGCCTACAGCTACATTAAACGACCCTACTACAGAAAATAAAAAAGGAAACTCTTCCTTTTGCCTAACACCTGTGGCTGCTGCCGTTAGTTTTGGCGAGGCAGCTCAAGAGTTCTGGGCGTCCTTTTTCTTTCTTTTCCAAACAACCACAATAATCAGTAGAACAAAAACTGCCCCTAATGCTAAGCCTATGTACACGAACGGCGGAGACTCATCGGTTTGGGTGTTTGTGGCTGGCGTGGGCGTGTTTGTTGGGGTTGTGTACGGTGACGGTGTTGGGTTACTTGGTGATGTTGGGGTGTTTGTAGGTGTTGGGGTTGGGTTCATGTTTGTGGTTGCGGGCGTGTTGGTCGGGGTTGGTGTTGTGCTCGGGGCACTCATTGTTGGCGTCGCTGTACTCGTCGGTGTCACGGTGGGTGTTGGCGTGCTTGTTGATGTTGCGCTTGGTGCACTTGGGGTTGTTTGAGCAGTTTGGATGATGCCTTGGTTTATGACAGTTATATCTCCGCCTGACCGCTGACTAAAACTTGTGGGGGCCGCTCCTAGACTGACCAGTTCTTGGCTCCTCGTGTCTTCAATAAACGGCTGAATGAATGTGATGGTGCCTTTGTTTGTCAAAAGAGCGTCTCCAGTGGCTTTTGTTTGTAGCATCCAGTTGTCGCAGTCTATTGTTCCCAAGTTTTCAAAGTTCAGGGTTTCTTCGCTGACAAATTGGGTGTTGACGATTTCCATGTGGTTGCTGTTTTCTATGGTGGTGTTTCTTTGGGTTACGGTGCAGGTGGTCAACGCCAAGTTGCCTTGATTGGTGAGGTTGTTGTTTGTGAGGGTGCTTTTGGTTATGCTGGTTTGACCGTGGACGTTATAGCTGATGTTGCTGAACGTACAGTTCTGTACTGTGCTGTCCGTTCCGTGGTCTGAGTAGACTAAGCTGGCACTTCGAGTGCTCAGGGTGGTGTTGGTCCATGTGGTTTTGCCCGTGGTTAGTTCGATTGTAGATTGGTTTCCGTGGGATGAGCCGTTAGAATCCAATATGCTGTTGTCCACGTTTAGGGTTCCTTGGCGGCTGTCAAGGCTTATTAACCCTCCATAGTTTGTGTCAAGTTGGCATTGGGTAAGTTGAAGGTTGCCTCTGTTGACAATGATGTGTTTTCCTGCAGCGCCATTTGCGATGAAGCTTGTGTGTGTTAGGTTGGCGTTGCCGTTGTTGGTGAAGACTGTTCCGTCGTTTTGGTCTTTAAGATACCAGTCTTCGGTGGTTAAGTTGCCGTTGTTTGTGATGTAGCAGTAGCCAGCGTAAACGCCGATAGTCTGATTATGTATAAACATCTCACCTTCATTTATTACAGACAGGTTTCCCCAGCCTGAAATGCTGACTACCTCATCTCGTAACGTTAGCTCTCCTGTGTTTTTTATTGTCAGATTTGCGCCTACGCAGTTCATTCCTGAATTGACCCACGTGGTTTTTCCAGTTGTGACCGCAATTGTTGAGAGGTGCCCATTGAATGACCCGCTTGCATCCATGTAGCTATTGTCCACAGTTAAGGTTCCTTGGCTGCTGTCAAGGGTTACTGTTCCCCCAAAATTCACATCAAACAGGTAGTTACGTATGACCATTTCGCTTTCGTTTACTACGTTCAGGTTAGCCAAGTCAGTTATGTTGATGTTTTCGTCTTGGAGGGTAAGTTTTCCTGTATTTTGTATTGTTAGATTTGCGCCAGTGCAGTTTATTTTTGCTTTGATTGTTAATTCGCCGTGGTTAACGATTCGAACAAGTGCCCTTCCGCTTTCTTCATAGATGTTGATGTCGTTTTGGAGTGTGGCTTTTTCGCCTACGTTTATGGTTAACGAGGCGTCTGAGTCGATTCTTAGAGGGCTCTCAAAGTCTTCTAAGCTTAAGATGGTTTCACCAAAAACTGGTGGAACACACATTAAGATGAGTAAAATTATCGTTGATACAGAAGCGAGGCTGCTTTTTTTCATTTTAACTCCTTTCCCCCTTTTCTTCCCTCCGCTTATGCTATATTTGTTTTATGTCGCAAAAAAACCAAGACAAACGATGCAATTGGCGGGTAAGTGACCGCTAAAATTATATTCGTATTTCCGAAATTAAACAGTAAACGTTATATCATCCAACAGCCCTCATCATGGATTCATAAGCATAGGTTGACCTGCTTACGGTGTAAAAAAAGCACTGGGGAAACCAAAAATTGAGGTTCACTGAAATGAGTGAAAAGTGTCTCGCTGCCGTGAAAATTAACCAAGACCTGTGTAGTCGTTGTGCAGTATGCTATTCTCTGTGTCCTTTTGAAGCCATAACCCGTGAAGAAGAATCTGGCAAAGTGGAAATAGATAACCAGAAATGTCAAGTTTGCGGGATTTGCTACAGCGCATGTCCCGTAACTGCCATTGAGATGGCTTACTACGACTACGACCACCTAAACGAATACGTTAACAACGAATTAAAAACCGCACAAGCCGATACTCTTGTTATGATGTGCCGCGGAAACTCGCCCTCCACTGGCGAAATCGCTGACATCCTCAAGGAACAAGGCTTAAGCGTCACAAACTATATCCCCCTGCGTGTACCCTGTGCAGGAAGAATCCCTGCTGACTTCATTTTCACCGCCTTAAGTTCTGGCGTGAAAAACATTGTTTCTGTCCAGTGTGAAGACGCCTTTTGCCGCATGAAGGAAGGCACAAAAATTGAAACTCGCCGCCTGCTTTTGAGCAAAGCCGTTCTTCAACAGTTGGGCTATGACGAAAACGCAGTGCGTGTTGTCAAATATTCCCGAAAAGCAGTTTACGTTACCGAAGAATGTGTGGGCTGCGACAAATGCGTCTTTGTCTGCCCATACGGAGCAATCACCGCACAATCGTTTGCAACCCCCACAATTGACACGCAAAAATGCACGGGTTGCGGCGCTTGCCAGCTGGTTTGCCCACATGACGCCATCCAAGTGAAAGGTTTTGAATTCAACAATGTCTTGGACCGTTACGGATGCGCCATAACCAAACTGAAAGAGCAGAAAAATGCTCCCGCAGTTTTGGTCTTTAGTTGTCAATGGTCTGAATATTCAGGTTTAGATGACCCTGAATGTGTTCTCAAAGGCAAAAACGCCATGGTGCTGGAGGTTCCCTGCTTTAAATCCTTGGATCCCGTGCACATCGTGAACGCCTTCAGGTCAGGATTTGACGGCGTCATGGGTGTGGTCTGTGCTGCAGAAGACTGTAAACTGCAGGAAGGCCGCGATGTAGCAGAGCGCCAACTTGGTGTCCTGCAAGACGTGCTCAAGAAGCTGGGTCTTTCTGACCGCTTTGAAATGGTTGAACTCTCACCAAGATGCGAGAATCAATTCAAACCTCACTTTGAAGCTTTCTACAACAAAATTGCTGCGATGCCCCAGTGTACTGTAGCAATTGAAATGGAGGCGAAAGGAAAACGTACAAAATAGTAACCAAAAAAACCCTTTCCTACAAAGAAACTCTGTTCGAAGTTGAAGCACCCGACATCGCCGCTAAAGCTCAAGCGGGACAATTCATCATTGTGGTTCCCCACGAGAAAGGTGAACGTATACCCTTAACCATCTGTGGTTACGACACCCAGAAGGGCACGGTTTCGTTTGCTTTCCACGAAGTCGGCAAAACAACCAAGGAACTTGGCTGCTACAACGAAGGCGACTGTCTGCTGAACGTAACTGGTCCCTTGGGTAACCCCTCAGAGATCAAAAAGTACGGCAAGGTTCTCTGCGTCGGCGGCAGCATCATGATTGCCCCCATAATCTTGCAGATTAAAGCCATGAAAGAAGCTGGTAACCACGTCACCACCGTTTTAGGCGCCAGAATCAAAGAAGCAATGATTCTGGAGAAAGAAGCCCGAGAACTCAGCGACGAAGTCTACGTAGCCACAGACGACGGCTCGTACGGCTATAAAGGCTTAGACTTCCTCAAGGAGCTTTTGGAGAAAGAAAAGTTTGACCGCTGCGTCGTCATGGGACCCGTGGTTATGATGCGTGATGTCAGCGAAATAACCAAACCCTACGGCATACCCACAATCATCACCCTAACCCCCGTCATGATTGACGGCATGGGCATGTGTGGCGTCTGCCGTGTTACAGTCGGCGGAAAGATGCTGTTTGGCTGTGTCGACGGACCAGAATTCGACGGTCACCTGACGGACTTTGAGGAACTGATTCAGCGCCAGCGTCAAATGCTTCCAGAAGAGCGTTTAAGTTCACTCGTATGGGAAACAAGTGGAGGTTGTAAGTGTGGCAGAAACAAAGCCTAAACCTAAACTCAAGAAACAAGCTGTAGATATGCGTAAACAAGAGCCTAAAGTGCGCGCGAAAAACTTCAAGGAAGTAGCTTTAGGTTACACCGAAGAAGAAGCCTTAGAAGAAGCCAGCCGATGCCTGACCTGTCCAAAGCCTCAGTGCGTAACTGGCTGCCCCGTAGGTGTCCCAATTCCCGAATTCATCAAATGCATCAAAGAAAAGAAGTACGCCGAAGGCATCGCCACCATCAAAACCAAGAATGCTCTGCCTGCAGTCTGCGGACGTGTCTGCCCTCAAGAATCCCAGTGCCAAAGCAAATGTGTCGTCGGCAAAATGGGTGACCCAATCAGCATTGGACGCTTAGAACGATTCCTCGCAGACTGGGAACGCGACAACGGTTTTCAGCTTCCACCTAAACCCGAGCCAACAGGCAAAAAAGTTGCAGTAATCGGCGCTGGACCCGCAGGACTCACCGTTGCAGCTGACCTTGTCAAGCGCGGACACGAAGTCACCCAGTTCGAAGCCCTCCATGTGGGCGGCGGTGTGCTTTCTTACGGCATTCCCGAGTTCCGTTTACCCAAAGCCATTGTCCAAAACGAAGTCAACTACGTCCAAAAACTCGGTGTCGAGCTTCGCTTAGGCAACCTCATCGGCAGAACCCACACCATCCCTGAACTTATGAAAGAAGGCGGATACGACGCAGTGTTCATCGGCAGTGGTGCAGGCTTACCCCAATTCACTGGGTGCCCCGGCGAAAACCTCGGCGGCGTCTACAGTGCCAACGAGTTCCTCATTCGCGTTAACCTCATGAAAGCCTTCGCATTCCCCGACTACGACACCCCAATCCGCATCGGCAAACACGTTGTTGTCATCGGAGGCGGAAACGTAGCCATGGACTGCGCCAGATGCAGCATGCGCTTAGGCGCAGAAGTCTGCTTGGTCTACCGTCGTTCACGCGATGAGCTACCCGCACGACACGAAGAAATCGAAAACGCTGAAGAAGAAGGCTTAGTCTGCAAGTTCCTCGCAGCGCCCCTAGAGTTCATCGGCAACGAACGCGGCTGGGTCAAAGCCATGAAATGCATCTGCATGGAACTCACCGAACCCGACGCCAGAGGCAGACGCGGAGTCAAAACAATCCCTGGCAGCGAGTTCACCATGGACGTCGACACAGTCATCATCGCCATCGGACAAACACCTAACCCCATCATCGGACGCACAACCGAAGGCTTGGTAAGTGACCCCAAGCGCGGAACCATCTGCGTTGACGAAGTCGGCAAAAGCAGCCTTGACGGAGTGTATGCAGGCGGAGACGTCGCCACAGGTGCAGCCACAGTCATCAGCGCCATGGGTGCAGGTAAACGCGCAGCACAAGCAATGCACGAATACCTCACAAACAAGAAGTAGCTCAGCTATCTCTGAGCCTACCCCTTCCCTCTCTACCTTTTCGTTTTTGTTTCTTCTACTTTTGCAGCAAGACCCATTTTTTCGGTGCCACAGCCTAAGGCAAGTTTAAAAAACATCACATCTTTGTACTGACAAACGCGCGGATGTGTTTGCTATTACTAAAGAAAACAAGTCTTGGTTTAAAAAATGGCCTCAAAATGTCCCAAAAACCTTAACTTTCCCTCAGGTCCCCCTGTTCGAACTTCTAAACCAAACTGCAAAAGCTCACCCTGAAAACACCGCCATCTCGTATCTTAACCGCAAAATCAGCTATCAAAAACTGAACTTGCTTTCTGACCAGTTTGCCGCGGCGCTGGAAGCTTCGGGAGTTAGGAAGGGTGACTGTGTAGCCCTCTTTTTGCCCAACATTCCCCAGTTCGTAATTGCTTACTATGGGGTCCTCAAGGCAGGCGCGGTTCTGACGGCAATTAGCCCCTTGCATCGGGAACGTGAAGTCGAGCATCAACTGGCTGACTCCCAAGCCCAGACCGTGGTTTTGTTGGATTCGCTTCTTCCAGTGGTGGAGGCGGTTTGGCAGAAAACCCTCCTGAAACGTGCCATCATTACAAGCCCAAGCGAATACGCCCTGACACCCGCGTCCATACAGCTTCAAGGGCACAACCCAAACGTAATACTTTTCCAAGATTTTCTCAAAACCAGCAACCAACCCCCCAAAATCGCCCTTGACCCCACAGTGGATTTGGCGGCGCTGCAGTACACTGGCGGAACCACGGGCACCGCAAAGGCAGCCATGCTGACCCACCAAAACCTCGTTGCCAACGCAGTGGCTTTTGCCAGCTGGATAAACGGCGCTGAATCCGACGTTTTTTTGGCGGCGCTTCCTCTGTTCCACATTTACGGCATGACCACCAGCCTTAACGTCCCCATAAGCCTTGCCTCCACAGTGGTTCTGATGCCCAAATTTGACCCTGTCACTGTGCTGCAAACCATTCAGCAGCAAAAAATCAGTGTTTACTGTGGCTCCCCAACCATGTACTCCATTCTTTTGGCTAATCCTGAACTAAGCAAATACGACCTGACTTCAATTCGTGTCTGTATCTCCGGTGCCTCGCCGCTCCCACCCCAAGTCCAGAAAACCTTCATGCAAATCACAGGCGGCTTGCTGGCGGAGGGCTACGGCTTATCCGAGGCTTCCCCAGTTACTCACTGTAACCCAGTGGATAAGACCATGAAAACCGTGCGCGTAGGCTCCATCGGGTTACCCTTACCCGGAACAGACGCCAAAATCGTGGACCTTGTAACGGGCGCAAACGCTCTTGGGGCAGACGAAGTGGGCGAGCTTACCGTCAAAGGACCGCAGGTCATGAAGGGGTATTGGCGGCAACCCGACGAAACCGCTATGGTTCTGCGCGACGGCTGGCTTCTCACCGGCGACATCGCCCGCATGGACAGCGAAGGCTACTTCTACATAACCGACCGCAAAAAAGACCTCATCAAATACAAAGACTACAGCGTCTACCCCCGCGAAATCGAAGACGTTCTCTACGAGCACCCCACAGTGAAGCTCTGTGCCGTTGTCGGTAAACCTGTATCAGGCGTAGGCGAGATTCCCAAAGCCTTTGTGGTGCTTAAGGATGGCGCTTCTGTTTCGGCGCAAGAACTGACAGCTTTTGTCAACGGCAAAGTCGCCCCCTACAAAGCGGTTCGCGAATTGGAGTTCCGCAAAGAGTTGCCTTTGAGCTCTGCGGGAAAAGTGTTGCGGCGACGCCTGCGCGATGAACAGTTATCATCCAATTAGTCACAATCTATATGAATTCACTTTTTCTACTTTTAACGCATAGAAGTGTCCAGGGTTGCGTCTAAAAGTCAACGTTAAGGGTATTGTTCAAGGTGTGGGATTTCGCCCGTTCGTGTACCGCATCGCCGTCAAAAACGGGCTGACAGGGTACGTGCGCAACCGCGGGGACGCTGGCGTAGAAATCCATCTTGAAGGGACAGAGGAAGCTGCCGCGGGTTTTTTGCGTGATTTACAGAAGCAGAAGCCACCGCTGGCTCAAATTTACGAAATCCAAAAAGCAGCTCTCACGGGCAAAAACGAGTACGAAACCTTCACAATTATCCGTAGCTCGGAGGCGTTGGAACATTCGGGTTCGGTGATTCCGCCTGACAGCGCCATCTGCAACGACTGCCTACGTGAACTGCGTGACCCAAACGACCCCCGCTTTGACTACTTCTTCATCACCTGCACCAACTGTGGACCCCGCTTCACCATCATCGAACGCTTGCCCTACGACCGCAAAAACACCACCATGCAAGAGTTCCCCCTCTGCGGCTTATGTGCCCGAGAGTACCGTGACCCATTAAATCGGCGTTTTCACGCACAAACCGTGGCTTGCCCCACCTGCGGACCCAAAGCCTACCTGACCACAAACCGCGGCGAACCCGTAGATGTAGATGACCCTGTGCGGGAAGCGGGGCGGCTGCTGTCGGAGGGCAAAATCGTCGCGGTGAAGGGCTATGGGGGCTTTCACATTGCCGCATCCGCTGTCAGGGAGGAGCCGCTGGTTAGGCTTCGAGCCTCGAAGCACCGTCTGGCTAAGCCGTTTGCCCTGATGGCTCGCAGCATAGATGCCATCGGCGGGTTCGCCGAAGTTAACCCGAAGGAACAAGAACTGCTTACCTCACCCGCACACCCAATCGTTCTACTCAACAAAGCCGCCTCATACACTCTTTCGCCGCTGATTGCGCCCGACTTGCACAACGTAGGCGTCATGCTGCCATACAGCGCCATGCACTACATGCTCTTCGACCAAGTTCCCGACGCCGCCTTCGTGATGACCAGCGCCAACCCCACCAGCCAACCCATAATCAACAACAACACCCACGCCCTAAACGTCTTAGGCGGCACGGTGGATTATTTTCTGTTTCATAACCGCAAAATAGCTCACCGATGCGACGACAGCGTTACCCGCGTCCACGGCGCCCGCAACGTGTTCATTCGCCGAAGCCGCGGATACGCACCCGCCCCCATCATGCTCAAACAAAAAGCAAAACATTGTGTGGTCGCTTTGGGCGGGGAACTTAACAACACCAGCTGCGTTCTCAACGGAAACAAAGCCTTCCTCAGCCAGCATATTGGTGATATGGAAAACTTGGAAACCCGCGGTTTCCTCAAAGAAGCCACCTCGCACCTTATTCGGCTTACCAACAGCAAAATCGACGCCGTCGCCTGCGATTTACACCCCAAATTCACCACCACCCACCTCGCGCAGGAACTCGCTGAACAAAACGGTTGGAGTCTGGTTAGGGTGCAGCATCACCATGCGCATGTTGCCGCGTTGATGGCTGAGCACGGTGTCGGTGAGGTTGTGGGGGTTGCCTGTGATGGTTACGGTTATGGCGCTGATGGTGGGGCTTGGGGCGGCGAAATCCTCCACTGCAGTGACACATCGAAGGGTTTTAGGCGGGTGGGGCATCTGGAGCCGCAGCCCCTTCTGGGTGGAGACGTGTCCACGCGGTATCCCCTGCGCATAGCCGCCGCAGTTCTAAACAAAACAATGGACATAACCCAGTGGCTCACAGAAAACACAGTGCACCTACCCCATGGACGAACCGAAGCCGAACTGCTCCTCACCCAACTTCAAAAACCCCAAAACATCCCCCAAACCACCAGCGTCGGCAGAATCCTTGACGCTGCATCCGCAATACTTGGCATATGCTACGAACGCACCTACGAAGGTGAAGCAGCAATGAAACTCGAATCTGCAGCCGTCAACGGCAAAGATGTCCTGAAACTGCCTCCCCAAATATGTGGCGGAGTGCTGGAGACAACGGGGCTGCTGTCGGAAATCTATCAGAACCGTCGCAGGTTTTCCGTGGCGGACTTGGCTTTTAGCGTTCACGTTTACTTGGCGAGGGGGCTTGGAGCGTTGGCTGCAGATAAAGCCGTTGAGTTGGGGGTTGGAAATGTCGGATTCACAGGCGGCTCAGCCGTCAACGCCTTGCTTGTCCAAATGATGCGGGAGGTGGTGGAGGCGCGGGGGCTGCGTTTTCTGGTGCATGAAGCAGTTCCTTCTGGTGATGGTGGCGTTTCCTTTGGGCAGGCATTTGTTGGTGGCTTTTGGGGTTTTTAACCAATCTCTTTTTATCGCTGTTTACGCCCCAAATATGTGTTGACCTGTTATGTGTTTAGCTATACCCGCACGTGTCATGAGCATCACGGGCGACAAAGCGCAAGTGGATTTCGGCGAGAAAGTTCTGCGTGAAGTTAACGTGACATTGGTTGACGCGAAAGTAGGCGACTACGTTTTGGTTCACGCAGGCTACGCAATCCAGACCATGAGCGAAAAAGACGCTTTAGAAACCCTTAGTTTGTGGAATGAGGTTTTAGACGCAGGAACCCAATAGCAGCTGATTTACATGGTGACCTCGCAAAGTTATCGAGACCCCGAAATGGCAAAACGCGTAGCCGACAAAATAAACGCCTTAACCCCCAAAAACGGCGTAATCAAAATTTGCCATGTCTGCGGAACCCACGAATGGACCATAAGCCACTTCGGCATACGCAGCCTTCTACCCTCCAACATTGAAGTAATCGCAGGACCCGGATGTCCCGTATGCATTTTGCCCGCCTCCGAAGTGGACGCCGCCATCCAAATGGCAAAAAAAGGCATCGTGATAACTTGTTTTGGGGATGTGTTGCGGGTTCCCGGCTCCCATGGGGCACTTTTGGACGCCAAAGCTGAAGGTGCAGATATCCGCATTGTCTACAGCACCAGCGACGCAGTCAAGATGGCGCAGGAAGAGCCGCAAAAAGAGTTTGTTTTCTTTGCAGTCGGGTTTGAAACCACGGCGCCTTCCACGGCAATTGAGGTCGGTCGGAAAGCGGCAAAGAACCTGAGTTTTCTGGTTTCTCATCGGGTAGTGCCTCCCGCCATGGAGTTGCTTGCCAAAATGGATGACTTACAGCTCAAGGGTTTTATTGCGCCCGGTCATGTGAGCACAATTATTGGGGTTGAGCCTTATGCGGTTTTTCCCCAAAAATATGGGTTGCCCACAGTTGTGGCGGGGTTTGAGCCGTTGGATTTGCTGTTCTCAGTTTACATGATTGTTAAGCAGCTTAGCGAAGGTAAACCTCGACTGGAGAATGAGTATTCTCGCGGAGTCAGTTGGCAAGGCAACGTGAAAGCCCAGCGCCTAATTAACGAAGCTTTCGAGGTGGTCGATGGGAAATGGCGCGGTTTAGGTGTCATTCCAAACTCCACGCTTGCACTCAAAGATGCTTACTCTTCCTTCGATGCACTCAAGAAACACAGTGTCCCGTTGGTGGACGGTGTTGATTCACAGCCCGGTTGCCAGTGCCATTTGGTGGTTGTAGGCAAAATCAAACCTCCTGCTTGTCCCTTGTTTCTTAAAGCGTGCACTCCTCAAAACCCTGTAGGCGCATGCATGGTTAGCATGGAAGGAACATGCCGCGTCTGGGCGAAAACTGTAAATGCTCAATAACCGTAAGCATATGCTGACTGGGCGTTTGGATGTGGTGCCGTTTTTTGAGCAGACGGCTAAAAGTTAAAAAACCCATGTTCACAAATTGTTTAACTCATCGGAGAGACATAGGCCGTGAGCCAAAATGTGCAGCTTTCGCAGCAAGTTGCTTTTCTAACACAAACAATTGAAACTTTAGCTAAAAAGGCAAAGCTGCAACGAACACCTGAACTGTGCATTTCCAAAACAGAGCGGTTAGCCAACGTGAACGTTTTCCAAAACCGCATAAGCGTCGGCGAACACCTGCTCGGGCTCTGGGCGGAGGGAATCTTTAACGAGACTGACATAGAAGCAACCGTCGCCCACGAAATCGGGCACCTGATGGATTTCCGTCGTGACTCTAAATCCTCAAACTTCCGCAACCTCATTGCAGAGAGCCTCTTGATTTCTTTTGGCATTGTTCCCCTTGTGATTTACTTGTTGTCTCCACTGTTTTCGACTTTGGTTATTGCAGTGTTGTTGGCTTTGGGGTGGGGCGTCTCTCTGCCTCTCGTAATGCGGCGGGTGGAGGTGCGTATCGAGTTTGAGGCTGACCGAAACGCCGCCCTCTACTTGGTTGAGCCTAAACAGTTGGCGGATGCTTTGATGAAGATTAGCTCTTTTGGCATGCCCGATTCACGGGGGTTAGCTTCACGGGTGTCGTTTTGGGCGGGCACCCGGTTACATCCGTCTTTTAATGAACGGGTACGCTTCCTGCAAAGTCTTTAACTGCTGCTACACTCTGCTTGCCTGTTTGCTTTTTGCCTTCCGAAACCGTAACCTCTTTATGTGCAAGTTGCGTTCTTTCTGGAGAAATGCGTTGCGCCTTCGTAGCCTAGCCCGGTGGGGCGTTACCTTGGTAAGGTAATGGTCGCGGGTCCAAATCCCGCCGAAGGCTCCACTTCTTCATTTAGTTTAGTTGCCCTCTATTAATCAGACAATTCTTTTCAGGGTTCTTCAGTTGAATTTATTTATGAGAAAAGGATGATTGGTGGAGGCGCAAACCAAACGAGTGGAAACATTATTAGACAGTGCAGTTCTTGCGGATAAAACGCTCAATATGTCTACCCGGCAGAATTCAGGGTTGGCGGAACGAGCGGTCAAGTTCAACAAACTTGAAAAGTCCTATGGGTTCAGAAAAGGTAACCAGGCCGTCTAAGTCGCTTTTCTTTTTCTGTTCTCCCCTTATATAAGAGCCGAAAAAGCCTATAGTTTCCACTTTGAATCTTTTCCTTAACGAGGGTTGAGGGGTTCTACTTTCTCCTTAATATTTTCAATATCCAAATTAGCATGCACTCAAGTGTATTATTGAAATATGTAAACTGGCGTTTGATTTTTTTCGCATCAATCGTCATTTGCTGATTATAGTCTTAATGGCTACTCGCCGAGAAGCAGAAGGTAGCAAACTGGTCGGCTTCTCAGGGATAGATAACATACGCTGAACAAATTAATATAGCCTTACTACATAAGACTGCTTGTCTACTCTCAGGGGCGAAAATAGGGGTATGATGCCAAATATTCCTACAATAGGGATTCGATTCGACATTGATAAGGTGAACCGAGGTTATTACGGTTATACCTGTTGGAAAATTTTCTGGCAGGCAATTGACCCAAGCCAAATCATCGGGGCTACATTATACAATGGTGACACTGAAGCAACCCTGAACAGGCGTGAGAATGTTTTCTGTCTCGCAGTTCAAAGCTACGATTCAGGGATAATTGAAAGGGTAAAAACTGGGCTTAGCGGGTCCGAAGAGCTTAGGAAGGTAGCTGCAAATCCAATGTTCGTTGAAGGCTCCAAGTGTTGGGGTGAGCCACTTCCAGAGGAAGGTCGTATTGACTCCGAAGGAAATCTTGCAGGAAACGGGATGGCTGCGCGTTCAGCTTTAGGTGATTTGAGGAAAGAGCGAAGGGTATCACACCCTGAAGTCAATCACATACCTGCGCCCTCGAGAAAAAAGCCCTCATCAGAACGAACTAGCAATCTTCCGATGCTTGCCTCATTCGAGGATCTTAGGAAATTTATCGGAACTACATTTACACCTGTAGAATACCCTAAAAGTTGTGGATATGAATACTGGATGACTCCTGAGGAATTATGCGATATTGTTGAGAACTATGCGAACCTGATTGGGGTGGAATTTCTTGAGTACTCTTGTGGCAACTCTGAGGATATGTGCTGTGTGCGCCTTTTCGAGAAAGAACCTCCTGGAACAAAACCCATAGAATTCGTTGGTTTGTACCCATTCTCCTCTATTCAAGATGCTCGTTTGTTTGGGCAGGACTGGCGCTCAGCACCAAAGTATGCTAAAGCGCTTCCAAGACTTGCTGATGTCCGAGGTCGGTTTCACTTTAATTTCCATATGGGTTCAGAAAATTGGAGAGCATCTGGATTTGACTTTAACCAAGGTATTCTGCCAGAATCGCTTTGGGAAAAACTATACGACCGTAAGCAACGTTTCCTATCTGAACTGGCAATTGAAGAGGAGAAAGCTAAAAAACACTTGAGTGACGAACGAAAGCGTCAAAAAGCCGAGAAGATACGCCGAGACGCCGAGAAAAAACGGGACGAGGAAAAGAAAAGACTGCGACAAGAACAGGCGAAAAAACGACGTGCTGACAAAGAACGCCAATCAGCAATCCAGACTAAGCGTAAGTCTTTAGGGCAATGTATTATGTGCGGAAAACCATTAAGCTTCTTCGAAAAAATCTCTGGAAAACAACAGCACAGCAATTGCACTATATTCAGCGAATAAATAAACCCAAAATTTAATGGTTAGCTCCCTTCACATTCATCTGTACCACTAATTAGCTTTTTAAAAGGGATACAACCTTCGCTTTTTCATATCTTATCCTCAATTTTCAGGCTTATACTCATTTTATGTTGAGGCCAGTTATACTATTTTGGCATCAAATCCCGCCGAAGGCTCCACCTTGTCTTTGCCATAAACTTTTATGCATATCACCTCTCTCTTGGCTTGAGCGCCTATGAAGACCAAACTTGGCCATACAAAACTGGAACCGCCGTGACCACTACCAGTACTTCGGCGGCTGCGATGACCCATACTTTGGCGTAGTCGTAAACGTGGACTGCACTGACGCTTACCAGCATTGTAAAAAAGAAAAGTTGTCCTTCTTCCTCTACTACCTATACGCGTCGATTAAAGCAATTAACTTGGTGGAGAACTTTCGATATCGAATTATCGATGGCGAAGTCTGGGTTTTTGACAGAGTACACGTAAGTACCACTGTCGGCAGAAAAGACTCCACTTTCGGTTTTGCCTTCTTCGAATACACCGACGATTTCGAAGGTTTCTGCAAAAAAGCCGAAGTTGCCATCACTGAAGTTCAAGAAAGCTCTGGGCTTGGGGTAAGCCAAGACGCGGCAAGATTAGACGTTGTTCATTACACTGTGTTGCCTTGGTTTAGCTTCACCGGTTTTAAGCATGAACGGAACTTTTGTCGAGGCGAAAGTATTCCCAAGATTGCATTTGGCAAGTTCTTTGAGTCCGCTGGCAAGCTGTTGCTTCCTGTTTCGATT
The DNA here is from genome assembly GCA_041447175.1 of Candidatus Bathyarchaeia archaeon. Taxonomy (NCBI): domain Archaea; kingdom Thermoproteati; phylum Candidatus Bathyarchaeota; class Bathyarchaeia (SeqCode); species Bathyarchaeia archaeon. The sequence goes on along the minus strand of CP166960.1, from coordinate 2,107,613 downwards.
AATGCTAATCATGGGTTATTGGATGCCTACCATGTTGGGAAATATTTGGAGTTATTCCAAGCGGGGCTAAACAGGTAGATTGAGTTACCCGTAGCGTATCAGTTGTTTCTCCTGCTTTAAGGGAAGCAAAGAAGTTACTGCTTCCCTGTTGGATGGCGTTGCCAGCGAGAATGGTTACTTGCTGAAACTGCGGAATAGCTAGTGCCGATTTAGTTCTTTGAGTAACTCTTTGGCTTCAGGGGACAGTTCAGGTTTGTTTTTTCGGCTTACCGCCCAAAACACGAGCCAATCACAATCAGCGTCACCCCAAAGAACAGGACGCTTTCATCGGGCAAAAGTTCCAGTTTAAGCGAGAAAGTGAAAAAAAATCAATGCAACACCTAAAACAACCATTATGGTGTTGCTTCGGGAAGCAGTCGCGTGTAGGGCAACCTCTTTTTTTCCGTCCTCTCTGTCACAAGGAAGTATCCCTGTTTTTCCTCTATCATGCCTGCACTGAGCACGGTCATAGTGAAAATGGCCATCAGACTTGTATCCCAATGCTGCTCCAACTGCGGCGCTCCCCTCAGCCCGCAAGCAACCTGCTGTTCCCGCTGTGGCAAAAAAGCAGCTCCTACTCCTATTTTTTGTTTGTTTCTCTTTTCTGAGTTTTAGTTAAGGGGTTCAATGGGTATTATGTAGGGGAATTTGGCGTCAAAGTTCACCATAACTTCCACTCCATAAACAGTTCTTATCGTTTCAGGGCTCAAAACGTTCTGTGCTTCCCCAGCCGCAAAAACTTTGCCGTTTTTCATCATCACAATTTTGTCGCAGAATCTGGATGCAAGGTTAAGGTCATGAATTGCCACGGCAGCAGCAAGCTTTCCTTTGGTAACCAGCTTTCGGGTTAGGTACATGACTTCTAGTTGGTGTTTGATGTCTAAGTTGCTGGTGGGCTCGTCAAGCAGAAGAACTTTGGCTTCTTGGGCTATTGACCTGGCGATGAGGACTCTTTGTTGTTCACCCCCGCTTAACTCATAAAAATCGCGCATTGCAAGGTTTTCGATGTTGAGCATTTTGAGGGCTTCCCAAACTTTGGCGTTATCTTTTTCGCTACTTTGCCAGGTGATGTGAGGTCTTCTGCCCATCAGGACAATCTCAAAAACTGGTAGCGCTGTTGGGTTGCTGTTGGTGCTTTGGGGTACGTAGCCTATGTGTTTGGCGACTTCCATGCGGCTCATTTTTTTTGCTTCTTGAGTGTCAAGGATTATTTTGCCTTGTTTGGGTTCTAAAATTTTGTTTATGCATTTGAGTAGGGTGGTTTTTCCTGAACCGTTGGGGCCTATCATGCCCAAGACTTCGGATTCGTCGATTTGCATGGAGACTTGTGAGAGTGTGGGGGTGCTTCGGTAGTTGAATGTAACGTCTTGGACTGTTATTTTCATGATTGCGCCTCTGCTTGTGGCTCTGTCCTAGAAGCGTAAGAGGGTATTTTAGTGTTACTTTTCCGTTTTTAAGTAACACAAGGTATAAGTATTACTTTTTTAGTAACCCGTAACACGGGATTGGAATGAACAGAAACCTCGTAATTGGCCTTATTCTCGCAATAATCATAGGGGCTTCCCTCGTAATCGGTTACGGCAACAACTGGTTCACCCAACCAGAGACACCCACACCTGAGGTATCCCCGACCCCCACGGCAACTGCCCCACCCTCACCACAAACCTCAGCTTCACCACAAGCAACACCCACCCCCCAACAAACCTCCACACCGCAGACTTCAACCCCAACACCAACGTCAACCGCCACACCAACTGCCACCTCAACCTCCACATCTTCTCCCTCCGCCACCCCCAAGCCAACCGCAACAGCTACCCCCCAAACCACACCTCAAGCAACCCCCACAGTGCAGCCAACCACCACCCCTCAACCAACGCCAACCCCAACACCTGAGCTCTCGATGGATTTGGTGTTGGAGGTTTACGGAAATGCTAACATGGACGCAGCAGTGGACGAAGAAGACCTCACTTACCTAACGAGCATAATCAGCGGCTCATCTTCTGCTACTCAGTTTGCAGACGCAAACAACGATGGAAAAGTTGATGCAGCAGACAAAGACCAAGTTGTTGCCCTCATAAACGGCACTGCTTCTTACATTGTTCTGCTGGACGGCAACGGTAAACTCATAACGGTTTCGCTTCCCGCAAACCGTATCGTGGTCGAATACATTCAGAACGCCGAAATGATGCGCGTTCTTGACCTAGAAGACGAAGTCGTCGGCGTTGACTTCTGCGTTGATGTCCTCAGAGAATACTACTTCCCAGACAACCCCAACATAGTCTCAGTTGGGCAAATGTACACCCCCGACTATGAAGCAGTTCTCAACTTGGACCCCGATGTGCTGTTGACTTTCTCCAGTGCCACCGAAGAAAAAGCTGAAAAGCTGCCTGGTGTTGACGTAGTCTTCCTGGGGCTATACTACCCTAACGTGACCAACCCTGAGGACTCCAGTTTCATGCAAGGCATCCTCAAAGCTGGCTACATCTTTGACAGGGTTCCCCAAGCCACAGAATATGCAAGTTGGCTGCTCAATTTGACCGACACCATCCGCGCTAAAACCAGCACCCTAACCTCGGACCAACAGCAAACCGTCTTGTTAACTAACTACCCCTATACGGCTTCAGCGACCGTAAAAGCCTACGCGACAATTGACACTCTTGGACAAGTCTGCATCTTATCAGGCGGAGCAAACATCGCTCAGTCAATGCCCACCTACCTTAACGCGTCTTCGGTAAACGTTGATGCGGAGTGGATACTCTCACAAGACCCTGACTACATTTTCTTGCACACAGTTCGATACACCTTCAGCGGCTTAACCAACGCTGACCCCGCTCAGGGCTACGATGTAAGCGACACCTCAAGCATAAGCCAATGCCTCCAAGAATACATCTCCCAGCCGATGTTTGCCAACCTTAAAGCCGTCAAGAACGGGCACGTATACATCATCGCAGGTGACTTCCGAAACAACGCCATGGGCGGCGTTTTAGGAGCAGTTTACCTGACCAACGTGCTCTACCCTGACTTACTGACGGACTTTAACCCACAAGCCATACACCAAGAATACATCACTCACTTCATGCGGCTAGATTACAACCTCGACGAAGAAGGCGTCTTCCTGTATCCGGGCATCACCATCAACGGTGACATCGTCGGCATACCCAACGGCTCCACATAAACCTCTCTTTTTCTTTTTAGGTCTAAACTAACTGGCTAAGTGATGTGCTATGGCAGAGGCAGCAAATTGGGTCGAGTTGCGGCAGCAAATGATGATAGATACACGCCGCACCGCATGTTGTGCTCCAAGTTACTGGGAGAAATGCGCCAACGGCTTTAACGAAAAAGTATCATCCCTCAAGGACTTAACCGAGAAACAACTACGCAGACTGCCGCTATCGCCCGAATACACCGTTCTTGATGTCGGCGCAGGCACAGGGCGAATAACAATACCTGTCGCAAAAAGGGTCAAGCAAGTCACGGCTTTAGAGCCTGCTGGAAACATGCTTGCCCTTCTGAAGGCAAACGCCCAAAAAGCCAACTTAACCAATCTGCGTTTCATCCAGCGGTCTTTGGAGGATTTACGCGTCGGCGATGACGTTCAACCCCACGACGTGGTTATTGCCTCTTTTTCCCTGTTCATGGTTAACCTTGAAAAGGAACTGGTAAAGCTGGATGCTCTTGCCACAAAACGCGTCTACCTTTTCCTGTCCGCTTCTGAGTGGATGGACCGTGAAATTCAAAACTTAGTCTACAGTGACTCAGTTTCTGTGAAGTCGGACTATATCTACGTTTACAACATTCTGCATGACTTGGGCATACTTGCTAATGTGGAGGTTTGGGATTACCAGTCAATGCAGAACTTTCGCAGTTTAGACGATGCAGCCGAAAAATACGCTGAACAGTACCATATAAACCCCAGCAAAAATTCGGCTCTAAAAGCGTATCTGCGCAGAATTTTAATAGTAGACAACGGAAAACTTTGGCTGAACCGAAAAAGGAAGACCGCAACGATATGGTGGACCAAACCCCAGTAGATGCGGCTCAAAGTAAAGCCGCACTCAGCACGGAGGAAAGTGAAAAAAGAAAATACCGAAAGCTAGTAGCAAAACGTGTTCTTTTTTTGGTTACCTGTGCCGTCCTGCTGTTTGTGGTTGCCGGCGTTTCGTTGGCTTTGGGTTCCGCTTCCTTTTCGTTTTTTGAGGCTTACGCCGCAATTTTTGCTAGAGCCTTTCCGAACTGGATTCAGGTCAGCCCGTTGGCTGACACGGTTGTGTGGACCCTCCGGTTACCCCGCATTCTTTTAGCAATTCTAGCAGGCGCTACATTAGCCATGTCTGGTTCCACAACGCAGGCAATTCTAAGAAACCCTCTTGCCACCCCCTACACCTTAGGTGTCTCTGCAGGTGCAGCCTTGGGCGCCGCTGTCGCCATTATCTTGGGCAGCGGCTTAACTGAAGGTCCTCTCCTGATAATCACTAACGCCTTTTTATTCTCCATGATTCCTGTCGCAGTCATTTTGCTGCTGGTTAAGCGTAGAGGTCCCTCGCCTGAAACCATAATCTTGGCGGGCATAGCCATACTGTACATTTTCCAAGCATGCACCATCATACTGCAGTATTTTGCTGAATCCAACGCCGTCAGCGCCACTGTCTTTTGGACGGTTGGTGACCTTTCCCGAGCGGCTTGGTGGCAGCTACCCTACCTCTTAGGCGCACTGGTCATATGCTTTGCAATTAACATGCGTTTATCTTGGGACCTTAACCTCATGAAGATGGGCGACGACACCGCAAAAAGTCTCGGCGTAGAAGTAAACCGCGTTAGACGAATCACCTTAATTGCGGCATGCCTCTCCACAGCAACGGTGGTCAGCTTCACGGGCGCCATCGGCTTTGTGGGTCTGGTTGCCCCGCACATTTGCCGTGCAATCATCGGTGGAGACGAGCGTTTCCTGATTGTTTCCTCAACCCTTTTTGGGGCGGTTCTGCTGTTGTTTGCCGACATTTTAGCTAGGCGACTGCTTGCTCCCGTGGTGCTTCCTGTGGGGGCTATCACGGCATTTCTAGGCGGACCCCTGCTGCTGTACTTGCTGATCCGACGAAAAGTAAACCACTAACCTTCCCCTAACATTTATTTTGCTCCTGCCTGCTTGGTGTTCACCCGTTTTAAGGAAATGCCTTTTTGTTTATCGTAGCCGTTTTGTTTTGCGTTTTTTTGTTTAATTTTTATATACATCGTAAGCTATCAGAATACAGAGGATCTCATGGCTCTCGACGAGACGGCAACTATCATCATCACTGTTCTAGTGGCGATAATCGTCGTTCTCGCCTGTGCACTTGTCATTTACGCCATGCGTAAACGCGCCAAACCCGTCGTGGCCGCCGCTGCCACAGCTTCTGCCAAAGAACCCGAACTCGAAACGCTTCTCTCGGCGCCTTCGTTTGCTTCCTCTTCTCCGTTTCGCGTTACTAAAAGCGTCCAAGCAACTCAGGCAGTGCATGCCAAAGACGAACTGCGCATCCTTGATTTAGAACGTGAAATCTTGGGTGATGCAATTCGGCGATTGTACGAAGCGCATGCGGAGGGCAAAATTACTGAGGCCGAGCGGGAACGCTTGGCTGGCAGCTACAAATCCCGCATGATGTCGGTTAAAAACTCCATAGCCAAAGACGAAACCATCGTTGCACTGCACGAGTTGGAAAGCATGCAGCAGGACCTCATGAAGCTTTTCAGCGAACGCTTTGGTGAGTTGACGGGTAAAGTGGAGGAGCTGCGTGGACGCATAGACATCAAACCCGTTGTTAGAGAAGTTAAAGTTCCCATGCCTAAACCGCAAGTTCCTGTGGTTCCCGACCAGATGGAGAAAGATGACGAAGAAGCCGAAGAGTCAGCCGAACCTGAGCCTGAAAAAGAAAAACCCAAACGACCCCGCAAACCTCCACAGGAACGGCAAAAATCCGAAGCGGAACAGCGCATTGACGCCATTCGAAACCAGATTGATGAGGTCATGAATAAACTTGGGCAAATGGAGATTGAATCATAATGCAAGTTTCCCCTGATGTTGAAAAACGTAACGCCGCCTACGCCGCAGTGGAGCACGTCAAAGACGGCATGGTTGTGGGTTTAGGAAGTGGAACCACCGCCGCTTACGCCATCCTCGCGTTGGGTGAGCGCCGCCAACACGAAAGCCTCCAAATTCTGGGTGTTCCTAGCAGCTACCAAGCCTTCCAGTTAGCCGTCCAAACAGGCATCCCCATAACTACACTTGAAGAGCACCCACTTGTTGACGTAAACATTGACGGCGCCGACCAAATTGACCCCCAACTGAACCTGATTAAAGGCATGGGCGCCGCGCTTGTGCGCGAAAAAATCGTCGCTGCCTCATCCCGACACAACATCTTTGTAGCCGACCAAAAAAAGAAAGTGCATGTGCTGGGCGAAGGCAACCACCTTGTACCTATTGAGGTTGTGCCGTTTGCTGTGGCACTGGTACGTGACCGCATTCAGAAGCTGGGCGGAATCCCCCTGTTGCGGGAAACCAAAGGCAAGCTTGGACCCGTGATTTCTGATAACGGCAACATTATCATGGATGCCACCTTCGGCGACATAGCCACTCCCGCGGAGTTGGAGCAGCGGCTCAAAATGATTCCGGGCGTGGTTGAAACGGGGCTGTTTTTGGGTTTAACTGACATCGTTTACTTGGGCGCTGGGTCTAAGGTGGAGAAGCTGGAGCGAAAAAGAAACTAGCTCACTAAGAGCCCAATTTTTTAGTTGCGCACCCGTTTTATTCTGCATTGCTTTTTTTGTGCCCGTAGGTACGCCTGCTGTAGGGCGAGACTTTGTGGAAGAATTAAAAAGCTTTATCTCAAACCATGCAGAATAACCTTAAGACTGGCTGCAAAGGCACCTCAAACAGAGGTGTGCCGGGGTAGCCTAGCCTGGCTAGGGCGCCAGACTCATAATCTGGAGACAAAAGGGCCAAACGCCCATTGCCAGAGGTCGCGGGCTCGAATCCCGCCCCCGGCACCAAAACCAATTTTTGGCAAATGGCACTTTAAGGTTGTAGTTTTTGTTTTAGGTTCACTGCAAACGCCTCTGCGTTTTTGAGGTCTTTTGCGTCGGGTCTGCCCTTGTTCATGCCGCCAAACACCTTAAGAAAGCTGTTTGTGTTAAACCCGTGGCAGTTAAACTCATCAACAATCTGGTAACCCTTCGCCTGCAGTTTCTCCCTAAGCTCCGTATGGATTTTCTGCTTGTACTTGGGGTTTGAAACGCCGCTGGTTGAAAAAATGAATGCCTTCTTGCCATCCACCTGCGGAAGCCTATCTGCGAAGTCGAGCAGTTCCTTGTAGTGTTTTCCGCTGTCTATCCCCGCGCCAAACCCCGCCACCTCATAATCCCCCAGTTCAGTTGGGTTTGTTTGCTGTGGCGTTTTGAGTTCTGCCCCAAGAACCTTTGCAAAGACCTCGGCGATTTTTTGGGTGTTCAGGTGATGATACGAATACACAACGATTAACGATTTCAAGCCAAACCAACCTTCCCGTAATCGTGCTCTACCGTAATAACTACGTTTCCCTTTTTTTGTCCGCTCTCCACGTAGTGGTGTGCCTCGACAATATCCTCCAACCGAAAACTTTTGCCTATGACTGTTTTTATCGTTCCTGCTGCAAGCAGGTCTTGGAGATAAATCAAATCTTCCGGCTTTGCGTCCGATGCTCCAAATATTACCTTCTTGCCGCCGCCCCTTATCGAGGTCCAACGCCCTCGAAGCATATCTGACAGACTTGGGTTTGCCAAAAGATACCGTCCATTGGGCTTGAGCGATTTGACACTGCCCGAAAAGGGGCTCTTGCCCACTACATCAAGGACGGCATCGTAGGTTTCACCGTTTTTAGTAAAGTCCTCTCTGGCGTAGTCAATAACGTGGGCTGCCCCGAGGGAGCGTATCATGTCAAGTTTTTCTGCGCGATCAACACCCGTAACTTCTGCGCCACAGTAGCGGGCAAGCTGCACCGCAAAGGTGCCTATGCTTCCGCCTGCCCCCACAATCAGCACTTTCTGCCCCGACTGGATGTTTCCTTTCCTGAGAAAATGGAGCGCTTCAAGCCCGCCTAACGGCAAGGCTGCAGCTTCCTGAAAGGTTACGTTGGCTGGTTTTATCGCCAGGTTCCCTTCTTGAGGTTTTACAGGTAAGCAAACGTATTGGGCGTCGGCGCCGAAACTGAAACCCGTGGTTCCAAAAACTTGGTCGCCCTTCCGAAACCGTTCCACATCATTGCCCACTGCTTCAACTTCCCCCGCTACCTCTTGCCCCAAAATTTTCTTCCTTGGCTTTCTAATTCCCAGCCACAACTGCAAAGAAACCCGGAGCCAAAATGGCAACTTTAAACTCCGAATTTCGCATTCCCCCGCCGTCACCGTCGTCGCATGTACCTTTATCAGAACTTCGTTGTCTTTTGGAGTAGGCTTGTCTACTTCTTGCAGTTGCAGAACCTCTGGGGCGCCATATTTTGTCCATATGATTGCTTTCAAAGGTATTCCCATAATAGCTGAGTGTGTCACTGTCTTTCCTTTCGTGTGCACAGTTATAATATTTTTGAATCTAAAGATAGCTTGCTTACACGGAAGAACCTGCCCGTTTGCATGCGAAACCAAACCCGCCGTGAAGTCAGCTACTCCCGATAGCCCTTTTTCCTCTACGTTTTTCGGTTCTAGTTTTTTTGGTGTTGCTTCGGAAACCGCAGAAAGGTAGACCCCTCTATAGGTTCTGCATAGAATTGTTATTTGGATGCTAATAGGCGGCAAATAGGTTCGTTTTTGTTACTGTGCTTTTTAAGGTTGTCTTTATTGGGTAGAAGCCGCATATCACCCTAAGGATGAATCTTTATGGTGCAAAGTTTTGATTGGCAGCCCATCTTTCTTGAATGCAAAACAAAAGTCGCCGCCAACTTGCAGCCGTTGCTTAAAACTCTTAAGGACCCGCAGCCTGACTTGGGCAGGGGCGCGGGTGGAGACCAGATGAAGCTGGTGGATTTGGCGGCGGAAAAAGCCCTCGTGGATGTTCTTCTGCGGCATGATGTGTCGTTTACGTTGGTGAGTGAGGAGTCAGGCATAAAAACCTACGGTAATCAACCTAACGACTGCTACGTCACAGTTGACCCCATTGACGGAACCACCAACCTAACCCGCGGGCTGCCCTTCTACTGCTCCTCCATAGCCGTCTCCCAAAAACCCTTACTCTCCGACGTTTACGCCGCCATGGTGACGGACCTGCGTCACGGCGACGCCTACATCGCCGCCAAGGGCAAGGGCGCCTTTTGTAACAACGAAAAAATCACAACCTCCACCGTCACTTCCCTTACAGAAGCCCTCATTGGCTTAGACTTGAACACCTACAAAGCCAAAGAAGTGGCACCTCAACTGTCGGAGCTAATTCAGGAAACCAGGCATATCCGGCATTTCGGCGCCAACGCGTTGGAACTCTGCTTTGTTGCAGCAGGCTTAACCGACGCGTTTGTGGACATCCGCGGGAAACTGCGGACAACCGATGTGGCTGCTGGCTTTTTGATTCTTCAGGAGGCAGGCGGTTTGCTCTCAGCGCCCAACGGGGAAGCATTTGATGTCCCGTTAGACCCAAGGCAGACGTTAAAGTTTGTGGCGTCAGGCAACTCCGCAATTCACCAGTCCATCCTGCAGCTGCTTAAGCCAAAGTAGGCAAAACGATGTTTACTCTCTTGATGCCTCACCCTGCAGCCTTGGTGAAAACAGCCGCCAAACGCACCCTGATTATCGCTGACCCGCATTTGGGGTGGGAGATGGCGCTTCAAGAGAAAGGCATCTACGTGCCAAGCCAGATGCCGCGGCTTCTTGAAAAACTCCTTGTGCTGCTCTCAGAGTTTAAGCCTGATGGTCTGCTGGTTTTGGGAGACGTAAAATACACCGTGACTGCCAATGAGCCTGGCGAGTGGCATGACATACCTGACTTTTTTGATGAACTTTACGGGAAAGTGAAAGAAATCGGCATCATCCGGGGCAACCACGACGCCAACCTTGAACCCATGCTTCCCCAAGGCGTAATCATGCATCCCGCAACTGGCTTAGTTGAGGGCGACGTGGGTATGTTTCATGGACACAAATGGCCTTCCCCCCTGTTGTTGCAGTGCAAAACGCTTTTCATGGGGCATCTACATCCGGTGGTGGTTTTCCATGACCCTGCAGGAGTGAAGTTGACGCGGCAAATCTGGTTAAAAGCCAACTGCAACACCGAATTTTTTGCGCGACTTCTACTGCAGAAAAACGGCGTGAAACTCCAAGGCACCGCTGCTGAAACTGTGAAGAAGCATTACGGTTTTGAGCCTCAAACCAAACAGTTGTTTGTTATGCCCAGTTTTAATGACTTTTTAGGTGGCAGACCTATAAACGAAGCATACCACAAGAGAGGCGTTGAAGGCGAGGCGTTGGTTGGTCCTGTTCTGCGTTCCAAAGCGGTGGATGTAGAAAACTCGGAGGCGTATCTCTTGGACGGGACTTATCTGGGAACATACAGCCAGCTTACGCGTTTTTAACTCAGGTCATGTTGGAGGGCATCGTATTGGTCTGTTTGAATTATCATGTTTTCCTCTTCTTTGACCCGAAGTTTTTGTTCCACGGGAAGAGTCACTGTGAACGTGGTTCCTTTGCCCAATGTGCTTTCTACGCTGATTCTGCCCCCGTGGGCGTCAACAATGCGTTTACATATGGCTAACCCAAAACCCATACCCTGCGCTTTTGTGGTGAACAGCGGCATGAAGATTTTGGCTTTGTTCTGCTCCGTCATGCCTGAGCCTGTGTCAGAAAAACTAAACTCCACTTCTTCCCCGACATGGCGGCTTCTTATCTCCAGTGTCCCCCCTTCAGGCATGGCGTCAATTGCGTTTTTTATGAGGTTTATGAACACTCTCTCAATTTTGTTGCAGTCCACCCAAATTATGGGGTTATCTTGGGTGCGGTCCTGTATTTTTATGTGTGACGGAATTTGAACCATTAACAGTATGTAGTCAAGAAGCGATTTAGGTGTGGCTTCTTCGATTTCTAAACTTATCTCTTTGGAGTATTCAAGCAGGTTACCTATAATCTTGTTAGCATGCGCAACTGAATTGTTAATTACCTTAAACATTTCTTTGGTCTTTGCATCCATTGAGGGACCTTGTTTTCTGTCCAGATAATAAACAGCGTTTTTTATGGCGGTTAATGGGTTGCGCAAGTCATGCCCAACCATGCCCGCCAACTCGCCGATGGCTGCAAACCTTTCAGCCTTCAAAAGGCGGTCATTAATGTTGGATAACTCTTCAGTTCGGGCGGCAATGGTGAATTCTAACCCTTCAGAGTACTCTTCCAGCTTTTTCTCGTTCTGTTTTTGTTCCGTGACGTTTTCAAAGACCGCCGCGAAGTAGCCTTTTTTAAGACAGTACGCTGTAATTGAAAGCCAAATTTTTAACGGTTTGAAATAAATCACAAATTTCTCTGTTTTTCCCGTGAAGGCTACCCTGCCATAGGTTGCGAACAGTTCAGGATGGGCTTCTTTTATGCCTTTGATTACTTCAGTGACTCTTTTTCCTGTAACCTCAGCTTTTTTAAGTCCCGTTATCTGCTCAAACGCGTCGTTGACTTCGAGGTATTCAAAGTCTTCCACTTCACCATTTTCGTCCGTGATGATTTTGCAGTATGCAAAGCCGTTTAGCATATTTTGAAAAAGCGAGTGATATTTTTCTTCGCTTTCCTCGAGTGATTGGGCATCTTTTTTGCGTTGACTGATGTCTCTTATTTTCATAATTATTTTGGTTATGCCATCGCAGTCCACAAAAGTGCTGGCGAAAATCTCCGCGTAAAAGGGGACTTCTTTGCCTTTAACTTCCAGCTCGATTCTTGTATTGTTTGTTCGGTCTGGTCCTTTGAATGCTGCTGTTAGCTGCTCCTTGCTTACTCCTATATCTTCAATGGTTTTGGTTTTCAGCTCTTTTTCAGTTATACCCAGCATTTGCCGCGCGTTAAAGTTGGCTAAAAAAATGTTCCCCTCAAATGTCACCAACAACACCCCATCTGGGCTGACATCAAAAAGGCTACGGCACCGTGTCTCTTCCATATTGCAGTTCCCACTGTTGATTATCGCGTTTGGCTTGTTGGTTTTTGAACTGTTTTCCAGAGGAATCCGCCACACTAGTAACTTCTAACTCTCGATGACGTGTCGTAATATAAAATATTTGTGCATTTCAGCTAATCTTCGAGAGAACCAGTTTTTGTGGCGTTTTGTTTATTTTTTGGGGTAAACCTTATTGGAGCGGAAAACGCAATTGTTACTGGTGATTTGTAAATGTCCTCAGATGACGAATCTTTCCCTGAATGGACACGGCGCCGCAAAGCTCCCTTTGGTGGAGACCCCTTCTTTGGAGACATTGACCGTGTTTTTCGCGAAATGGAAAAAATGATGGAGCATGAATTCAAGGATTTCACCGAGAAAGTTCCCAAAGATTACGTTAAAGAACGCAAACTTCCTGATGGAAGCACTGTTAAAGAGTTTGGGCCGTTTGTTTACGGGTACAGCATGAAGATTGGGCCTGATGGTAAACCTGAATTTCAAGAGTTTGGCAACATAAAGAAATCCCAAAAAGGGCTCCCTCAGGTTAAGCAGGAACGTGAACCTCTGGTGGATGTTGTGGAAACCGGCAGCGAAGTCCGTGTGGTGGTGGAGCTTCCGGGCGTGGAGAAAACTGACATTAAACTGCATGGCACCGAGGATTCTGTGGAGATTACGGTGGATACGCCCCAATACAAGTACGGCAAGGAAGTTATGTTGCCCTCAAAAGTCCGCGTGCACGAAGCCAAATCCACTTACAAAAATGGCGTGTTAGAAATCGTTTTCCCAAAAGTGGAGAACTCTAAACCTAAAGGAACCCTCATAGACATCGGCTAACCGCCCTTTTTTCTTTCTGTTAACCTTCAGCGTGTGCCCTAAATGACTCAAACCGATAAACCCGACAAGCAAGAACCCAACGAAATCGACCGCTTAAACGCCATATGCAAACAGGCAAAAACCCAGGATAAACTCTCAGGCAAAAACCTCACCGAACTCTACGACCTTTTTGGGCAACGCTTCACCAAAGCCTTGGAGGCACTTAAGGAAAACCGCATCAAAAAATACCGCTTCAAACCCAGCAACCGCAGCGTCTGGATTGTAATTGGGCGCGAACGGGAATACCTTTTGATGCCTGAAGCCGAATTCTGCACCTGTGACGATTTTTATTTTCGGGTCTTAGACAAAAAAGCCCACCTTTGTTACCACTTGATTGCGCAGAAAATCGCCAAAAACCTTGGCTGGTACGAGGTTGTTGACGAGCGCGACGAGCTTTATGATTGTTTAATGAAAGAGTGGAAAACCCCAACCACGTAATCAGGCTTCTTCGATTACCCGCACGGCTTGAGGCTTAAAGGAAAGCCACACCTTCTGCCCTACCTCCAGATTTGCCTCCACAAACACGCTTTTAGTCATAACCGCCATTAAGGGTAGCCCCGCCTCAAACGTCACCGCCACGTGTGGTCCCTGGTCGGTGAAGTCCACAACATTTCCCTCCAAAATGTTCCACGCCGCCTTTTCCACTTCTGTGAGGTTTACGTTGATGTCTTCGGGGCGGATGGCAATACTGAACCTGTCGGTTGAGGGCTTTGTTAATGAACGCAAAACCATGTTCCCCACATGAACCAACTGTACACCGTTTTGTTGCTCTGCCCTTTGGGCGGGGAATATGTTTTCGTAACCCAAGAAACCTGCCACAAACCTGTTTTTGGGTTGAGCAAAGACGTCGCGGGTTTTGCCTATTTGCTCTATCTGCCCCGCCTTTATGATTGCCATGCGTTCGCCCAAGCTGAAGCCTTCCACTTGGTTATGGGTTACGTGTAGGATGGTTTTGCCGTCTTTGTGAATTTGCTTGAGGATGGCTTTAAGCTCCCGTGAAGATTCAGGGTCCAACCCCGTCAATGGTTCATCCAACAGGATGGTGGTGGGCTTCACCGCCAAAACCCGCGCGATGACGGTTTTCTGTTTTTCTCCTCCACTCAAAGTGGCTGGTGACCGATTTGCCAACGCTGCAATTCCAAGAGATTTTAGTGTGTCTTGGGCGATTTTGCTTCTCTGCGCCTGCGGGGTGCCTTGCATTTTTAGGCCAAACTCGACGTTTTGCTGCACGTTCAGGTGGGGAAATAGAGTGCAGTTTTGGGAGACGTAGCCTAAGCCTCGGTTTTCAGGCAGCTGACCCGTGATGTCGGCTCCGTTAAGGTGAACTTTGCCCGTGTCGGGTTTTTGGAAGCCCATGATGGTTTCCAGCAGCAAGGTTTTGCCTGACCCTGTGGGTCCTAAAATGATGCAGTATTCACCTTTTTCGACTGTTAGGTTGATGTTTTGAAGTTTGAATCCGCGCCATGTTTTTGTGATGTTTTCCAGTTTCAGTGCCACTTTTTTTCCTCCGCGTTACGGTATCAGCTTTTTTGATTTCAACACAGTTGCCCTAAACACCAGCAGAATCGTGATGGCAAGAATTATCAGTACCGCATTCACTGGAAGCGCCGCGTTTAACCCGTATGTGACGAAGGTGTCGTAGAGGTAGATGGGTGCGGTTTTGGGGAAGTACGCGATTATGGCTACGGCTCCGAATTCGCTGACGGCTCTTGCCCATGTCAGTAAGCACCCCGTTAGGATGCCCCGCCACGCCAGCGGTAAAGTAACATGCCTAAATACTTTGAACCGTGTTGCGCCTAAGCTGCGCCCGGTTTTTTCCATGTCGGGGCTTATGGAGGTGAAGGCTTCTTGGGCGCTGCGTATCATGAAGGGGGCGCTGACAAACGCCATAGCCGCCACGATGCCCCACACCGTGTCCACAAACCCTATGCCTAACTTGGCGAAGGCGGCTCCGATGGGGTAGCTTGGCGCCAGAATGGCAAACAGGGCGATGCCTGCGGTGTTGTGGGGCAAAAGTATGGGGATGTCGATTAAGGAGTCAAGGAGTTTTTTTCCGTGAAATTCCGTGTGGGTGAACAGGTAAGCAAATGGCACGCCCAGCAGCAACATGAAAGCTGTGGCTATGAAGGCGCAGTAAAAACTGGTCCATATTGCGCTAAGCGTTCTTTGGTCTGTTAAGGCTGCGGGGATGCCTGAAGCTGAACTTGTCAAGGTGCCTATTATTGGAACCATCAGAAACAGTATCATAATTACGCTTAAGATTAGGGATGCCGCGATGAAGAGGGACTTCTCTTTTATCCAACCCACACTTATCTCTCCGTCCACTACTGGAGGTTATCTGTGCTTTTTAAAAAAAGGTTAGGGTTCTGCAGCGACAAGTGACTGCAGGCTTGCTGGAACGTTCTCGATGTGGTCAGTGTATGCTGGAGTGTAGATAGGGTGGTAGCAGTTGTCAAAGTCGGTTTTTCCCTGTCCCGCCAAAACAAACTCTACAAATTTTTCTGCCCATTCCGGGTTTGGCGCATTGGTGGGTATGGTTAAGCCGTAGTAGATGTTTTCGCCCGTGCGGTCAAGGTTCACGGTAGCAAATCTTTGGTGGTCATAGACAACTTGGACGCGTTCATAGTTGCTTTGCTGTTGTGGCGAGCCCAAGTTGATTTCGTCAGGCAACGTTATGTAGCCAAAATCGTACTGTCTTGCGTTGCTCAGGTAAATGAATGAGTAGTCAAGGTACCCGGACTGAAGCAGAGCAATTAAGTCTATTTCGCTTGACCGCAAAGTGACTTTGTCGTTTTTCGGCTGCTGCGTGTCGGGAACGGTGATGGTGTAGCCGGTTCCGCTGGCGATGGAGTTTATCGGCGGGTTCATGTTATCGGTGATTAAGTCGTGAAACAGTGTGGGTTTGTTGTAGTAGTCTTGGGCGAGTTGAATGGTTGTTAAAGCGCGGTATCCCAGTGCAGCCAGTTGTGGGTTAGCAAACCCGAACTTCACATCGGGACGCGTGAGGATGGAGTACCAGTTGTCGGCGTTGATTTCGTCGGAGTATTTGCTGGTGTTGGTGTACGCAAGAACCATGGTGTTGGTTGCGAATCGGATGTAGTAAGTGCCGTAGCTCTGGTCGGTGCCTGAAATTTTGGTGGGGTACATCATGGTTGGAATCAGCGAGTAATCCGCTGCCATAACCACATCAAGTTCTTGATTTAACTCTGTGACGTGTCTGATTACTTGGATTGTTCCGTGCCCCTGAACCTGTAAATCCACGTTGGGGTATTCTTCCTCAAAGTCAGCTTCTACAATTGCCAGTGGATACTCGAGGCTGGTGGCGCAGTAAACTTTGAGCACTTGTTTGGGTTGTTGTTCTTCTGGGTTGTTGTTTAAAACAAAAAAGTAGGTGGAGGCAAGCAGGATCACTGCTATGATCACTGCCGCCGTCGCGTAGGTTTTTTTCATTTAGCTCAGTGTCCTGACTTTTAGCGTTGTTAGACTATTTCGATGGTTGTGACGAACTTGGAGTTCATGTTGCCTTGAGAGTAGAGTCCTTCGGATCCAACGTACATTGTCCGCAAGGGTCCTGCGCTTGAATCGATGCTGGTTCCGTTCACGTAGTATGCGACAAGCATGGTTATTTGCTGTGTAGGTGTAACAACTTCGCCCGCGGCGTTATACATGGCGACGCTTTCTCCACTTAGTTGTCCGTAGGTGTAGATGGATGCGTAGCCGTCTGAAGCAATTACTTTAACTGAATTTGCGCTGGTGACTCCGCCAACCAAGTCCAGCAGGTCCATGATGGGTATTCCAGTGTATTCGCCGAAGTTGCCAAGTATGGCTGCGTTGTTGCGGGTTCCGCCGTTTGCTGTGTAGCTTTCCATGGCGGCTATGTCATTAGCAAACAAGGTGACGCTTGTTCCGTTAGCTGCTTTCACCGTCAAAATCATGTCACGGTCCATGGGCATGATTTGGATTTGGGTCACGCATTTTAGCCGCTGTTTGCCTCCGCTTAAATCTGCCCCAGTGAGCCGTAAGGGTCCAGTGTCGCTTGCGAGTGCTTCCCCATTGTATTCGTTTGCTAAGAAGATGTTTGTGTTCATGTCGATTTGGCTGTCATTAAGCGCTAAAGTGGTGCCGTCGGATGCGATGACTTTGACGACGTAGCCGTCTGCGATTGCGTCGCTACTTATTGCACCGTTATCCACGCCCCATGTTACGATTTGGTAAAGTGGGGTTCCTGTGTAGACGCCGCCATTGTTGTCTGTCCATGTAACTTCATCTGTGGCGACTTGTGCCTCAAACTCTGTTTGGGCCATGGTGACTGCGGATGTGCCATTGACGGTTAGGTCGTAGGTTTGGGTTGGTGCTGTGGATGGGGAGGGTGTTGGGGTGGTTGTTGGAGCTGTTGTTGGTGCTGGGGTTGAGGTGTGTGCGGGTGTGGAAGTTGGGGTAGCAGTCGGTTTTGGAGTGGCAGTGGCTGCTGGGGATGGAGAAGCTGAGGTTTCGTCGAGCACTATCTGGATGTGGACCATGTTTTTGATCATTTGTTGTCCTGTCAAGTCTGGGCCTACGATGGTGAGTGGCCAGTATGGTTCCGAGAGGACTCCGCCGTTTATGGTGCTTGCAACTATGATGTCGTCGTTAAGGTAAACTTCGCTGTCGTCAAATGTTGTGGAGAATCCGTCGCCGGCTATGAGTTTAACTTGGTAGCCTTTGTTGAGGGTGTCGTTGCTGATGCCGCCGTTGTAGTTGTACCATGATACCCATCGCCACAGAGCTGTGCCTGCCCAGACGTTGCCGTTTTCGTCAGTCCAGCTGAGGGTGAAGTGGTTGTAGTCGGCTGTGAATGCTTGGCGGTCCATGTGGTAAGGTTCTGTGTCGCCTGTGGAGTCAACGGTTATGGACCAGTCTCTGACGTTGTTGGTGATTTCTATCTTGGAGACCATTTTTGTCCAGAAGTGTCCTTCAGTGAGTAAACCATCCGATCCTAAGACGCCGATTCTGAGGGGTCCTTCGTCGGAGGGTAAATCGGCGCCGTCCATGAAGTAGTTAGCTACCATGGTCATGGGTTGTGTGGCGTCTTTTTCGCTTCCTGTGACGGGGTCGTAGGTGGTGAAGCCTTCGCCGTGTGCTTGGTCATAGGTGTAAACCATGGAGTAGCCGTCGGATGCGGTGATGGTGAGTGTTTGGTCGCTGTTGATTCCGCCGACCATATCGCAGAGGGTTACAATGGGTACCCCTGTGTAGCTTCCTACGGCTGCGATGTATCCGCCGCTGCTTTTGTACCCGCCGTTGGCGGTGTAGGCTTCAAGCGCTGCGACGTCTTGTGCGTTTAAGACGACCTGTTCTCCAGTTGCGCCAATAACGGTTAGGGTCATGTCAGGTAGAACGACAGTTGGGCTAGGGTTGCTGGTGGGGTTAATGGTTGGGCTTGGGCTGGGCGAGGATTCTGGCTGCGAGAACACACCGCTTTGCCAGATTGCGACTGCTGCGACAACGATGACAATGATGGCAATTACGGCAATTACTTGAGTGTTGAATTTGCCTTTTGTTTGAGAACTCATTTTTAGATTTCGCTCCTTTATGGCGCAAAATCAGCGTTATGTATATAAAAGCATTTCGAGTTTTTGAAGAAAAAACCCCCAACAATTTTAACACTGCGGGCTTAGTGCGGCTGTTTCTTTTGCCTGTATTCGCTTGGGCGCATAACCATATAAACAAACCTGCCCAAACAGCATAAGGGGAACTCTATGCAGAACATAAACCTCCTATTTGTGCTTCAACCCCTCATAGTCACTGCCCTCAGCGTAGGTCTAATTCTGTACTGGCGGCTAAAACGCCGCTTCAAATGGATAATTCTGCTTTACACCGCCATAGCCTACGTCTTCGCTATTGCCCTAAAATATGTCCTGCAGTTCTTCACTGCCTCCGCGGTGGTTTCCAGTTTCGGAGCCCAAAGCGTTCCCGTCGGCGTATACTACGGTTTACAAACAATGCTTTTCGAGGTCGGCATCGCCTACGTCGTCGCATGGTATGCCACATCACGAAAACGGCTTGACGCCAGAGACGCCGAAGCCTACGGGTTGGGGTTATCCTTCTACGAAAACGGTGTCCTGTTAGGGGTGCTGCCCTTAATCAACTTGGTCTTCATCTACACCCTCTTGTCCTCAGACACGGCAATTGCCTCAACAATCTACACGCAGCTCGTAAACACACAGCCCACCCTGTTTTATCCCACTTCCGAAGCGCTGCCGCTGGTCGGCTATGGCGTGCTTGAACGCTTCTCCTCCCTCCTGATACATTTCGCGTGGGGCTACCTCTGCCTAATCGCCGCGGCATTTCACAAAAAACGCTATTTCCTGCTGGCGTTGCCCATGGGCTTTATCGACTTCTTTGTGCCCTTCGCCTCAACACTTACTTTGCCCGTGTTTGAAGCCTTAATCTTCGGGTTAGCCGTTGTCTCTGTTGCCGTTGCCTTTCTCTCAACAAGACGCCTGCCCAAATCAAGCCCTGCCGAAAACGAGTCTGCACAAAAAAGTAACTTAATCCGGTAGCGGTAGTGCGCCGCTAAAGTTAGCCATAGGAAAAGGGGGCAGGCAGGTGTCTATGTTCTCTGTTTTTTCTTGTCCCTTCCCACAGCGACCACAATGGCTGTGGCAAAGGCTAACACTGCCACCGAGGCAATGGCGGTTGGGAACTCGGGGATTTCTTCGTTCACTGCTGCGGCATTCCAGAAGTTGGTGTTCAATGTGAACTGGTTGTGCTCGTCTTTTAGGAATATGTTGGAGTAAATCACAAAGGTTTGCACGTCAATTACGTTGTTGGCAGTGTCAAAGGTCAGAATCCGCAAGCTTGCAGCTCCCATTTCACTGTCTTTTTCTTGACGGTTAAACACCAGCTCGTGCCTGTCCCCGACTCGGGTCTGCAGACCTGAATACGCCAACGGGTACACGTGGGCGCTTAAGGTTAGGAATACATTTTGGTGAGTTGCCAGAATGGTTTGTTTTAGGTTGGTTGCCCACGTTTCGTATCCGCCTGTGCGGTTAAGGTAGAAATGTGCACCCACGATGGCATGCGCATCTGGATACGCATCTAACACGTTGTTTGCCCACGCCAATGCTGCATCATCCGCGTTGTACTCCAAGTTCACAACCAAAAACTCCATCCCGTTATATGCAAAGTGAACTGCCGTGTTCTGGCCATCACCAAAATCTCCTATCCAGTACGGTTCTTGCGCAAAGTTTGCTGGATTAAACGCTGCGTACTGGTTGCCTATCCAGCAGGTTGCGTTGTAGTCGTGGTTGCCCGCGTTCCAAGTGTAGGGAATATTTGCATCCCAAAGTATACTCATGGACCTGTTTGCGCATTCCCACTGGGTAGTGTTGCCCTCGGTGTCCACTATGTCGCCAGTGTGAATTACCATTTGGACGTTGTATTTTTCTGCGTTGTTCACTATCCAATGGCACAAGCCCTCATAGTATGTTGGGTAGCTTTCAGTAAGGTACTGTGTGTCGGTAATCCAAATCACCGAGAAATTCCCCCCCGAAGTCGCGTTTATGGATGCATCCGCAACCATGGATGCGTCTGAAACCGCCTTAGCACAAACCGTGCTTGGCTGGCTGCTGAACTGAACCAACCCACAAAATACCGCAACTACAAAAAACACCGCAACAAACTTAACTTGAGCCCGTTTCTTCATTTTTTATCCTTCATTTGCGTTTACAGACTTATCAGTTACTGCGAAAGTCTTATTAAACGGCAACGTTGTGTCTATAAAAGCATATCGTTAATTCGCCGCTTGTTGATTAGGACGAAAGGGAAATGAACAAAAAAAACGCACTCTACGCCGTCATAGCCATAGTTGTTATTTTAGCCGCCGCATTCACAGTTTATTTCACCCAGTTTGCCAGTCCCTCGGAACCAAGCTCGCTTCCTGCTGGTGAACCGCCACAATGGCAAATCCAACTCACCGGCGATGTGGGGCAAGAAAAGTCAATCACTCTTCAAGAACTTACCCAGATGCCCCTCACCAATGTCACCGCCGATTTTACTGGCGAAAACGTCACCTACGTGGGTGTGCCCTTCTACGACTTCTGCAATCTCACAGGCATTGGGTGGGATGTTGGGCCAATTGACGTAATCAGCACCGACGGCGCCAAAGCCACCCTAAACATTTTCCACGCCTACAACAGCAGTGCATACCCCTACTACTACACCAACAACATAATCACTTTGGTCTTCGTGAAAAACGGGGAATGGCTGACCAGCGAAACAGGTGGGCCAGTGCAGCTCATTGCTCCTTACTTCCCCATGGAATACCAAGTCCAAAACGTTGCCGAACTTAACTTTAAACCCTGGATGATAACCATAACCGGGCCAGAAATCTCTAACCCCTTGACCATAACTCGCGCAAACCTCACCAGTTTCCCCACCACCACCGTGTACGCGGAGTTTGCGCCCAGCGTTAAACGTTGGTCAAACTGGACTGGCATGCCCATCATGGAGCTGCTGGACATGGCTGGCGTGTCCTCCAGAGCCGAAAAAATCGTCGTCAACGCTGTGGACGGCTACACCAAAAACTACTCCTTCACCCAAGTTCAAGACGGTGCAATGATGTTGGGGTGCTTCGAAAACGATATGCCCATGGCACACACTGAAGGCGGACCTTACAGGCTTTTCTGCCCGACAGACCAGTACAAGTGGGCACAGTTCTGGGTAAAATTCGTCACCGAAATCATAGTCTACTAGCCCACCCCAAAAAGCGTTGATTCACCGGTTAATGTTTAGGTTTAAATACCTAAACTCCACATGAAATAACATCACATGAGGAACCTACCATGGACATAGGCGGATATTTCCAGATTCTCATCGGCGTTTCCATGTCTGCTACCTTTGTCACGCTTGCAATTATACTGCTAGATGCGTACTACGGTAAAGACGAGGAAAAAGAAGAAAAAGACTAACCAACCCACGTTTCTGCTTTTCTTCTTCTAACCACAAACAAAACCGCACTTATAGCTGCAATAATTAATCCGATGAGGATGAGCCATGCTGCGTCTGGACCTGAACCAAAGACGATGGGAAATGGTCCAATGAAAATGACGATGCCTGTGCTGGTGGAGCCGCTGCCGCTAAACGCCGAAGAAGCCCCAATGAGCAGCATGCCTACTATGATGATGCCAAAACCCGCGGCGAAAACCCACCCCCATTTACCAAACCCTGTTGAGGTTTGCTCTTCCACGCTTTCACAGTTTTCAGTTTTCATTTTTTGCTTACCTCAGTAGAAAATAGTAAATTAGCATGGCGGCAACCAGCAGTGCGGTTAACGCCACTGAAAGCGTCAGGATGGTTTTGACGGATTTCTTGTCTGACCCAAAAATGATGGGCACTGGACCAATGATGATTGCGCCTGCCGTTTTCGTTTCGCCCTTCTTGCCCTGTGTGATGCTTATCAAAATCACGGCGGCAACCAAGACTAAGATGCCTACAAAAATCAGCGTAACGCCCAAAGAGTAAAGCGTTGCAGCATCCACTGTCTGTATCCTCCGTGTTATTTCAGAGGTTGATTCTCTAATAAACCTGCATCTGCTTGTTGACCATAGCCGTTCTGGGTTTGCTGCAACGACCTTTAAAACTTACGCCGCCAAATATTGGTACGGCGCTTGAGTCCTCATGACCCCCGAAGATATAATCCAGCAAATCCTCACAAAAAAACCCGAAGTTGGGCGCGAGCAACTGATGTTTCGGCTTTCGGTTGCCCGCAACATGACGGGAGGTTTGATTGCGGACGCGTCGCTTTTGAGGATGATTGCCGCAGAGTTAGGTGTAGACGTAGCAGGCGAAGAAGGGGTTGCGACTCACCGGCTTTCTTTGGGGCATTTGGTTGTGGGCTTAAACAACGCCACCGTTACGGGACGCGTGGTGGCGGTTTTTCCTGTGCGGACTTTTGAGGGCGCCAAATCTGGAAAGCTGGCAAGCGTCACCATCGTGGACAACGATGGGTCTGTTCGGGTGGTTTTGTGGAATGAGAAAGCGGACTTGGTTGAGGCTGGCGAACTGAAAGTGGGGCAAATTGTCCAGTTCGCCCACGGCTACACCAAAGCCGACAAATACGGAACCCCCGAGCTGCATATGGGAGACCGAAGCAGCCTAGACCTTAACCCTCAGAACATCAACCCTGGCGACTACCCAACAATAAGCAAGCTCGCCACCAAACTGGACCAAATAACGCTTAATTCGAAGAGTGTGACGGTGGAAGGCAAGGTCACCGACGTGTTCTCCTCCTCCACATTCACCCGAAGCGACCAGACTGCCGGTAAAGTGTTGCGTGCCAAAGTTGCCGACGAAACAGGTGAGGTGGTTGTGGTTTTCTGGAATGAGAAAGCCGACGAAGTGGAAACCAAGCTTCGCCGAGGCGCCCCCATCCAAATTGTGAATGCCCGCGTAAAACCCAGCCAAAACAACGAAGTTGAAGTGCACGCGGATTTCTCCACTTACGTTGATGTTTCGGAGGTGCCGCTGGATTTGGTGAAAATTGGCGACTTAGCTGAGGGTTCCGACGACGTCTGCGTGGAAGGCGAAGTGGCTTCAGTGCCTTTGGCGCGAGAAGTTAAAACTTCCAAGGGCGAAACGGTGCGGTTAGCTTCGTTTGATTTGCAAGACGAGACAGGTGTTGTTCGGGTGACAGCTTGGCGAGAACACTCCGAAACCGCAAGCGAGCTTATGATTGGCGAAAAAATCCTGCTGGAAAACGTTTACGCCAAAATGGGTTATAGTGGAAAAATGGAGTTGTCGACGCGGTCGGCAACCGTTATTCGTCGAATATAGTTAGGCTTGGCGGATTTTTTGCACTATGGCGTCAGTCATGTCGGTAGTTGTTGCGGTTCCACCAAGGTCTGCGGTGCGTACCTTGCCTTCAGCAAGCACGTTGGTGACGGCTTTTTCGATTTTTGCTGCTGCTTCGGGCTCGCCTAAGTGTTTGAGCATAAGTGCCGCTGCCATGATGATGGATATGGGGTTGACGCGGTTCATGCCCGTATATTTTGGTGCGCTGCCGTGGACGGGTTCAAACATGCCGTAGGTGTCGCCGATGTTTGCCCCCGCCGCTAAGCCCAGTCCGCCAACGACTTGGGCGGCTTCGTCGCTTAGGATGTCGCCAAACAGGTTGCTGGTGACCAAGACATCGAAGAATTGTGGGTTTTTGATGAGTTGCATGGCTGCCGCGTCGATGTGTTGGTCATCCACGGTTACGTCGGGGTACTTTTTGGCGACGGTTTTCATGGCGTCTTTGAATATGCCGTCCGTGACACGCAAGATGTTGCCTTTGTGGACGTAGGTGAGGTGTTTTTTGCGGGACTGCGCCAGCTTAAACGCGAACTCTGCCACCCGAGTGGAGGCTTCGGTGGTGATTATGCGGTATGCGATGCCAACGCCGGGTGCGACGGCAAATTCCGCGCCTGCATATAGTCCTTCAGTGTTTTCCCGCACAACCACAAAATCCAAGTCAGGTTTAATGGACTCTACGGAGGGGAAGCTTCTGCAGGGTCGTACGTTGGCGTAGAGGTTGAAGATTTTGCGGATTTTGACGGCTGCACTGACGGGGGCGCCTGCTTCTTCGGGCGTGGTCATGGGGCCTTTAAGGCATGCATCGGTGCGTTTGAGCAGGGCGATGGTTTCTTCAGGCAGGTTGGTGCCGAATTTTTCAATACAGTGGAAGCCTGCTTCTCCGTAGAGGAAGTTGAGTTTAAATTCCGCTTTCTCTTGGATGGCTTCCAGGACTTTTATGGTGGCGTCGGTTATTTCGGGTCCAATTCCGTCGCCTTTGAGAACTGCGATGTTGTAAGTTTTAGACATGGGTATGACCGTTTCTGTATTTGTGGGCTTGTAAATATTTGTTACTTCTTTGCCTGTTGATTTATTTGGTGGAACCCGATGTTAAGCGAAGGTTGTTGATGCTTTTGTATACCGCCGGGTTTGTCTGTGTGTTTCTTCACTGTTTTTCTGTGTGGCGCCCGTTTTGGGTTGTATTTTTGATTTGGGCGTTGAAATGGGGTTTTTCTGTGGTTTGAAACGGCGCAAAACGGCGTGATTCGACTGAATTGGGCTAAAATCGGCTTTCTGACCCTTAACCTCAAATAATGCGCGGAGATTCGCGTTTGGACTCCGATGATGCGGATGATTTTATTTACCGCTGCGTTAACCTTTTTTAGGTGAAACACAAATGCCGCTGTTTACTGCCAAAAAAGAAGTCTACCATTGGCTTAAAGAAGGCAAAAAAACCATAGACGTACGCAAAGGTAACCCCCGCAGCGGAGAGGTAGCCGTTTTTCAGTCAGGCAGCTCTTACCTGCGGTTCTCCATAGTTAAAACTGAAACCGGCAAACTACACGAAGTCATCCGCGCCGACAACTACCTCCAAATTATTCCCCCCGCCGAAAACCTTCAAGCCGCCCGCAACTACCTGCGCGGCATCTACGGCGACTACGACGGGCTCTTCACAGCCTACCATCTTGCCCCACCCAAATAGGTGCTGTCCGCTGAAAGAAATAATAACGCCCGCTCCTGCCTTTGAGTCATGAAACTGGTCAGCGCGTGCCTGCTGGGCGTTAACTGTAATTTTGAGGCAAAAAACTGGCAACAGAAAACGTTGCTGGAGGAGTTCGCCAAAGGCAACCTGTTCCCTGTATGCCCCGAAGTTTTAGGCGGCTTAACCGTACCCCGTGTCCCCGCCGAAATCCAAGGAGGCGACGGTGGCGATGTTTTGGATGGAAAAGCTTGCATGGTGAACATGGATGGCGTGGACGTAACAAGCCAGTTCTTGAAGGGCGCCCAAGCAGCTTTGAGCATCGCAAAAAACATCGGCGCCACCGAAGCCCTGCTCACCGAACGGAGTCCTTCTTGTGGTTGCGGGAAACTTTTTGATGGCACCTTCTCTGACAAGTTGGTAGATGGGGATGGGGTGACGGCGGCGTTGCTGAAGCGAAACGGCATCAAAGTATCCGCCATCAAGGTTTAAGTGGCTGTCAATTGTTATGCGCCGCGTAGGACAATCATGGTGTTGGTTTTCATTACGCCTTCGACGCGGCGGATTTTCTCTATTCCCTCGTTAACTTCAACCACGTTTATGCCGCTGATAACCACCACGATGTCGTATTCGCCGGTGACTTCGTAGATGGTTTCTACGTTGGGGATTTTCTGGATTCTTTTGGAGACTTCTTGTGTTGGCAGGGATGGGCTGACAGAGAGCAGGGCGATGGCTTCGGCGCCTTCTGTAACCCCCACTTTGATGGTGAATTTTTGGATGACTCCTGTGTCGGAGAGGGTTTTGATTCTTTTTCTGACGGCGCCTTCGGATAGGCTGATTTGTTTGCCTATGTCGATGTATCCTGCGCGTCCGTCATCTTTTAGGATTTGGATAATTTTGCGGTCTACGTCGTCCAACAGTGTTTCCTCGTTGTACTGTTGGTTTATTTGAATTTAATGATTTCGTATTTTCTGGTGGTTTTTGATGCGTTTTTCGTTGTGTTTGATGTGTGAGCTGAGTTTTTTCGGAAGGGTCCTTGCGGGTGGCGCTGTTTTGATGTCTCATTTGGGACATTAGAAGCCTAATGTGTTGCAAATAAGTCGCAATGTTTAAAAGAAACGCGAGCAACTCACACTGATATTTCCAAAAATAAAGTGAGATAACCAAAATGAGTAAAGAAACAGCAAAATTGGAAACTAACGAGGTGAAGGCAATGAAAGCTAAATGCCCCGATTGTGACGCCGACCTAGACGTTCCACAAGACACTGCCGCAGGGGAAATTCTAAGCTGCCCAGGATGCGGACTAGAACTTGAAGTGAAACAAGTTCACGGTGGATGCGTTGACCTTCAGGAACTGACTCTGGAAGGAGAAGACTGGGGCGAATAAACAGTATCCACACAAAGCACTTTTAACACGCTTCGGGATACACCAGCAACCCTCTCCCAAATATTTGTTTAAATAACTTTTCAATCGGAGGCAACAGTCTGTGAGCATTGGTCTTCTTTATGAACGCTCCGAAAACGACGAAAACGGCATCAAACTCACCGCCCAACAACTCGGCATCGACCTCACATTCATTCCGTTCCGCAAAATCGCCGTCTCCATTGGGAAAACGGGCTTTCACGTCGCCAGTAAGGGTAAAGACTTCACTCAAACCGTCAAAGACGTGACCGTGGTTCTTAATCGGGCGCAAAGCAAAAACCGCCGCCTCTACGCCGCCCACACCATGGAGTTGCTCCAGAAACAGGTCATCAACCCCTCGTGTGTAGAGTTCACGTGCTACAGCAAATTCCGCACCCTCATGCATCTGTGGGCAGCAGGCTTACCCATTCCCCAAACCACCTACGTCCCCTGCGACCCCTACGACACAACCAAGGACGGCAGAAAAATCCGCAACGAACCCGACATCGCCGACCTATTGGAGCAAGAAATCGGCAAAGAAGTGCTTGTTAAACCCGATGCAGGCACCCACGGCAAAGGCATCGTGCTCTCCAAAACCCACCAAGACCTCATCACAAACATCGGACAAACCGAACCCTCAATCATTAACCCCGTGGGCATCGTTGGGCAGGAACTCATAGACAAATGGTTCTACGACCTCCGAATAATCGTTTACAAAGAAAAACACAAAGACCCCGTATGCCACCCAGTCGCCCTGGCACGCGCCAGCTTTAGCGATTTTCGTACCAACACCTTCTTGGGCAACTTGGTGTTTGACGCCAAACTACCCCAAAACATCCGCGAGCTTGCATCCCGCTGTGGCACCGCTCTGGGCGGCGGACATGAAGCTTGGGTTTTTGCCATGGACGCCATGGTTAACGTGGGCGAAAACAAAAACGCCGACGACCAAGCTCTTAAAGCGGAGGCGGAAAAGGCAGCAAAGGCGTGGGGCGACGTGCAGAAGGTTAAGCGGGATGAAACGCGGCTGCGGGACTTCACGGCTTGGAATCTGCGGCTGGAGGCTGCAGTTAACAGCTATAAAGCCACTGAGCCTTACGCTAAAGTGAAGGCAATAATTGAGGAGAACGTAAAGGCAAATTGTGCCTGCGTCGTTTTCCATGAGGCAAATTCATGCCCCGAGTTTTGGGAGCAAACCCGAACCATAACGGGCATGAACGTGGCAATCCCCCTTCTAAAGGGTGCCCAAAGCCTCCTTTAACAGTCACACAGACACAACACAGGAGAAAATGTATGATGCGAATTGGTATAATTGGCGGAACAGGCTACGTCGGCGGAGAACTTCTCCGTTTGTTGCTTCTGCACCCTGAAGTAGAGGTAACCATGGTTACCAGTCGGCAGAGCGCAGGAGAATACGTCTTCAATGCACACCCTAACCTGCGCGGGTTAACCCAACTTAAATTTGTTCCCATGGACATCGGGGAGTTGCAGAAGAACTGCGACCTCATCTTCACAGCTACCCCTCACGGCGGTAGCGTAAACCTTGTGCCCAAACTGCTCGAAGCAGGACTCAAAGTTATTGATATGAGTGCGGATTTTCGCCTCAAAAACCCCGCCGACTACGAAACTTGGTACGGTTGGAAGCACGCCCACCCCGAACTGCTCCAAGAAGCCGCTTACGGTATGCCTGAGTTCCACCGAGAAGAAATCAAGAAAGCCCGCCTCGTTGCCTGTCCTGGATGCATGGCGTCGGCTGCCATTTTCGCGTTGGTTCCTCTCGTGAAGGCGGGGTTGGTTGACCCCAAATACCTTGTGGTTGACCTTAAAGTGGGCAGCAGCGGCGGCGGCAGCAAACCCACACCCGCATCGCATCATCCTGAGCGGTTTGGCGGCGTGCGCCCCTACAAGGTTGTCATGCACCGCCACATAGGCGAGGTTGAGCAGGAAGTTAACGCCTTCACCAGCGAACCCGTGAAGGTCGGGTTTACCCCCCACGCAGTGAACATGGTGCGAGGCATACTTGCGACGGTTCACGCGTTTCCCAAGCAGCCCCTTGCTGCCAAAGACCTCTGGAAAGCCCTCCGCTCCACCTACATCGACGAGCCCTTCATACGCTTTGTCAAATACCAGAAGGGGCTCTACCAGTTGCCCGACCCCAAAGTCACCTTGGGCACCAACTACTGCGACTTGGGCTTTGAAATTGACCCCCACACCAACCACCTGCTCATGTTCAGCGCAATCGATAACATGGTGAAGGGCGCTTCTGGCCAAGGCGTACAATGCCTCAACCTCATGCTGGGCATTGACGAAACCACGGGCCTAAAAAGTACGGGTTTTCACCCGATGTGATCTGCCATGCTGCTTGTAATTAAGATGGGTGGAAGCATACTCAAAGAAGGCGCCTCAAGCGACCTAGTCTCAGACCTCAAAACGCTTCTTGCACAGCACAAGGTCATTCTGGTTCACGGAGGGGGCGCCGAAGTTACCGAAATCTCGAGTAAACTGGGCAAACAGCAGCAGTTCCTCATGTCGCCGGAGGGTTTTCGAAGCCGCTACACCGACAAAGAAACCATCGAAATCTACACCATGGTCATGGCAGGCAAACTCAACAAGCAAATCGTCCTTGCCCTGCAGAGCCAAGGCATCGCCGCCGTGGGGCTTTCAGGGTTGGATGCGGGGATTTTGCAGGCGGAACGCAAAAAACGCCTCATAACCGTAGATGAACGTGGACGCAAACGCGTCGTGGATGGCGGCTACACCGGCAAAATCAATCAAGTCAACGTCGACCTGCTACACACGTTGCTGGAAAAAGGGTACACGCCGATTGTGACGCCTATAGCCCTTAGCGAGGAGTTTGAGCCGCTCAACGTGGACGGTGACCGAACCGCCGCAGTCATAGCTGGAGTCCTCAAAGCCGACAAACTCATCCTCCTAACTGACGTTGAAGGCTTGATGCTTAAAGGTGAACGTATTCCCAAGATTGCCGCTGCCGAAGTCCGCGAAGTTCAAGGCCGCATCGGCGCAGGCATGAGTACCAAAGTCCACGCCGCCACCGAGGCGCTTAACCAAGGGGTTGGCGAAGTTCTTATTACTGCGGGCACGGGCAAAACCCCCATCTCAGCCGCTTTAAACCATGAAACAGGAACGGTGATTACGTGATGAATGAGCAAGAAATTATAGACGCTGAAAATCGGTTGATGGCTAACGTTTTTGGCAAACGCCAAATCGTCATCACCAAAGGCAAAGCTGCCTCGCTCTGGGACATCCACGGAAGAGAATATGTGGACTGCATGGGCAGCTACGGCGTTGCCTTGCTGGGGCACTGCCACCCCAAAATCGTCGCCGCCATCCGCGACCAAGCTGAACAGCTGATTTGTTGCCACGGCAGCCTCTACAACGACAAACGCAGCGAGTTTCTCCAAAAACTCACCTCCATCACGCCCAAGGGCTTGGATAAGGCGTTTTTGTGCAACAGCGGCGCAGAATCCGTTGAATGTGCCATCAAGCTTGCCCGCAAATACACGGGTAAACCCGAAATCATCGCACTTATGGGAGCCTTCCACGGAAAAACCATGGGCGCCCTCTCTGCCACATGGGACAAGAAGTACCGTGCCCCCTTTATGCCGCTGGTTCCCGAAGTCAAACATGTACCCCCAGACAACCTCGACAAACTCAAAGGCGCCATCACCGACAAAACCGCCGCCGTCTTAATGGAGCCCATCCGCGGCGAAGGCGGCATCCGCGTCCCCCCCGACGGTTACTTGCAGGGCGTGCGGGAACTTTGCACGGAAAAAGGTGTCTTGTTGATGTTTGATGAGGTACAGACCAGCTTTGGACGAACGGGCAAGCTTTTTGGATGCCAAAACTGGGATACAACTCCCGACGTGATGACGCTTGCTAAACCGTTTGCTGGTGGGTTGCCCATTGGCATGACCGTTGCCACTCAGGAAATCATGTCTGCCTTTAAAGTTGGCGAGCATTCCACAACGTTTAGCGGTGGACCGCTGGTTTGCGCTGCAGGCTGCGCCGCCATCGACGCCTTGCTTGAGGAGAACTTGGTTGAGAAAGCCGCGTCTATGGGTGGCTATTTCAAGGGGCACCTTGAAGGGTTAGCGGATAAGCACAAGATGGTTAAGGAGGTTCGCGGGTTAGGTATGATGCTGGGCATGGAGCTGCGCTTCGACGTTTACAATGTCCTCATGAAATGCGCCCAGAGTGGCGTGCTTATCTTGGATGCAGGACGCAACGTGCTACGGTTCCTGCCGCCGCTGGTCATCACTAAAGAACAGGTTGACAAAGCCATAGCGGTTCTGGATGCAGTTTTGGAGGAAGAAGAAAATGCAAGAGCAAACTCGAGCAGTACGGTTTCTAACTAACCTGCTGGGCATCTACAGTCCCTCTGGAAAAGAGGAGACCATCGCGGCTTTTTTGGCTAAAGAAATGAAGAAAATGGGGTTCCAAGTGGGCATTGACGCGATTGGCAACGTGATAGGCGTGGTCGGCGAAGGGGAACCCACCATTTTCCTATGCGGTCACATGGATACCGTGGAGGGGTATTTGCCGTTGCGGGTGGAGGAAGGCAAAATCTACGCCCGCGGCGCAGTCGACGCCAAAGGACCCCTTGCTTCGATGATTGTGGCTGCGGCTCAGGTTGCCAAAGACCCCGCGTTCAAGGGGAAAGGCAAAATTCTGGTTGCCAGCGTTGTCGAAGAGGAAGCAACCAGCCGAGGCGTGCGCCACATGATAACCCAAGGCATACAGGCGGACTA
This sequence comes from Candidatus Bathyarchaeia archaeon, assembly GCA_041447175.1. Lineage (NCBI taxonomy): Archaea > Thermoproteati > Candidatus Bathyarchaeota > Bathyarchaeia (SeqCode) > Bathyarchaeia archaeon. Next base: position 2,075,913 of record CP166960.1, on the reverse strand, counting down.
CGCCGTGTTTGGGGAACCCAGCGGGGTCGAAAACATAACCATCGGCTACAAAGGGCAAATCCAACTCAAAGTCATCTGCAAAACCGAAACAGGACATGCTTCCACCCCGTGGCTCTACGAGAACGCCTTAGACAAGGCTTACGAGTTATGGCAGCACATAAAAAACAGCTACGAGCCGCTGGAGAAAGCTGAAAGCCCCTTCTACGCCATAACCGCCTGCCTCACCAAGCTCACAGGCGGAAACGCCACCTCCGTGATTCCCTTCGAGGCAGAAATGTACATTGACATACGGGTGCCTCTGCCTTACACGACGGCGCAGGTGTTTGAGCAAACCCAACTCGTCATTGCCCAATATGAGCAAGCAAACCCCAAAGTCACCCTAAAAATCTCCGTGGAAGACACAGTGGAGCCCTTTGAGGTTAACAAAAGCAGCCCGTTGGTGCATGCTTTGTCGGCGTCGCTGCGTCGGGTTCTGGGTAAACCTGCCACGTTGCTGCGGAAAACGGGCACTGGCGACATGAACATTTTGGGGCACGCCATGAACATGCCCATCGTCACTTACGGACCCGGAGACGGACACCTTGACCACACGTTAGACGAGCATATTGTCATAAGCGACTACCTCAGCGCAATTGAAATCTACAAGGAAACCCTCCTCAAACTCTCCCACCTCTACAACCGAAACGCCAAACTCCAAGGACAAAACCATGCCTAACCTAATGGACCAGTACCGTTGCCCCACAGGCGAAGACGGCAAAAAAGTCGCCGAGTCAATGAACCGCGGGCACGAACCGCTGACCCTCTGGGGGCTATCACACTTAACCATCAAGCCTAACTGGGCAATTTTGGATGTGGGCTGCGGAGGCGGCAAAACCCTCAACCGACTCGCCCAACTGGCACCCAAAGGCAAAATCTACGGCATCGACCACTCCCCCGACATGGTGAAGTTCTCCAAAGAAGTCAACCACGAACTGATTGCCCAAAACCGCGTCGAAATCACCCACGGCACCGCAGAACAAATCCCCTTCCCCGACGACTCCTTTGATTTGGTGACCGCCATCGAAACCTACTACTTCTGGAACAACTTCCCCGCCGCTTTAAAGGAGATACAAAGGGTGCTCAAGCCCGGTGGGTGGCTGCTTTTGGTAAACGAGATGATTCAAGACGGCAAATACGAAGTTGAAAATTCAGAGCTGATTGAGCAGACCCATGTGCAGCTCATTCCGTTGGCTAGAATCCAGAGGGCGATGTGGCGGGCTGGTTTTGTGGCGGTTCAGGTTTTCACGAAAGTTGCTTCGCCATGGAACGCGGTTCTTGCCCAAAAACAATAGTTAAAATAAAAAAGACTTTTGCTTCTCCTTCAGACTTTTTTAGAGTTTGTCGAGCTGGAACGCTTCATGAATTGCCTTAACCACAGCGGCGCCGTCTTTTTCTTTCACCACAAACGATATGTTGAGTTCGGAGCTGCCCTGTGCAATCATGCGTATGTTTATGCCTGCGTTGGCGACGATGGCAAAGATTTTGGAGGCTATGCCGCGGGTGCCTTTCATGTTAGCGCCCATGACCGCCACAACAGCCACGTCATCCTCGGCGGTGACTTCGCTGACTGCGCCTCGGCCCAGCAACGCGATTTCCAGCGTGCTTAGTGCTCTGCCTACGAGGCTTCGGCGGATGACCATGGAGATGTTGGCTTCTGAAACCGCTGTGGAAACCATCATGATGTTAATGTTGTTTTTGCCCAGCACGTCAAAGACTTTGGCGTAGCTGCCTGGCGCGCCGACCATGCTGGCTCCGTTCACGTTTACCATGGCAACGTCTTTAATGAGGGCAACCGCCTTAACCGCGCCCGTGGACTTGGCGTTTTCGGCGTTCGTTATCAGTGTGCCTTGATTTTCTGGGCGCATGGTGCTGCGGATGCGGACGGGAATTTTTGCTTCAATGACTGGTTCGAGTGCGCGTGGGTGCATGGCTTTGGCGCCAAAAATTGCCATCTCAGCTGCCTCTTGGTAGCTGAGTTCAGGAAGCATTTTAGCTGACGGGATGATTTTGGGGTCGGCGGTCATGATGCCGTCTACGTCGGTCCATATCCAAACCTCATCCGCGCAGAGCGCCACACCAAGAATGGTTGCGGTGTAGTCGGAACCGCCTCGTCCGATGGTGGTAGTGACGCCGTCCTGTGTCGCCGCTATAAATCCAGTAACTACAGGAATGACGCCTTTTTCCAGTAATGGTTCCAGCCGCTCTTTTAGCAGGTGGGTGGTGACGTTCATAAGGGGGCTGGCGTTGCCAAAAACGTCGTCAGTCACAATGCCCGCGTCTTTGCCCGTAAAACATTCTGCCTTTTCTCCGAGGTCGCGCAGGGCACCCCAAACAATAGGCGCCGATAAACGTTCTCCAAAGGACAACACATAATCCTTCGATTTAGGCGTGAGTTCCCCCACATAACAGATGCCCGTGAGAACTTTCTCCAGCTCCCCCACGGCTTTCTGGGTAATCTGTTCAATTTCTTTTTGGAGGTCTGGGTTTTTTACGGCTTCAGCGATGGCTTGGGCGTGTTTCTGGTATAGTGCGGTGGTGAAGTCTTTGATTTGCTGTTCGGTGCCTTTGCAGGCTTGGCTGGCAACTTCAATAAGGCTGTTAGTGACCGTGGATAATGCAGAAACCACAACTACAACCTTGTTGCCTTGTTTAGCGTTTTCTGAAACTAAGTTTGCCACGTGGCGGATGCTTGTGCCGTTGCCTACGCTGGTTCCGCCGAACTTCATAACTATCGTTTTGCCCATCCATTTCACTTCCGAAGCACTGTTGCTTCTGTTAGGAGAGTAACTGGTTAGCTAAATTAGTTCTGATGTCTAATAAGTCTCTTAGCACTGCGCTTGCAGTCTCCATGCCGCCTGCGCCTCTGCCTACGATGGTTTCTTCTCCGGCAAACTCGGAAACAAAAGTCACCGCATTCAAAACACCACTCACGCAGAGAGGGTCGCGTTTGCTAATTTCGGTGGGCTCTACTCTGGCTTCCCCATCTACGCTGCCAACAAGTTTGATGGTGTTTCCCCGTGTAGCCGCAGCTTCGAGGTCTTGGGCGGTGACGCCGCGGATGCCTGTAACTTTAACGTCTTTAAGGGTTATTTTGCGGTTCATAATCCAGTTTGCCAAAATCACAATTTTGCATGCAGGGTCTATGCCGTCCACATCGTTGGTGGGGTCGGTTTCCGCGTAACCCAACCGCTGCGCGTTCTTTAATGCCTCTTGGAAGCCTATGTGGTTTTCTCCCATCTCCGTGAGGATGTAGTTGGTGGTTCCATTAAGTATGCCCCGGGTCGCCAAAATTTTGTCTCCTGCAAGGCATTTTTTGGCGAATTCCAACACGGGGGTGCCGCCGCCGACAGTGCCACTAAAACGCAGAAAAACCCTGTTATGGTCCGCCAACTCAGTCAAGGCGGGAAACGCCAATGCTAAAGGGCCTTTGTTGGTGGTTACCACGTGTTTGCCTGTTTTGAATGCTTTTGTGATGTGGGACAAGCCGGGTTCGCCGTTCTGGACGTTGGTGGAGGAGGCTTCAACCATGACTTCGGCTTCGACCTCTTCGATGGTTTGCAGCGGAGACATTTTTGGGTGCCCAACGTTGGGGTCAAGGGACACGGAGCCTTTTTCCTTCTTGAGCTTTAGCATGCGCTCAAAGTCTAAACCTTTCTCGTCGATTGCTGCACCGCCCTTGTCCACGATGGCGACGATTCGGGGGTTAAAGCCGTAATCCCTGATGGTTTCCAGCCGTCGCCTAAGCAGTATGCTGGTTAAGCCCTGCCCGACAACGCCGTAGCCCACAAGGATGATTCTCACTTTCACTTCACCTGTGCAGCAGCAATTTGTGCTTCGCCTTTCAGACCCAGCGCTTTTTCGATGGCTTCCGTTTCCGCTTCAACCTCGATGGGTTTTTCGCTCATCTTGACTGCAGTGTCAGGGTCTTTAAGTCCGTGTCCTGTGGTTACGCAGACAACACGTTCGTTTTTGCCTATGACGCCCTTGTTGACCAGCTTAATTAGCCCTGCTATGGATGAGGCGCTTGCGGGCTCCACAAAAATTCCTTCTTCGCGAGCCAGCAGTTTTTGGGCGGCGAGGATTTCGTCGTCAGTTACGGTTTCGGCGGTGCCGTTGCTGTTGCGGATGGCGTTGACGGCTTTTTTCCAGCTGACGGGGGCGCCGATGCGGATGGCAGTCGCCACGGTTTCAGGTGCCTTAACAGGAATCATTTCGTTGCTTCCTGACTTTATCATCTGGGCGATGGGTGCGGAACCTGCGGCTTGGATGCCTGTCATTTTGGGCAACTTGTTTATGAAGCCAAGCTGGTGGTATTCGGTGAAGCCTTTCCAGATGGCGCTTATGTTGCCTGCGTTGCCAACGGGCACGACGATGCGGTCGGGGGCTTCTCCGTCGAGTTGGTCGCAGATTTCGAAACCCAACGATTTTTGTCCTTCCACACGGAACGGGTTAATTGAGTTAAGCAAGTAAATGCTGGGGTGCTTCTCAGCCAACTTTAAAACCATGTCCAGCGACTGGTCAAAGTTGCCGCGGACTTGAAAGACTTTGGCGCCGTAAATCATGGCCTGCGAGAGCTTGCCGTAGGCGATTTTGCCTGAAGGGATGAGCACGGTACACTGCATGCCTGCTTTTGCCGTGTACGCCGCCAACGCCGCGGATGTGTTGCCAGTGGAGGCGCAGATGGCGTTTTTGGCGCCTAGCTCGTTGGCTTTGGAAACGCCCACGGTCATGCCTCGGTCTTTAAAGCTTCCCGTAGGGTTTTCCCCTTCGTTTTTCACGTACAGCTGCAACAAGCCAAGCTTTTTGCCCAACTTGTGGCAGGAATGTAGCCCTGTGCCTCCTTCGTTAAGGGACACAATTTTGCTTACGTCGCCGATGGGCATGAGTTCTTTGTAGCGCCACACAGAAAGCGGCACGTCCCTCCAGTTGCTCTTCTCCAGTTTCTCAGCTATTTCCTTGAGGTCGTATTTGACCTCCAAGAGGTCCCCGCATTTTTTGCAGAAATAAACAATCTCGTTTATGCCGTATTTGGCTCCACAGTTTATGCATTCTTGATGTGTCACGTTTTCAATTCTCCAGTAAACATACGCCTGCGCCCGGTTTGGTGGCGAAGGCTGTTGCTTCAAACTTGGCTGACTCAAAGCCTGCTTTCATGGCGGCAGCAACTTTGTCAGCGTCAGCGGTTTTTTTGTTAACTACCGCAAGCATTGCGGGTCCTGCCCCGCTTATGGTTACGCCGCATGCACCTGCTTTAAGGGCGTTTTCTTTCACTTGCTGATACCCAGGGATTGAGGCTGCCCGTGCAGGCTCAACAATCACGTCTTCCATGGATTTACCAATCAATTCTACGTCGCCTTTGGCAAATCCGCTGACCATGGCGGCTGCGTTGCCCAAGTTCTGCACCAACTTGCCGATGGCTACCATTTTGGGCACAACCGAGCGGGCTTTGGCGGTTTTATGCGGCGGAGTTACCATATGGGGGAAAGCCACACAAACTTCCATGTCGGCGGGGGCCTTCAACTTGACGGTTTCCAAGGGGTTGTAGGACCGTAAGATTACAAAGTCGCCGCATATCGTGGCGGATACATTATCTGCGTGTTCGGAACCCGCGGATGCTGCTTCGCCTTTTGCGGCAAACTGTATGAGCTGTTCTTGTGTTAGTTTAAGGTCAAAGAGCTGGTTTATGCCAAAGGCTACTGCCGCGGCGGATGCGGCGCTGCTTCCCAAACCTTTGCTTGGCCAGATACCTTTGTTGATGCGGACAGTTAAGCCAGAGTCCAGCTTGAAATGCTGCATCATGTATTTTGCGACAACGCCTGCAGTGTTGCGTTCGGGAAGCTTTGAGATGGTTCTTGCCTGCACTCCGGCAACTTTAATTTTGATTTCTTTGTCTCTGTTCAGAGTTAAAGTTACCTTGTCAGTTGGGTATTCTAATGCTAACCCGAAAACGTCAAATCCCGGTCCCACGTTGGCGCTTGTGGCGGGTGACTTTAAGGTAACTTGATTTAGTGGCGTTGTTTCACCCCAGCTTCTGCACAACTATTCGGCTGTAATTATTAATACTATTGTGTGACCCCAAGCGGTTTAGCCCACTAAATTTGTGAGTGTTTCGTACGTTTTCAGGCTGTCTTTTTTCTCCACGACGATGATGGTTTCGGTCCAGCAGGAAACGAACTCTACGATGTTCACGTTTGCTTCCGCCAGCAAGGCAGTCAAGAAGGAAACAACTCCGACTGTGGCTTCTAACTCTTCAGGGGAGTTAATCACAATCATGGTGCAGTTATCGTGTTTTACCAATGTGCTTATTCGCTGAGGTAAGTCTGCTCGGTCTAGTAGGTACACGTATTTATTTGGCAGGTCAACTTTTAAGCCGTTTTTGAGGGCGATTTCTTTGGCGGTGATTATGACGCTTTTTCGGTCGTAGACTGCAACGCCGCTGCGTTTGAGCAGTTGGAGTACTTTTTCTTCGCGTTTTTGTTTGTGGCGTTGGAGTTCCTCGGCGAATCTTCGTAGGGCGGCTTTGATGGCGACGGCGTTTCCTGTTTTGAGTTCTTGTTGGATTTGGCGGCTTAGTTCGCTGAGGTTGACGATGCCTTTTTCTAAGGCTTCGAGGAGGTAGGGTTTGTTTCGCAGGTAGCTGCGGACTTGTTGGGCGATGGTCACAAACCAAAACTGTATCATTTAGAACATTTAAAGCTTGTTATGTTACAAAAAAGTCGTAATGTTTAAAAACGCTGTCTGGAAGGTAAGGGGAACAATTCGCGTTTCAATAACGGGTGAGCAATATGCCAGAAAAATTCGTCCTAGCTTACAGTGGAGGATTAGACACCTCCGTCCTCATCAAATACCTGCAAGAAAGATACGATGCCCAAGTCATAACCGTCACAGTTGACGTAGGGCAACCAGAAGACTTGGCAGCCGCAGGTGAAAAAGCCAACAAACTTGGCGTCCTCAAACACTACCACGTAGACGCCAAAGACGAATTCGTCACCGACTACATCTACCCCGCCATTAAAGCCAACGCCCTCTACGAAGGCAAATACCCCATAAGTACCACCCTGAGCCGACCCCTCATTGCCAAAAAGATGGTGGAAATCGCCCAAAACGAAGACGCCACAGGTTTGGTTCACGGTTGCACAGGCAGAGGCAACGACCAAGTCCGTTTCGACATAACCCTCAGCTCCCTTGCACCCGACAAAAAAGTCCTCGCCCCCGTCCGCGACTGGGGCTTAACCCGCGACGAAGAAATCGAGTACGCCAAAACCAAAGACATCCCCGTCTCCACCGCAGCAAAAAAATTCAGCATCGACGCCAGCGTCTGGGGCAGAGCCATCGAATGCGGGCTGCTTGAAGACGCCAGCCAAGAGCCCCCTGCAGAAGCTTATGAGTGGACGGTTGCTCCTGAAGAAGCGCCCAACACGCCCGAATACGTAACCATCCAGTTCGAGGCGGGTATTCCTGTCTCGGTTAACGGCGAAAAAATGAAACCCCTCAAACTCATAGAAACCCTCAACGAAATCGCGGGCAGAAACGGGGTTGGTCGCATAGACCACATTGAAGACCGCCTTGTCGGCATAAAATCCCGCGAAGTCTACGAGTGCCCCGCCGCAATTGTCCTTTTGGAAGCTCATAAAGACCTCGAAAAAATGGTTATGACCCGCCATGAGGTTCTCTTCAAGCAGCAAGTGGACGCTGAATGGGTCTTTTTGGCATATGCAGGGCTGTGGGTTGACCCCTTAAAAGCCGACTTAGACGCATTCATTAACCGCTCACAAGAAAACGTGACTGGCGAAGTTCGCCTCAAACTTTACAAGGGCGGACTCCAAGTTGTCGGACGCTCCTCCCCGATGTCGCTCTACGACAAGAACCTTGCGAACTACAACATCAAAACGTCCTTTAACCAGTCCTACAGCAAAGGCTTCATCGAACTGTGGGGTCTACAAACCCGCATGTACAACGCGCTGAAGCATTCAGCCAAAGCACAGGAAACCGAGAAGCCATAACTCTAACTTTTGGAGGTTTGAGTGTGTCAAAGATTCTACACGGCGGAAGACTCGGCTCAATGCGCATAGACGTTGCCAAGTTCACTTCCTCAATCGAAGATGACGCACGTCTTCTTAGTGCTGTGGTCGCCATAAACAAAGCCCACGTCGTCATGTTGATGGAGCAAAACATAATTGCCAAACAGGATGGCGCGGCGCTTCTGGCAGCCTTAGAAAAAACTGAAGACTTAACCCTTGACTCCTCAATGGAGGACGTTCACATGGCTGTCGAAGAGGCTGTCCTCAAAGAGGCAGGCTCCGAGGCAGGCGGAAACCTGCACATAGCCAAAAGCCGCAACGACCAAGTCGCCACCGCCATCCGCATGACCCTGCGCAATGAGCTTCTTACCTTGCTGCGTTCCTTGACACATGTGCAGGAGCACCTCGTGGAAGTTGCGGAAGAGCATGTGGAAACTGTGATTTTGGAGTACACACACTTGCAGCCTGCCCAGCCCGTAACGTTTGCCCATTACCTGCTTTCGTACGTTGATGCTTTGGAGCGGGACGCGCAACGGCTCCAAAACGACTACACCCGTGTCAACCTATGCCCCCTGGGCGCAGGAGCCTTAGCGACAACCAGTTTTCCCATTAACCGCGACCGCACCGCCGAACTGCTCGGTTTTAGCGGTCTGGTGGAGAACTCGCTTGATGCGGTGGGCAGCCGGGACTTCATAGCCGAAACCCTCGCTGACCTCACGTTAATCGCGGTGAACCTGAGCCGCCTCGCCGAAGACTTCATCATCTGGAGCAGCCCAGACTTTGGTGTCGTGGAGCTTCCTGACGAGTTCACAAGCACCAGCAGCATCATGCCTCAGAAAAAGAATCCTGAGCTTCTGGAGGTTATCCGCGCAAGAGCAAGCGACATCTTGGCAAACTTTGTTGCAGTAACTGCAGCAGTGAAGAGCCTGCCTTCAACCTACAACTTGGACTTTCAGGAACTCACCCCCAAACTCTGGAAATCACTCGACGGCGTCCGCGCTTCGCTTGACATGTTCCACAAGCTTATGCCTAAACTCAAAGTCACAGCAACCGGCGTCCAAGGCAAAGCCCTCAAAAACTACGTCGCGGCAACCGAACTTGCCAACCTGCTAGTACGCAAATACAACGTGCCCTTCCGTTCCGCCCACAAAATCGTCGGCGCCCTCGTAAAACAGCTCATAGACGCCAAATTGACGTTTGCCCAAGCCACTCCCAACATGCTGCAGAAAGCCGCACAAGACTCCACAGGCATCCAACTGGAAGTCGCCGCGGCGGACATTTTGGCGCTTGCGGACCCCTTAAAATTGGTGGAGGCATGCAATGTGAAGGGTGGACCAGCACCGGTTGAGGTGAAAAGGATGTTGGCTTTGCGTGAAAAAATGGTGCTGAGCACCAAATCCAATATATCTAAGATGGACAAGGAACTTGGGGAGGCAGAAAACAAGTTGGGCACAACTGCTCAACAGTATGCCTCACAATTCCGTGGCAACGGAACGTTTAAAAATTATACATGATAGGTAGAATAGGGCTTTGGTCCAACAACTTTACTCCTGCAAAAGCAAAAAAGCGGCTCTGGTCTTAGAAGACGGCACCATTTTTCTCGGTAAAGGCTTCGGAGCATCAACCAAACTTTCTGGTGAAGTAGTTTTCTCCACCTCCATGGTTGGTTACCCTGAGGCACTCACAGACCCGTCCTACCGCGGACAAATTCTAACCCTAACTTATCCGCTCGTAGGCAACTATGGCGTTCCACCTTATGACCTGAATATGGGGCTGCCGCTTTACTTTGAATCTGAACGTATCCAAACTCAAGGCTTAATTATCCATGGGCTCTGCACGGAGCCGTACCATTGGGCTTCCACGCGGACTCTGGACAAATGGCTTCAAGACGAAGGTATCCCCGGCATAAGCGGCGTGGACTCCCGAAGGCTCACTAAGAAACTTCGAACCCACGGGGTGATGCTGGGCATCCTTAAAGTCTGCGCCGAAAACGAAGAACTAAACCTTGACGCCTTGCAGCAGGAAGCACAAAGCATTCCTGACCCTAACCTGACCGACTTGGTTAGTGAAGTTAGCGTAAAGGAACCTGTGCAGTACAAGGCAGAAGGCAAACACACCGTGGTACTCATCGACTGCGGCGTCAAAAACAGCATAATACGCAATCTCCTCCGCCGAGGCATGGATGTGATTCGTGTTCCTTATGATACTTCTGCCCAGGATGTTCTCAGCTACAACCCCGACGGCGTATTCTTAAGCAACGGACCAGGCGACCCTAAGAGATGCGTCAAAACCATCGAAACCATGAAGGTGCTCGTAGAGGAGAAACCTGTCATGGGCATCTGTTTGGGCGCGCAGATTCTGACGCTTTCCCAGGGTGGAAACACTTACAAGATGAAGTTTGGGCATCGGAGCCAAAACCAGCCTGCGCTGGACCTGAAAACTAACCGGTGCTACATAACCACCCAAAATCACGGGTACGCTGCGGAATTTGACTGCCTCTCCAAGACGCCTCTGGAATGCTGGTTCATCAACGCCAATGACAAATCCGTCGAAGGCATGCGGCACAAAACCAAACCCGTTTTTGCCGTGCAATGGCATCCTGAAGCCTCACCGGGACCCTACGACACCGAATTTCTCTTTGACATTTTCATCAAAAACATGGAGTCAAAACAGTAATGCCTAAGCTCGAATGGATCAAGAAAGTTCTGGTTCTGGGAAGCGGCGCAATTAAAATCGGTGAAGCCGCAGAATTTGACTACAGCGGCAGCCAATGTCTTAAAGCCCTCAAAGAAGAAGGCATCGAAACCGTTCTCATTAACCCCAACATTGCAACCATCCAAACCGACCCGCGATTGTCTGGCAAGGTTTACTTGCTTCCTGTCACGCCTGAGTACGTGGAGAAAGTCATCGCCAAAGAACGCCCCGATGGGGTCCTGCTGGGTTTCGGTGGGCAAACGGCGTTGAACTGCGGTATTGAACTCCACAAACAGGGCATACTGGAAAAGTACAACGTTAAAGTTTTAGGCACCCCTGTGCAAGCCATCGAGGACACGGGCGACCGCGAACGCTTCCGAGAAGCCATGCTCAAAGCAGGTGTTCCTCCCCTTAGAAGCAAAGCGGCGACCACCGTTAGCGGCGCGTTGGATGTAGCAAACGAAATTGGCTACCCCGTCATCGTCCGCGTTGCCTACACTTTGGGCGGCAAAGGCGCAGGCGTAGCCCATACCGAGAGCGAACTTAAAGAAATCGTAACCCGTGGTTTAGCCCAAAGCCGCATCAGCCAAGTTCTCGTCGAAGAGTACGTGGGGCACTGGAAAGAAGTCGAATACGAAGTTATGCGTGACTTTAACGATAACTGCCTCACCGTCTGTAACATGGAAAACTTTGACCCTATGGGGGTCCACACGGGTGACTCTATTGTTGTGGCGCCCTCGCAGACCATGACTAACCGTGAATATCACCTTATCCGCAGCACCTCCATAAACGCTATCCGCGCCTTAGGTATCGTGGGCGAATGCAACATTCAATGGGCGTTGCACCCAAAAAGCGAAGAGTACCGTGTCATAGAAGTCAACAGCCGCATGAGCCGAAGCAGTGCCCTTGCCAGCAAAGTCACAGGCTACCCCCTCGCCTACATAGCCACAAAGCTGACCATCGGCTACACGTTGCCTGAATTGCTCAACCAAGTCACCCAAGTCACCACCGCCTGCTTTGAACCCGCCCTAGACTACATCACCGTCAAAATTCCCCGCTGGGACCTGCAGAAATTCAAGTACGCCGACCGCCACGTTGGACCCCAAATGCGTAGCGTCGGGGAAGTTATGTCTATTGGGCGATGCCTTGAAGAAGCCCTGCAGAAAGCTGTACGTATGCTTGACACGGGCAAGCTGGGTTTGGTTTGTAACCCTGAGGACTCCGAGATTGAACCCATAGAACGTATCCGTGAAGTTCTTCAAAACCCCACTGACCAACGGCTCTACAAGTTGGTCAAAGCCCTCAAAATGGGGTTATCCATCGAAGAAATCTATCAGCTTAGCGGCGTGGATCCCTTCTTTTTACATAAAATCCAAAACATCATCAACATGGAAACCAAACTGCGGGAGCTTCACCTCAAAGACAGCACCGCCACCGAAACCGTACGCGAAGCAAAACGCCTCGGCTTCTCTGATGAGCAAATCGCTATCTGCACGGACACGACCGAGCCTGAAGTGCGGCAGTTCAGAAAAACCGCTGGTATTGTGCCTGTGGTGAAGCAGATTGACACTTTGGCGGCTGAGTACCCCGCTAAAACCAACTACCTGTACTTGACTTATGGCGGCGACGAAGACGACATTGAACTGAGCAAATCTAAAAGTAAAGTCTTAGTTTTGGGTGCGGGCGTGTTCCGTATTGGTTCCAGTGTAGAGTTTGACTGGTGCGGGGTTAACACGGTTTGGGCGCTCAAAAAGTACGGCGTCCAAGAAGCCATCATGGTTAACTATAATCCTGAAACCGTCAGCACCGACTATGACGTTTCGGACAAACTGTACTTTGAAGAGTTAAGTCCTGAACGCATACTGGACATTTACGAGAAGGAAAACCCGCAGGGACTCATAGCCAGCGTAGGCGGACAAATCCCCAATACCCTTGCCATGAAATTGGCTCACAGCGGAGTTAAACTGCTTGGCACTGCCGCCGAAGACATCGACCGCGCTGAAGACCGCTCCAAATTCAGCGAACTCCTTGACAAACTCGACATCCCCCAGCCGCCATGGAGCAAGCTCGCCAGCATCGAAGGCGCCAAACTGTTCGCCGAAAAAATCGGCTACCCCGTTATAGTGCGTCCCAGCTATGTGCTTTCGGGCTCGGCTATGCGGGTCGCCTACGACGAAACCTCGCTTGACAACTTTTTGAAGTTGGCTGCCAAAGTAAGCCGCGACCAACCCGTTGTTATTTCTAAATTCATCGAGGGCGCCAAGGAAGTCGAAGCTGACGGCGTCTCAGACGGCGAAACCTGCCTCATCGGCGCAGTCATTGAGCATGTGGAAAACGCGGGCGTCCACAGCGGCGATGCAACCATGACTATTCCGCCGCAAACGTTAACTCCTGACATTCTTAAGAAAGTGGAAGATGCAACCCAAAAAATTGTCAAAGCCCTCAAAATCAAAGGTCCCTATAACATCCAGTACCTTGTGAAAGACGGCGAAGTGAGCGTTATCGAATGCAACCTGCGCGCTTCCCGCTCCATTCCGTTTGTAAGCAAGACCCGCGGCGTAAATCTTATTGAACTCGCCACTTTGGCGATGTTGGATAAGAAATTTGGTGTAGCCCTCAAAAGCTGCGATTTGCCCCCCATACAGCATGTGGGCGTGAAGGTGCCCCAATTCAGTTTCATGCGTTTAAGCGGCGCTGACCCCGTTTTGGGCGTTGAGATGCTCAGTACGGGTGAAGTGGCTTGTTTGGGAGAAAACTTTGCTGACGCATTTTCTAAAGCGCTTCAGTCCGCCGAGTTTCGTATGCCCCCTCAAAACGGCTCCGTGCTCATAACGGTTGGCGGCGACGAACCTAAACGACGTGCGGTTGAGTTGGCGAAGGCGTTTGAGGCGATGGGCTTTAAAATCTACGCCACCAAACACACTGCAGAAGTTATGCATGCGGGCGGGGTAGACAGCGTTAACACCCTCTACAAGATTAAGGAAGCTGGCGAAAACCCCAACATCTTGGATTTCTTGCAGGACCGCAAAATTGACTTAGTCATCAATGTGCCTTTGCCTAACAAACGCACCAGCTACGCAGACGTGTTGACCGATGGCTACATCATACGGCGGCAAGCGGTAGAGTTTAACGTTCCTGTTATCGTGAACTTAGAATTGGCGTCGGCGCTTGTCCATGTGTTGCAGCAACACAACGGCACCACCATACGTTCCCTCAACGAATACATGAATGCTCTGCCTTGGAAGCTCTGGTAACCAAATTTTTTCTTTTGGATGTTGGGCTTCACGTTCTCTTTCTTTTTGAAGCCTAAAGCAAGATGGTTGTTGATTGACTGACACTTTCAAAAAGTTCCGTTGCTTTTTCCCACATCATATTATACCACTGCTTTGTTAGTCGCACAAGATTGAGGTTGTTTGACCAAAGATAAGGCTGCGCTAATGTGTGCACTCTGGTCATGGTTGAAATGAACACTTCTCTGTTATCTTTTATAACTACGATGGCTGGCGGGGAGCGCTGGGTAAATCTTAGGCTAAACTGGGGTTTTCTTTTCTGTAACGCCAAAACAGACGCTGGCAACCGATACGGCACCTCTGACCTGTAAAGTATGTCCCTAATTTTTACTCCTCTGTCTAAGGCTTCAACCTCTAACTCAAACTTTCTTTCATGCCCCACAATTCCTTCTTGGAAATAATTAATCATGTCAACACTTACTTTGCTCGTCTGCCACATTTTAACAAAGTTTTTCTCAATCGGCTCTTTCTGGGGAATCAAAATGAAGTCGCCAATTTCGCCTCGTACCTCCTTTTTTCCAGCCATACCTTTGATAGCTCTTGATATTTCCTCGCATTCCCTCTCCAACGCCATAGTCTGTTGGTCTCTGCGTTCAAGCAGCATCGAGAGCCCTTCTTCAATGGGTATGGGTTTATACCTGTTGGGTTTGGCGATTATTTTTTCCACAAATCCTTTTTCTTGAAGCTCTGACAACACACGGTAAACGTCTTGTGAGGCTACTTTAGCCATTTTTGCGGTTGCTCTTCCCGTTGAGGTTCCTGTTTTTGTAAGAGCGATGTAGACTCTTGCCTGCAGTACCGTGAGACCCAAATCTGCAAGTGTTTGCACTATCCCTTCTTGAAACAACTATTATCTCTCTCCAAAGATTGCGTGTAAAAAATATCTGTCCTTCCTTTTTTAAGATTTTTTCTAAAACACGTAGCCTTAATCAAAATGGTCTTGATTCTGGAACTATAGTTTACTTTTTGTTGCTCTTCTTTGACTGTTGCCTCTGCGAATCCGTTTCTTTAGTCTTTTCTAATCTCTATTTCTTTAAACAATTGGTAGTCGGGCGACTTACTGGGACATTTTAAAAACCAAACTAGTCCACCTGTTGTTTCATTAATTATGGAGACGAAGATATGTCTATAATACAATATTTTACAAATCGGAAGACTCAACAACGGCAACTCTCCAAAGCTTTCTGTCTACTCCTATTGATAGCTCTTGCAATGCCTCTGCTTACCCTTCCAACCTCTAATGCTCAAGTTCAGAAGCAAACTTACGCTTACATCGGGGCTTTGCCTAACCCTGCTGGTGTTGGACAAGAAATCCTGTTGCACGTGGGAATTACAGATGCCTCAAATTGGCAACAAGGACCTTGGACAGGTCTGACCGTGGATGTCACAAGACCCGACGGCACAAAAGAGACCTTGGGTCCCCTTACTACTGACTTAACCGGCGGAACAGGCACCGTTTACATGGCCGATCAAGTTGGCATATACACCTTCCAAACTCACTCTCCTGATCAAGGGCCACTCACGGCGACCATAAGTGGAACTGGCGCAGCAGGTACATTGCTTTTAGCCAGCAGTAGCGAACCTCTTTCGGTTGTTGTTCAAGAAACAATGCCTCCGTCCTATCCTGGCTTTTCACTTCCAACAGAATACTGGACACGTCCAATTGACTCTCAAATCAGGGAATGGGCATCAATTGCAGGAAGCTGGGTCGCTTCACCTGACAACCTGTACGCACCATACAATGATGGACCTGAAAGTGCCCACGTGCTCTGGACAAAACCGCTTGAAATGGGCGGATTGGTAGGAGGTGACCTTGATGGGCACTCTATGGAGATGGGGGATGCTTACGAAGGCAAATTCCTCTCGTCCGTGATTATCAACGGAATTCTCTACTACAACACAATTAACACCCAAGGCAGAGGAAGCGTAGCTATAGAAAACCAGGAGGTCTGCGCAGTTGACCTGCACACAGGCGAAGAACTCTGGTGTAAACCCCTCTTAGACGCTAACGGCGTGGTTCAAAGCTTATCGTTTGGTCAAACCTTCTACTGGGACGGATTCAACGGGCACGGCGTTTTCACTTACCTGTGGACAACCAGCGGCACCACCTGGAACGCATATGATGCTTTCACTGGTGACTGGTCATACACTGTAACCGATGTGCCTTCAGGCAGCAACGTATACGGTCCACATGGCGAAATCTACCGATACACCCTCAACACAGATGCAGGTTGGATGACTCTTTGGAATTCAAGCAAAACCGTTAACCCCCAAGACACAGGTAGCAGCCAAGACGGCAGTTGGGGTCGATACCTAAACACTGCACAGTACCCCCGAGTGTTCCCTGCTTCCCGTGGAATCCAATGGAACATCACCATACCCACAGGGCTGACTGGTAGCGTCGTAGCGACATACTACGACGACAAAGTTGTTGGTGCACAAATAACCTCTTCCTCCGTTAGAATGTGGGGCTTAAGCCTCAAACAAGGTCAGGAAGGCACTTTGCTATTCGATAACACCTGGGCTGCTCCCGCTGATTGGGTTTCAGGCAACCAAACTGTGCAATGGATGACCGCAAGCGCGGAAGATAACGTTGGCGTTCTGTTCTCAAAGGAAACCTGCCAAAACTATGGCTTTAGCCTAACAACAGGCGAGTACATGTGGGGACCAACCGAATCCCAGTACTACTTAGATGCTTTGGACGACACTAAAGCTGGAGCCCGAGTCATCGCCTACGGAAAACTCTACTCGGCAAGCGTCAGCGGTATCGTATACTGCTATGACGTCCAAACCGGTGACCGCCTCTGGAAATATGAAGCCAACGACACATACACCGAAATCTTGTGGGCTAACACTTGGTGGCTAAGACCTCTGTTTGTTACGGACGGAAAACTCTACGTCGGTCACTACGAACATTCAGCTATTGACCCCCGACCAAGAGGTGCACCCTTCATTTGTCTGGATGCTGAAACTGGCGAAGAAATCTGGAAAGTAGATGGCATGTTCCGACAAACCCGCTGGGGTGGACGTGCTATCATCGGCGACAGCATAATCGCAACAATGGACACCTACGACCAGCGTATTTATGCCATAGGCAAAGGACCCAGCGCGACAACCGTGGAGGCGCCCCTGACTGGCATAGCCGCAGGCAACAGCTTAGTAATGCGTGGCACCGTGACTGACATCTCCCCAGGCACCCAAGAATACGCCCTAACCGCCCGCTTCCCCAACGGTGTACCCGCTGTATCGGATGAAAGTATGAGTGACTGGATGCTCTACGTCTACAAACAATTTCCAAAGCCAGATGTGACAGGCGTATCAGTGTATCTGACTGCTCTTGACCCCAACGGCAACACCCAAGAAATCGGAACAGTAACCACGGATGAACTGGGCAACTTTGCAGTTCCATGGACGCCACCAGTATCTGGCTTTTACACGGTCACTGCAACTTTCGAAGGCTCCAACGCCTACTACGGCAGCGAGGCAGGAACCTCCTTTGTAGTCTCAGAAACATCCGCAGCGGTACCTGCAGTAGTAGCTCCAACAATCCCAACGGTCTCCACTCCAACACCCCTGCAGTCAGTTTCACCTTCCCCCAGCGAAGCACCCCCGCCACCAACCAGCGCTATGCCGACCACAACCTACATCGCGATAGGTGCAGCCGTAATAGTCATAATTGCAGTTGCAGCTGTTCTTGTGTTGAGAAGACGAAAATAAACCATTGCACTCTCCTTCTTCCCTTTTTTGTTTGAAAGTTGAAAGAAAAACATGGGCTGAGAAGGCTCTGGAGCATGAAGTTTCACCTTGCTCGTTGGGCTCATTTTCTTTCTCTCCTTGTTTTCTGCTCCAAAGCCCCAGCAAACCGCATGAGATATGGAGAGGCACTTAAGTGTGCTGATTGGCTTGCGAAGAATTGACTTTATTCTTTTTCATGTTGCTCTTGTAGAAGCTTGGTGCAGATTTGTCTAGGCCAGTTCTCGTGTGCCCGATATAAGGTCATTTCTATTTTTTCGATGCCTTTTATGCTGGCGAGTTGTTCTTGAAATTTAAAAATTTCTTCAAAGCTTCGCACTGGAATGAGAAAGGACATATCACATGGTCCGAGCATTTTGTCCGCAATAATCACATTGGGGAATTTTGTTATTTTGTCGTATATTTGGTCGATTTCTCTGTGGTTTTCTTCTCTGATTTTTAAAGTGAACCCAACTGAGGCTTCAAAGCCAAGTTTTTTCAGATTGACTGTTATCGAGCAATACGCGAACGCGGTTTTTTTCAGGTTATTGTATCG
Organism: Candidatus Bathyarchaeia archaeon; assembly: GCA_041447175.1. Lineage (NCBI taxonomy): Archaea > Thermoproteati > Candidatus Bathyarchaeota > Bathyarchaeia (SeqCode) > Bathyarchaeia archaeon. The sequence continues at coordinate 2,057,581 of CP166960.1, read as the reverse complement.
TCTGATTACCATCTGAGGTGAAATTCCCAGCTGTTTTGCGATGTCTTTGAAGGGGATGCGCGCGTCTTTTGATACAATTTTTGCTATTTCTTTATCAATTTCGTCCATCTTGTTCCTCTTCAGCGATTTGAAGGTTCTCTGGGAAAACTGTTCGATTGGTTTGGATAACAGGGTTTGAGTCTACTGCCGTTACGCCCTCAATTTCCCTTAATTGGGTTATTGTTTTGTTTAAATCTGGTATGTCGCGGGCTATTATGAAACACAGGATGTTTCTTCCTCCAACTCCTTCGGCAGTCTGCATAATTGTGGGTATCTTCTCTAATTTACTGATAACCCGTGCCATCTTATCGGGGTCAACTCTTAGCCCTCCGTAGGCAAAAAACTTGTACCCAAAAGATTGCGGGTTCATTTCTGTGATTTCACCCGTGATTATTCCATCCTGTTTTAGCCGGTTGTAGTGTGTTCTTATCAAGTTGGGGTGGACCGCGCAGTCTTTGGCGATTTCTACAAAACTAGTGCGTGCATCCTTTAGTAGAGCCTTTAAAATGGTTACGTCTATTTTGTCAATTTTTCGGTGTTTTCCCAAGAGGTGAACGCCGCCTACCTTAAAGCGCCCTAATCAAAATATTAAGCTTCTCTATGTTGCGGTTTGCAAATGTACCTTTATGTATCTCTGAATGGAATAAAAACTTCAAAACAGTTGATGAATTGAGTTTTTTTTACGTTTGGTTGGTGTATTGTGGAAAAATTTATATGCATACTCCTAAGAGGTAGGTTATTCAAAAAAAGAGAGCGATAACATTGGA